>OZ260079.1:916085-1221447 GCA_965284365.1 Phragmitibacter sp.
TTTGGTAGAATGCGGATTACTGCATTCATGAAGTCTAACACCGGTGCATTAGCTACCCCTCAAAAATAACCAAATTTGGCGTACTTTGCCGACGGAAGTATGCTCTACCGGCGCAAGAGATCAGACTGGCCAACAGCTTTGATAGCTAAAGAAAAGCCTCCTGTTTCAGGACGACTTTTCCAGAGGACACTCAGTTGAGCCCAAGCCCAACGTGCGTGTCCAGCAGCCCGTGAAGGGCCTGCGTGCGTTTCGGCAGTTCTGCCAGGTTGCCATCCTTCAATGTCTCCGTAAACGCGTTGAAGAGGCTCCAGACGTTACGAGTGGCAAACGCCTCGTATCGAGGCTCCCGCCATTCGTGTAAAACGCCAGGGATGTAGCGGTTGCTGCAGACGCCGACATCCGTAGCACGGATAATCAAATCATGAGCAATCTCGTCACCAAGGTCAGTGTCCTTGTAGGCGGCGATCCGCTTGTCTTGGTCATGCCATTTGGCCAGCAACAACCCAATGGCACGCTCCGTGATCATGGGTAGATCCCGTAGGATGAACCGGGTGTGTTTCCGGGCCAGATTCACTTCACCCGAAAAACTCAAGTTGTCACAGCACAGGACCGAGGCTCCGGCTACGATCCCGGCAGGGAATGTCTTGTCGTGACTGTTCCTGAGTCCGAGCACCCAGCAATAGTCACCATCAGTGTGGCGGCCCTGGATTTCCATCAGGCCGAAGTACCGTTGGCCTTCATGGCTGAGCGCATGGGCCTGGGTACCGATGCGCAGATTGTTGGTTGTAAGGGTCCGCTGGATCGTGTTGATCAGGGACGAATGAGGGATGGGGCACCAACTCTCGGTGGGAGATGGCGTGGGGGCAGCCCTTACCTCATCCATAGAAGCAACGCGTGCGCCGCAGTGTAGGATGAGGTTGGGAGTTTTGCGTCTGGCAGGAGATTCAAATAGAGTGTTCATAGCTTTTGATATTTGGATTTAGGATGAGTGGGTAACGGTGTCGGAGAGCCTGAGCACCGCTTGGCGCGGTGCTCAGGCTCTCTCTAGGATGGGCATCATTCCTCAGTCAGAGGCGGACGCCCTGGAGCACCTTGAGTGTCTGGCGTACGGAGCGCAGCTCACGGTCATTGGTCTTCTGGCCGCGCTGGATCTGCCGCAGTTTGGCGGACAGATCGCGGAGACGGGTTAGTCCGCTTCCGAACGTGCCGCGGAGTTCTTCTACGACTTGAAGCGCTTCCTCGACGGAGGGTTCGCCCGAAGTGGGAGAACCAACTGATTCATTCGTCAGTTGAGGCTCGCAGTAGCGACGCTGTGGTGCGGCGACGCCGGTGTGTGGTGAACGCGCTGGTGGAATTGCCTGGACGGGTGGCGGCACCTGAGCGGGAGGTTCTGTCTGATCATGGATCCTAACCGGCATCACGATCATTTGACGGCCCTCGTGGCTGAACCGCAACGGTGAGATCGGATCAATGATGCCGATCTTGAGCAGACCGAACTCCAGAGCCTTCAGGAACAACCGGCGGTCCAGATATACGGTGGTATCTGGGCCGGTGTAGCTGGCTCCCTGGATGAGGGTGCGCAGCCAGGGGGCGTCTCCAGTTGCTTTGCCCATGAGGTGCAGTTGGCCTTGGCGGCACTCCAGTCCCATGGTCCGGTAGGTTTCTTCGTGGCAGGGCAGCAGACCAACAGCCCGTTCCACGGCATCAGAAGCAGACGGATCAAGTGTGATGCACGTCTGTTCCTGTTGCGGGTTCGGCACGACGTTCCTCCAGTCGGGGTATTTGCCGTCCACGGTCTTGCTGATGAACCGCCAACGGCGGCTGCTGAACTGCACATAGGTCTGGTCGAGGCCTTCTGCATTCCCGGCGCGCAGTTGCCATTCACCGTCGAGATTGAAGTCGCGCCATCCCAGGAACTTGTGTTTAGGAATGATGAGCGATTCCTTCAGCGGCAGCGAAAACGAATTGCTGCTGTAGAGGTGACGGCCATCGGTGCCGACCAGATAATGAGCATTCGGTTTGCTGGCATCAAGGTACGCTCCCATCAACACAACCCGCCCCGGATCGTTGCTGGAACAGGCCAGCGCCTGCTGCAACGAGGTTCGCACCGGATCCAGTAGTTTGATGGAAGGTTGTTTCAGCCGGGGAATGACCGGGAAGTCCGCGAGCCGGTGCGGCTTGATCTCCACTTCATTGGCATGACCTGCCAACGGGAATCGGGCGGCAACATCTCCCTTGTCAGAGAGGATGAGTTCCAGGGACTCGCCTTTGCCAAAGGTTTTGGCAAGACGGGTGAGTTCCTCCAGATTGACGAGCATGGCGAAGGGCGATCCGGAGGCGGGCTGCTCGAAACGCACGGTCACGAATGAATTGAGATCACAGCCGGTCAGGCAGATCCAGCCTTCGGAGGTGCGCTCCACGCGGAGGCATTGTAAGGCCGGCAAGGCTGCCTGGCGGTTGACGACTTTGGCGAGGCCGGTGAGGGCCGGTTTGAGTTCTGCGATGGGCAGGGTAATGGCATGCATAGGGTATCGGTTCCTTTTTGGTTTTAGGTTTAACGCAGACAGCCCATGCGCCGGGGACGGCGCATGGGCTGCAGGGGTCAGTAGCGTGGTTAAATCCCGGTATTAGCCGGGTTTGTATTTGAGCTGAGAGGTGGCGCAGTGTTCTACGGGGATGTCGTCCCGGGTGCCCTGGTAGGTGGGCTGAAAGATGATCCCGCTTTCCGGGAACGCGTAGAGGTAGCGGCACTCCACGACCTCGCCAACGTCTGGGATGGCATGGTTGGGCGGAATGGTGACATTGCCGGCTGGGACAGGTTCGCCGTCACGGTAGAGTCCCAGCACGATGCTGCGCTGGCGGTTGTGAGCAGTGACGATGAACGATGCGCTTTCCCAGAACTTCCATTTGAGTTGGGTACCTCCAGAAGCTGGCCTTCCGGGGGTGTAGGGGGCATTGCGATCCTTGAAGACCACACCTTCCTTGTTGGCGGCGCGGATGGCTTCAACGGCAGCCCGTTTTTCTTGAGGCGCCTTGTGCGTAGAGACCGGGATGATAGGGGTGCTATCCTCCGAAGCTTCGCTCAGCAACTGTTGCAGAAACCAGAGGCGTTCATGATAGGGTCGCGGACGCAGGTCTTCTTCACCAAGACGGAGCAGGTCAAACACGTGAAACGTGTCACCAACCTGCTCTCCATCCAGGATGTAACCAGTCGTGAAGCGCTCAGCCGTCTTCAGCAGAGGCTCTGGAATCGCCACGGCTTTGCCCTGACGGTTGAGCGCGGTCACCCCAGAGCCGTTCAGGCACAGCAGCAACCGACGACCGTCAAACTTCTCCTGCATCCAATAGTCCGGTTGCTGGATCAGTAGCAGAGCTTCCCTTTCGTCCACTGCGTTAACCAGTTGAGGAAGAATGCCGGGAGAGAGTGAGGCGTTGCTTGGGGGCTGATAAGCTGGCTGGCTCTCGCCTGGCTGGTAGCCTTTGGAGAGTTTCTCGCGGATGAGTTTCTCGTAGACTTTCCGGGCGTCACCATAGCTCACCGGAGAGGTGGTTTTATGGCCGAACTGCATGGCAGCGCCACGCCGGCCGAACTGGAAGCGGACGATGTGTCCGTCTTGGCAAGGCTCGATGGACGCGGCATACACCTTGTCCGATCCGCCTTGGCGGTAGTAGAGAGTCGTTTGTTCCATAGGTTTATTCCTTTTGGGGTTAGGGTTACATGAGAAGCCGGGGGCCGTCTTGCGGAGGGCACCCGGCTTCAGGAAGGCCTGTCTGACAGCGCGGCTGTTCCGGGCTATCGGGACCATGGGTTGCGGCTATCTGAGCGGCGGAAGGCCCGGATGACCCAGGCCACCGCCAAGCAGACTCCGATCAGCAGCAATGTCGCGAAGGGCGACTGCAGGAGGTTCGCCTGAATAGTCCGGCAATGAACCACCCACGAACTGACACCTTCTAGCATGACGGTCATGAGAGGGCCGACGGTGATAGCCGGGATTGCCAGGAATAGGGCGACTCGCAAGTTGAGTCGGATCCATTCCCGAAGCCAGCCACCGGGTGAGATCCAGTATTCGGCTTTGCGGCACTGGTAACTGAGGACCTCGGCCGAGCGTTCAATAGGACCAAGCAGGTCGAATTCGCTGTCCACTTGGGGTGGAAGCAAGGCGGCGGGATGCCAAGCTTTTTTAGCCAGACTTTGCCGGGAGGGACGTTCGTCGTCGCCACGATGTTCCGGGAGATCACGGGGTCCGCCATCGTTCCAGTCGTCTTCATCAGGCCACCGGGGGTCAGGGAAGTCGGGTGTCATGGCGAGTCCTCGATCCAAGGGTGGTTCCAATGAGAAGCATGACCGTGCAGCCAATCCCGAGGGATACGGCGATGGTCTTCCAATAATCAGTGGCACCTCGCTCGGCGTCAGCTCTGTCGCCGAGTTCGGCGTAGCGGCGGTGCATCTGCACCTGGTTTTCCAGTTCGGCGATGCGGCTGCGGGCCAGTTGATCCACCGGGGGTGGCGAGGCGGGCTGTTCGGAACAAGAGGCACAGGCAAATGCTGTGACTAGAAGAATGATGAGTGGTGTTTTCATAGGCAGATAGGGTTGGAGGTTAAAAGCAAAAGGCCGGTGCTTTTGAGGCACCGGCCTTGCTCAAGTGTTTGCGCAGTGAGTTCCGCCTGCTTGCATCATTGCCATTGGCGGCACTCGTTGAAGAACTCACAGCTCTGGCACTGGAGACCGGGTGACGGCACGAAGTCAGACCGGTCGAGGCCTTCCACATACCCTTCCAGCAGACGGAACAATCGCCGTTGCTGGCGGTCGTCCATCGGAGGCAGGGATGTGATGACGAGCTTGGGATGCTTCAGCTTGACCAAGTGATGCAGTTCTATGCCTTCCTCCTGGCGCTCGGTATTGTGACGGTAGAGAATAGCGTAGATAGAAGTCTGCACCTCATGCTGGTGGCCCACCTTCTCTGCATTGGGGGTGCTGGAGGTGGTCTTGTAGTCGATGATATGACCACATTGCACGAGGTCCAGGATGCCGATGAGCCGGGGGAGCCCATGGTTGTCCATGACGGCTTCCACCGGGACTTCCACCGCCTCCGGCTTTACGCTCAAGACGGTGGTTGCGGATTCTCTCAGGTAGGTCTCGCACAGACGCCAAGCGGTGAGCTTGGCATCGGCTTCCTGTCCCTGCCAATCAATGACCTGATCCCGATCCCCTCCCGGTGAAGCTTCCCACGACAGCTCGAAAGCGTCGTGGGTCTGCTTCAGGGAAAGAGGATGACCGAGCCACCGAGCCTTGTGCCAGGCCTTCAGCACCTCATGCACGGTATTACCGACATGAAGGGCTGGGGTCTTGGGCTTTGGCAGAGCCAGCACGTAGCGGAAGTAGAACTTCAGACGGCACTGCAGAAACAGGGTCAGCCGGGAAGCTGACACCGTCTGTTGCAGTGTGCTGATGGTCTTGCGTTCCGTGATCTCCGGCGGTGCTAGCGCAGGAGTGGTGGAGTGGGGTGGCAGAACGGCGATCATGATGCGGTAGTGGGTTGTGGCCGTGGCCAGCGTTGCTGCCGAGGCTTCCCGGCTTTGGCTAGGAGTTCGTCAATGAGCTGGGAGGCCTGCATCTTGTTCAGATGCCGGACGCCGGCACTGAAGAGTTGCTGGGCCAGATCCTCGACGTCCCCCTTGCTGAGGTTGTTCTCGTTTACGATGCGGAGGATGAACCCCCGTTGACCGTCAGTACAGGACCAGCGCTCGCCGTTGGTGCCGCTACGGGGCGCAGCGGATCCGTTGGTGTAGGAGCCATTGCGCCGGTGCCCGTTTGTTTCGGGACCCCCATGGTGTTGGACATCATTGAGGCCGTAGCTGGTCGGATCCGGGATGAAGCCTACCTGCTGAATCTCCCGGTCTACTGATTGCTGGAGAAGCGAGTAGAGCTTCTGGCATTCGGCATCGACCTGGGAAAGGTCGGTGAGTTCGACTTCGAGTGAAACACTGAAGTTGTGGCTGCTGTAGGCAGGGAGCCCGAGTTTTTTACTGTAGTTGGCGGATAATTTGACTGCCATAAGGATGATTTCTTTCGGTGTTTGGTTTCTGTTCGGTGGAGTCCCCTCGCCTGGAAACGAAGAAGCCCGAGCTCTTGGCGAACTCGGGCTTCCCCGTTTGGTAAGAGGTTAAGCTGACCTCACTGCTTTGAATTGCAGCTAGTCGTGGATTGTCCCGGTGCGGCGGATGCCTTCACCTGTGCGATGAGCCAACCTGATGAAGTCTGAAGAGACTCGCTTAGGAGATGGTTCACCAAACGTGTCATCGGCATGTGCCGCAATCGCGCTTCGTGGTAGAGGGCACACACGATTTCCTTCCGGATGGTTGGGACGTAGTGACTTGGTCTGGGCATGGGATAGGACGACTTGTGGTCGTCATATTTATATAACACGGCGGAGCCCCTCATTGCACCCCGATGCCGCGTAGGCCGGCGCTTCGTCTTGCCCCAATGAGGGAAGTCTATCCTCGCAAGACAATAATCTGTGGTCGTGAGGAAGGACGGTGTTTCCGGGTGTTTCGCTTGAACCGGGAACGCGCCTCGGGGGCCATGTTCGACTTGCGAGGCTCCCCATCCCCCCGAACGATTCGTTGATCGATCCAACGCGCCATTGCAACAAGTTCGCGCCGGTCGAAGCCGCGCATTTTGTCTTTTGCATAATCAACGCGAGTCTTCATGCGATGCTCCGAATCTGCAGCAGGAACCCCTTTGACCTCTGGACCGTTGCTGCACCGGTTTGGCTCGGTTGCGATCACGTCCGGATTCGGAACCGGCTTTGTTTCGGCAGGTTTGGGATTATATGCCTTTTCCAGCAAGTAGGGAGCCTCCGCCTGGCTAGGTGAAACCGGCAGCGGGTGAGGCTGCATGGTTTCAGCTTTTGAACACTCAACATCCGTAGATTTTGAAGAATGCGCTGCGTTAGCGGCTTTTTTATGGTTCTTCGCGCCAGAGGATGTTTCGAGAAACTTCCGCACATCTTCTTCCCAAACAGTGATCATCGTTTTGTTATCTCCCATTGACACACAGCCATGGGGCAAGCCACCCGACTTACAGGCTTGTTGCAACTTTGCATAGGAGACACCTACTTTCTTCGCTGCAAGCCTGAGCGCAATCGCTTGCGTAGCTCGGTTCGGAGTCTCAGGGCCATCATCGTTGGTGCTATATTCAGTTTTTTCCATATACTTTTGTTTTCTATTTTTTGTTTTGAGTTGTCGCCTCGATCGGCCGGATCCGGAATATCCCGTCGGCCACTTCTTTGTTACTGATCGAGTGGTAAGGGGAGCTTGGCAGATCGGATGATCTGACCTGCCAAGCTCCGGGTAATGTGGTGGGTTTCCGTGGCGTCACCGCCAACAGTCCCCCGTCAACCCGGCGTGCACATCTCTATGCACCGGGCTGCGCGCAGTTCGGTTGTTCGCATATCGATTCCCTCCCCGAGTGGCCACTTCTACATGAGACGTGAACCAGCGAGGAATGGGCTTTACCGCTTCCCTGGTGTGAGGTCAGGATAACCTCCATTCGGCCATTCAGGCGTTCTTTGCATTGGGAGCATCGCCCATGTTGTAGCTTTAGTTTACGGGTGAGCCATCCAGGGGTACCTGTATAGCGCCCCAGTCGGGTGCCCCAGTAAACAACGTCGCCATCGAAGTATGATCGATGGAATTGGAGGTTGGTGTGCTGGCGGATTTTCGTGTCCGTGAATTTAGCGAGTTTGCAGCATTTCCCGGTGAGAGAGTCCTCGCAGTGGATCACCCACTTTCCCTCTTTACTTCGAAGGAACTTTTCGGCCACTTTTCTTCGACCCATCTTTTGGTGTCGCTTTCTGAGCCGACGATACATTTTATACCAGATCAAGTGGTCCAGCCTGGCGAAGGTTTCTGTGGACTGGATTCGATTGTAGGCGTTGCTCCAGCCCTTGATCACGGCGTTGAGCCGTATGATTGTCAAGGCTTCTGGTGAGATCCCTTTTATGCTCTCCTTTCCCTTATTGGGCTTGGTGGGGAGCAGGGTCTCGATAAGCCCGGAAATCTTCTGGTAGATCCTTGTCACCGTTTTCTTTGATGGTTTGATCTGTGTGTGGATTTGTTTAAAGGCTTTCTTCTTGGCATATTTCCCGGTGCGGAACTGCCTGATATGGCAGCCCAAGAAGTCGAATCCCGTCGGGCCGTCGTTCTCTTCCAGCGTATGAACGATTTGGGTCTTGCCTGGGTGGAGATTGAGCCCCATGGGCTTTAGCCACTCCTCGATGAATGTGCGGCTCCTCTCAATAACCTCCTTGTGTTTATGGAGCACGATGAAGTCATCTGCGTATCCGATGGTGATGGGTGCTATTTTGCAGATTTTCCCGTCGGCTAAGTTCCATTGTATGGATGCTTCTGCCAGGGCTTCGGCCATGCCGTGGATGGCGATATTTGCTAGGAGTGGGGACAACGGGCCTCCTTGAGGAGTGCCTACGAGTGTCTCGGTAAACACCGAGCCCTTTAAGGCTCCAGAGCGGAGGATGCGTCTAACCGCTGTCCTCAGGGTGGGATAGGTGTCTAGTTTGCGCAAGAGTGCGTCTTGGTTCACCCGGTCGAAGAATTTTTCGATATCCGCATCAAGCACCCATTTGGGTTGCCAGCTGATGCAGGTTCGGATGTTGAGAATGGCATCATGCACACTCCTGCCCTTGCGGAAGCCATATGCTCTCGGCGAGAGCTTCGCTTCCCATTGTGGCTCTAACGCTAGCACGATCAGTGCCTGCAACGCGCGGTTGCGAATAGTGGGGATTCCCAAGGTTCTGACGCTGTCAGTCCCGGGTTTCGGTATATCCAACTGTCGAACAGGCTTGATTTTCTCGTCTAGACGGAGTGTTTGAAGTAGCTGCCATTTCTGTTTCGAGTTCAGGCTCGCGAGACCATCAATTCCCGCGGTATCTCTGCCTTTATTGCGCTCTGAGACTTGGCTCACCGCGACGTATCGGGCGGCTTGACTCTTGATGAGCAGTTTCTGGATGCGATGGGCGCCTTTGAGATCGCCCTTTAGCGAACATTGGAAGATTCGCCTTTGAAGGTGAAAGGTCTGCTTTTCGTATTCGAATTTTGGCAGACCTTCCCAAGGCTCAATTGAAGTTTTGATGTTCATTGTCAGCTTTCCTCTTTGGTGATTCTTCCGCTTTGAACCGCGGCCTGGAATTCGGCATATCCGTTCCATTACCGAACGGCGTTGGCTTGGTCCAGACTCCTGCCCCCGATCAGCATGCGGCGGACGGCCTTCTTCCTGTCGTAGGAAGAACTGATCGGAGTTACCCCGTTGATTGCCCTCGATTTGCGACAGTCTTGGTCCGAGCGAATTCGCCGGAGGTCATGCTCAGTGAGGACGGGCCATATCACACAGTCCCGCCGAGACCTCATTGCCTTTTGGCGGCGGCACATCAGCAGATTCAGGTGCCGCTTCGTCGTTACGACGATTTCACGCTCTTCGTGTTCCTAGACCATACTGTCTGTGCTGTGTTGATCCCGGATCTGCTTCCGAATATCAACACGTGAATCCCGCTTCACCTGAGGAGGCCGTCTCTACCTCCCCCGATTGGGACCGCTTTCATACGCTCACCGCGCAGAGGGGAATCGCACCCCTTCGAGGACAACCCGTTCGCACATGCCGCCTCCAGAGCGTCATACACGTCGCCGTCCCGGCCGTGAGGCCTTTCGAGCAATACGGGTCGATTTATAAATACTGTAGCGTTGCGGTGCCGACAAGCAGCACCGCCTTTCAAATGGTTTCGCAGTTGTAAAAGAGCATGATTACCCTTAAGGGTAATCAACTGCACGGACGACGAGGGCCTTCAACGCTTGGTCGAGGTCTGCATGACGCACTAGGATTTTGCCTCCGAGCTTCAGATGGGGAATCCGGCGAAGTCTGATATCATCGCGCGTCTTTCGAACTGATTGGCTCAAGTAGACTGAGACTGTGCGCACATCCATCAACGCCGGTGGATTCCGGCGTATGACCTCAATCTCTGCTGGAGAAAGAGCTTCTAGGGTACGTGCTGTGGGCTTTCGACTCACGACGCCATCAAACCGTACCCGCTGAAATTTTAAAACTTTGACCGCAATTCGTACCTGTTTTCTGGCATCGGAAGCCTCACTTTACCCAGGAGATGGAGCAGAGAAATTATTTTGAATTGATACGTCTTCATCCTACAGTCGGTGGAGTAACTATCCGGCTATCGGACTGGGATATTTATGAATATTTACACTAGGTATAAACGCTATAATCCAGGTATCCGCCTCGAAATATAGTGCCTTCGGGGAAGTTGAGCGGTCCTATATCCAACGCTTCATTCCGATCTCTCAGGATTGGATTGATGCCCTGACGATGGGCTGCACCAAGAAGCACGCTTTCGATATCGTTTAGGGTGCGACGCACTTCGCCATCATCCGTATCAGGACTGTGTGTCATCGTGAAGAGAGGATCTACCTCGCTTTCACGCACCCATAGCCAATGCTTACTGAGTAAAACTTTCAGGTGATATACCCTTGCCAACGCCGCCTTCAGAACCTGTGGCTTAGTCAAGTTCAGGTCCTGCCACATTAAGGGAGGCTGGAGCGATGGTCTGTAGACACCCTCCGGTCCATTGGACCAGCTTTCGTACTCCTGAGAACCACGCTCTAGATGTGCGGGCAGATCCATTTCCATGACTTGAGCGAGACGCAGATAAGCCACATCCTCGCGCCCCTTGGATTTTCGGTCTTCGTTTTTATGAGCACCTGGCGAACTGAGAGACCGTTGATGGATAGATCGATCAGCTTCAGCGTCCAACAGCAAGAATTCAAAAGAGGGACAAGTACGTGGATGGGGCACTACGCGCATGCCGTGCTTGTCCGTTTTATCCTTCAATGGCTGCAAAACGGCTTCAAGAAACAAGCATGCTTTCTGCAGCTCAGTCATATCGGCAGATTGGGTAGGTTGTGGGTTGCCCTCACCTTCTCGCTCACGCCGTAAATCTTCCAGTCTCCGTTGAGCAATAAGCAACCTGGCATGCTCATGCGTGGAGATGAGAAGGCGCCATCGGAAAAATTCGGACGCCTGCCCGATGAACTCGGTGCAGGTGTTTACTACTTCAAGATATGGCTGCCCATCATCCAGATCCAAGCTTGCCCTTACTGCTTCAATAAGGCGAACAACCGTTTTAATCGATTTATTGTACGCCGCCTCCCGATACGGTCCAGGTCGTTTCGACTTAGAATTCCGCCGCTCGATTGCCCTCTCTACGAAACCATCCAATAACGCTTCTGCCTTGTTAATATCGGCCTCCGTGCAGTTGCTTAAGGCTGTCCTCCCGATCGCTTGTCGGCTCCTTATCGGGAGAATAGATAGTAGTGATGAATCAGTCTGAACTTTTTTACCAGATCGCTCCTTTTTCGACGCATGCTTTTGCACTGCAATGAACTCACGCGTCATTTTCGTTATATCAATTTTCCAGCGGCAAATTTCTTCTCGAGCTTTGGGGTGAAGCAAATGTCTTTTTGTGACCAGTTCAAATTGGATTTCAATAGAGCTCCATTCTATGACTCTAAAACTTTCCCAAGCCATGGATTCAACTGCTTTGTCTTCGCCTTTGATAGCTACAAAAGCCCATGCTTCTTCCAGTAAATCTTTCAGATTGGCGCGCTGGCTTTCTCGCCACGAAACTAGGTTGCCCTGTGTTTCCACATGGCCCAAAAGCTCTTTCAGCCTCAGAACTTCCTCACGAAATTTTGCGCTCATTATCGCAGTTTTGGTCGTCTTCTACACGTCTAAAAGTCTGCTCATTCTCGCTGTCCTAACGCTACCGGGAGCCGCTATAATTTGCCAAAACGTTTCAGGTCGGGGGTTACCAACTCTCGATAGTGCGCAAAAACGACAGCTGTGGAAGCGTGACCAAGTCATGCGCCGTCATCCCCGCATCTTTGAAGTGAGCAAAGTGATAAGACGCAAAAGTATGTCTGACAAAAGTGTGCGGTAGCGGCCACATCAGACCCGTGGTTACATTTGAGCAGTTGTCACGATGTCTCGTGACAGAGTTCACGCCCCAAAGATAGCGGGGCTGCAGCAAGGTGGCTGCAGTCGCCTTCAGTTCTCGAACCGCGCCAAGCTTGCTGCCTTCAAGGAGCAACTCCGCCTCTTTAAGGGAACGCAAACTCAAATAATCTCGTCTCCAAGGCATACAAATTTCGAAAGTCGGGGCTTGGATGAATTACTTAGGGCGCAGGGGACGTTGCCAAAATGGTGCCAAAAAGCAATCATTTTTGAAGCGCAATTGTGCATGAATCTGCAGTCTTGGATCTGATCACGCCGAGGGCTTATTTTGCACAACCAGCTGGCTCTGAATCTTTTACAGTAGTGCGCCCGGGGGGATTTGAACCCACGACCAAGGGATTATGAGTCCCCTGCTCTAACCGCTGAGCTACAGGCGCATTTCGTTGATTACACTACGGAAGTAGGCCTATTCACGGACAATGCAAGTGATGAGAATAGCAGGTAGGCGTGGGTTAACACGCCAATTAAATTCTCGGGGCTTTCCATCCTCCGCTTTTTGTCGATTCGAGCGTCATCGCCTTCGCCAGTTGAGATGATTTCATTTGCAGGGAAAAGTCTTCCCTCGCACCTTCCACTCTGGCAATGCAGCTACCAGCTCACGCGAAGCCCGACGAGCGCGGTCTGGTGCTCGTAGTTGTCGCGGCCGAGCTCGGCCTGATAGGAGAGGTAGACGGCATAGCTGTCCCAGCGGGCGGTGACACCACCGTTGATCACGATGCTGTCTTCACCAAGTTCAGGACCGTCGACCGTGAAGAGCGAACCAGCGCCGTTGGCGAAGCGGGCATCCAAGGGCAGAGCGTCGTCCATGAACTCATGCTGCCAGTCGGCACTCACATAGGGAGTGAAACGCACAGACCCCACCGCGCCATCATAAGAGGCGCTGACACCCAGTCGGGAGCGGAGGGAGTCCTGATCCTGATCTTCGATGCGCAGCGGGGCAAGGGAGCCGTGTTCGTTATAAGCGTCGATGCTGACGATGGTGTAAAGCATGGAGGCCAGGGGGCTGACCGTGATGTCGCCAAGGTCAGCGTCAAAGCCAATACCGTAGTAGGCGTCGAACTCGCCGCCTTCGGTGCTGCCGTTGGCTTTGCCGTTCAAAGCGCCACGGGAGGTGTCGTAGCTGTTGTAGCCACCGCCCACGATACCTTCGGTAAAGAACCCGGCAGTGGTTTGATAGAGGGCATAGAGACCGGCGCGGCCGCCATCCACATCCACGTCACCGTCGTTCTCTAGGTCACTGTCGGTGCGGGCATAACTGACGGTGACGCCCATGGTGAAGCTGTCCGTGAACATATAGTCAAAGCCCAGGACCGTGCTGCCGGAGTCAATGTCATAGCCATTGGCATTGCCGGTATTACCGGTGCTGGCGAAGTCAGTAGAGACATCTAGGAAGAAGCCGAAGCGATCTTCATAAGCGGTGTCAACGGGCGCGGTGCCTTTCCCGCTGGGGTTCTTCTCGCTCGCAGCGTCGCCTTGACCGTTGGGATTGGCGCTGAGACGGATGTCCGAAAAGCGCTGTTGCATGTTGAACACCCACGACTCCATCTGTGAGAAACCGATGGTGAACAACGCGGTGAGTTCTTCAGGACCGATGCGATCCAGCAGTTCGGGCAGGCTGGAGAACTCCGAGCGGTTAAGGAAGTCGAGCACCGAAGCCTGACGCGGGTCAAAGAGAGCGCTGTCGAGCGCAAGGGCCACGGAGATCTGGTTTGGGGTCAGGCCGAAGACGCTGAAGGCTTCCTGGCTGGCAGATGTCCCTTTGGGAGCGGTGTAGCCGTGGGGGTTTTCGGCAGAGACCAAGCCTGACAGGAGCAGCGCACTACCACCCGATGAGCCCCCTGAGGCAACCACGATACCAAGGGCTTCCGTAAAGGAGTTCTGCGTGCCGACAAGAGCGACATTGTTGCCGCTATAAACCACATCCAGCTTCACCAAAGTTCCCAGGCCGCTGAAAGGATTGGACACATTGCTGAAGGTGCCGCTGACACCGCCACCCGCCTTCAGAAACTCCAAGCGATCGCCGATCTGCGGCTGATACGAACTGTTGAGCTTGATGATCTGCAGATTGCCTGCCAACGAGGCAGCGCCACCCACTTCCAAGACATCGAAAGAAGAAGAAGATTCCACTTCAATGACAAGAGTGCCGCTACTGGTCTGGGCGTAGTTTCCTCCTATTGTGAGTTTACCGACTGACTTCCCAGGGCTGACGATGCCGGAGTTGAAAACATTGCCGAAGAGGGTGCCATTGCCACCAAGTGTGCCGCCGGGATTGACGAAGACATTCGGGCTGGCCAGCGAGCCATCCACATAGACGACACCTGCATTGATGTTGGTGTCACCCGTGTAGGTGTTAGCTGCGGTCAGCGTGGTCGTACCGGGACCGTTGAAGTTCACGGTTAGGTCGCCGGAGAGCAGGGCTGCGAAGGTGTAGGCGCTGCTATTGTGATTGAAGTTAACCACGGCAGTGCCGAGGCCACTGGTGACCTCTGCGGCATTGAGTGTGCCTGCGCCGGTCGCACCGCCAGGGGCGCCGATGTTCAGCGTGCCACTGCTGCCTGCCTGCTCACCGAGGATCAGCTTGCCCGCACCGTTATTGATATTGGCCTGCCCGCCGTTCTGAATGGTCAACGTGCCTTCCCCTTGTCTGCCCACAATGAGATCAGTTATGGTGTTCAGCTTGGAGCCAGAGTCGCTGACGGTGACGGCGTTACCCGTGGAGGTGTTGGAATAGCCCACGTAGCTGTTGCCAGTGACATTCACCACGCCGCCATCGGTGATGTTCAAGCTGTTGCTGCTGCCGGCGGAACCGACTCGAAGGGTGCCTAGAATGTTCCACACGGCTCCTCCACTCACATTCGCGGAGTTGCCGGTCGAGGTGGCGTCGAAACCGATACGGGCATTCTTGCTGGTGAGGACGGCGTTGTCCTGCACATAAAGCGAGTTATTGCTGCCGGCCCTGCCCACGTACAAAGTATTGGTCGTGGCGAAACTCGAACTCATCCCAGTGACCGTCAGCATGTTGCCATCGGAGCCCGTATTGAAGCCAATGTTAGTATCCAGGCTGACGCTAACTTCGCCGCCATTCTCAACGGACACAGTGTTTCCTGAACCATAGTCGCCCAGGTAGAAATTGCCGGTATTCGTCCAGGTTGCGTTGTCCACCAGAACGAAATTATTGTCTGAAGGGGCGGACACGGCATCGAAACGGGAGCCGATGACGGCATCCGCGTTGGTGACCTGGCCACCACTCTCGATGGTGAGGCTGTTACCGCTGCCGCCGTAGCCGATGGCGAGGTAGGTAGTGTTGGTCAGAGAGCCGCCATTTTTAACACTAATGGCATTGTCAGTAGAGCCGACGTATCCACCAATCTTCGTGGCATTGGCCTCCACCGCGCCATTGTTATCAATGGTCAGGATGTTGTCTGTCCCCTGGAAGCCGACATTTAGGTCTCCTGTGACGGTCAACTTTGAGCCACCCACTGTGACGATGGCTGAATTGTTCGTCGATGTGGGATCAACACCGAGGGTCATGGTGGAGGTCGTCACCGTGCCACCATCATGTACCTGGAAGGCAGTCCCGCTGTTGGAGTAGCCCACGATGACTTCGCTGGTAGTCGGGAGCGAGCCTATAACAGAGAGAGTGCCTCCTTCGACGAGGGTCCGGCCCGTGTAGGTGCTAATACCGCTCAGGTCGAGGGTGCCAGTGCCGACCTTGGTGAGGGAGCCGCCTGTGCCGCCATTGTGGCCGCCATCATTGATCGTGCCGGAGAAAGTGGTGGTCGTGTTGTTGCCGCCCACTTCCAGATTGTTGCCGCCTAGATACACATCACCACCGCCCTCCAGGGAACCGATGCTCACACTGCCAGCATTGTGCAGGCTGATGTCCAGCCGCCCGTTCTTGGGATCGACCGTCCCGCCGCCATTCAGCTTCACCGTGGCGGTGCCGCCCACCGAGTCACCCGTAAAGAAGATGCCGCCGCCAATACCGGCGCCCGTGCCCACGTTGGCCGTGAAAGTGGCCGCGCCCGCGCTGGAGTTGTCGCCGAAGACCACGTAGGCGCCCGCATTGCCACTGTTAAAGTCACCCGCGAAGCTGCTGCCATTGACGGTGACGGACGCGTTGGCGGCTGTGGCACTGCCGTTAAAATTCACCGCTCCAGCCTGCGCGGCGGCCACGGCGCCGGAATTCACCGTGAAGGTGGCATGGTCCGCTGTGGCACTGTCGTTGAAGTTTATCTTGCCCCCGAAGGTGTCAGCGACGGCGCCTCCCTGGACCGTGAATTGCGCGTAGGCGGCGCTGGACTCGTTGTTGAAGTTGACCGTGCCTCCGCCTGCGCCGGTCGCGCTGGCACCGTTGACCGTGAAGGTGGCAAACACGGCGCTGGAATCACCGGCGGTGGACTTGCCCCAAAAGTTTACGGTGCCACCGGTTCCGATGTTCGCCAGAGTCGCCCCATTCACCGTGATGGTGGCGCCCCCCGCGGAGGTGGCGCCGTTCACCTGATCATTGAACGAGAACGAGAGGGTGCTCGCACCCGCGCCTCCGGAGGTCTGTCCGTTCACCGTGAAGTGTGCGGTGCCCGCGTTTGCCGTGTCATCGAAATTCATGTTGCCGCCCTCCAGCGCAAAAGTGGCTGCGCCCGCGGTGGAGGAGTCGTGGAAATTCACGTAGCCGATTGCGTCCGGTCGCGAAGCATCACCTTTCACGGTGAAGTTTCCCGTGCCAGCGGTGGAGGCGTCGTTGAACTCAATGTGGCCGCCGTCTGCAAGGGCCATCGTGCCCGCATTGACCACGAAGGCCTCAGCGCCCGCGCTGGCGTTGTCCCCTTGGAAAATCAAAGTTCCGTATTGGCCGCCCGCGCTTGTCGCGCCGTTCACCGTGGTGGTGCCGCTGCCCAGCTTGCCGAAGGTGGTGCTGCCGTTGTTTTGGATGAGGAGAACTCCACCGTTGATGTTGGTGCCGCCGCCGTAGCTGTTTGCACTGGTGAAAATCAGCTGGCCCTCTCCGGTCTTGGTCAGAGTGTAGGCATTGCCTCCGTCACCGACGACACTGCTCACGGTCAGATCCCCGGCCCCGGCGCCCACATACCATGTCTGGTTGACGCCCAGGACGACTGGGGCAGCAATGTTGTGGGCGGCGGCGCCATCTTCCACGGTAATGCCCCCGGAGCCAATGGTGAGCGCGAGCCCTGAAATCGTGATGGAACCCGATGTGTTGAGGAAGGTCACACTTCGGACAGCAGTGGGCGCCGTCAGCACCGTGGCCGCAAAGAACGGCGACGGCGTGGTGGTGGAGAAGAAGATGTCCTTGGTGCTGTCCGGTGCGGTACCCGCCCCACCCCCGCTGATGCTGGTGTTCCATGCGGAGGCAGAGCCAAAAACGAGGGTGCTCCCGTTAAAATAGAGCCGGGAAAGATCGCGCAACTGGAAGGCATTGATGCCGTTGGAGGCGGGGTATCCGCTCACGGTTGCCACGATGTTCTGGCTCGTGGCATCCGCCACAAAGGTGCCGGTGACATACTGGCCCAGCCCACCCGCGCTGGAGGTGGTGTTGTCGTTGAGCACCACACTGTTGGCCCCGCCCGAGAGCGTGGAGTTAAAACTCACCGGGAAGGCGGAAAGATTATACCAGGACTGGAACTGATACGTGGCCCCAACCGTCAGGCCGCTCAGGGTCAGGGTCAGGGGGTTGGGACTGTTGGGAGCAGGATTGGAATCGTTTCCGCCGATGGAGGACAGAAGCGTCTTGTAGTTCGTGCTCAGGCCGGCGAAGGGATTGGAGCCCGAGTTGAGGGCATTGGAGCCGGTCAGATTGTCCCCGGTCAGGGTGAAGTTCCCACTGGTCACGCTGGTGCCACTGACGGCGAGTCCGTTGAAGGTGACGCCGTTGACCGTCGCAGTGGAGACGCCCGCAGCTCCCAGGTTGAAGGCACCCAGCAAGGTGCCGGCGGTGCTCACATTCGAGTCGCCGGTGATGTTCGTCGCCGTGCCCCAGATGATGGTGGCGGCAGGCGCGGGCAGGCACAGGGCGAGGGTCACCACCGCGAGTGCGCCTTGGCGTACCATGGACCAGCCCCTACGACGGAGATTTTTGTGCCACGACACGCTCCGCTTGAAACGTGAAAATGCGGAACGGACCAGGGAGGAGGATGCCTTCATTGGTAAAAACAGAAGAGGTGAACACCGGAAACGACGTGGCGCTGGGAGTCAGTCGGTGTGCGCATCATTTGTTCCAGAGAGCAAAGATATCAACCTATTGGTGGCAACCACTTCTCTCGACGATACTTCTCGCTTCGCTTGTCTTTCGCCTTGGCGAACCGCTTCAGCAGCTCTCTTAAGGGTGACAATTTTGAAGGTTTTACAAAGCCATGCAAAACTACGCAAACCATCCATTTTCAATTATGAGTGCCCTGCTCTAACCGCTGAGCTACAGGCGCATCGTCACGATTTGAAATGTCTGGTTAACAAATAAGACGATAAGCCTCTCTTGCAGTTCACGAACATTAGCGCGGTAGCCCACAGAGAACTGCCGTCAGTTCCGCAACGCACCGATCTCAACCAGCAGATCATCCGAAAGACGCTGGTAAAGATCTTTCCCCGTAACGTTGTACCGTGCCGGGTCGTATTGCCACGGCTTCCCAATTACCAACGTAATCTCGGCCGGACGGAAGAAACTCGCGCCAATGGGCATGGCGGCATAAGTGCCAAAAATTCGCATGGGAACCACCGGAACCTGTGCTTTGGAGACGATGAGACCGACCCCGGGGGCGCCCTTCTGCAACACACCCGTGGCAGATCGTGCCCCCTCGGGAAAGATGAGCACCTTCTCCCTCTGCTTCAGCAACTTGATGCAGGCCTTCAGGCTCGACATATCCGGCTTATCCTGATCCACCGGAATCGAGTTCCAGGCTCGGTAAATCGCTTTCGCCAGCGGATTGCTCATGAGCGATTTTCGCGCGAGATAATGAATCTCGAAGTCGAACGCGGAGCCCACAAAGGGCGGATCTAGAAAACTCTCGTGATTGCAGACTAAAAGCGCACCACCTTCAGGGACATTTTCCAGCCCGATGACTCGGTAATCGAACAGGCCGCGAGCCAGATTCCTGAAAAGTAAATGGCCAAGCCAGTAGCTGAATTTCATGTCAGGCGTTCTGAGTAGGAACTGGGATCGTCAATCCGCGCTCGCGTAGCGAGTTTAAGACGCTCTCCACCACTTCATCGATAGACAAATTGGAGCTGTCGATGACCACGGCATCCGGCGCAATGGTCAGCGGGGCTACCTTCCGGCTTGAATCCATGCGGTCCCGTTCAGTGACGGAGTCGGCCAAGCCTTGTTTCCCTCGGCGCTGCGCGCGCACTTCTTCACTGGCGCTGATGTAAAACTTCCACGGTGTATCGGGGAAGACAACGGAACCTATGTCCCGGCCTTCCATCACCAGAGCGTAGTTCTGTCCGAGGTCGCGTTGCAGTGCTGCCAGTTTGTCACGGACGGCCGGCACAGCAGAGACCTGAGACACCGCCTTGTTCACCTGCTCAGAGGTGAGTTGCCCCCCGATATCCTGACCGTCAATGCGGATGACAGATTGCTGTCCTTCCACCGCGAATGCAAAATCCACGGCTTTGAAAGCGTGCTCGACAGCATCCGGGTCGTTCACATCTGCACCAGCTTGAAGTGCCACCCAGGTGACGGCACGGAACATGTTTCCCGTATTGACGAACACCCAACCGAGGCGCTCTGCCACGGCGCGCGCCACGCTGCTTTTTCCGGACGCGGCCGGACCATCAATGGCAATGACGCCCCGCAAAGTCATGGTTGAGTCTGTTCCTGCACGAGGCGCTTGCCCACTTTTCGGGGCATGCGGCTTATCACAGGCGTGGGCTCTTCAAACTCCTTCGAGTCCTTCAAAAACAGATCCAGATGATGCACAAAATTGGGATAAGACGTATTGATGCAGTCGATGTTGTGCACTGTCGTCACACCCTCAGCGTAGAGGCCTGCTACCGCGAAGGCCATGGCGATACGATGGTCACCGAAGCTGGCGATTTCCGCCCCCTGCAATGGCGTTCCACCGACAATGTCCATTCCATCCTCATACTCACGCACTTCCACGCCCATGAGTCGAAGGTTCTGTGCGACCGCTGAGATTCGGTCCGTCTCCTTGACGCGCAGCTCATGAGCATCGCGGATAATGGTTTCACCTCGAGCCAGTGCTGCGGCGACCGCGAGGATGGGCAATTCATCGATCACATTCGGAATTTCGTGACCATCAATGACGGTGCCGTGGAGTTCCGTGCCGTGAATCGTAATATTTCCGCATGGCTCCCCGTCCGTTACTTCCAGTGAGTCGCTAATCTGGGCTCCCATGCGCAGGAGCACATTCATGACACCGGTGCGGGTTGGGTTGAGGCCGACGTGTTTGATTGTCAGGCAAGCGCCCGGCGTAGCTGCGGCCGCCACCATCCAGAAAGCAGCGCTCGAGACATCTCCGGGAACATACAGATCGCGGGCCTCAGGCTTTTGCCCACCATAGATACTAACTGCTTCACCCGAGCGAACGCACTTCACCTGGAAATGGGCCAGCATACGTTCCGTGTGGTCGCGGGTTGGCACTGGCTCGATGACTGATGTTTTGCCATGAGTGTTCCACCCTGCCAGCAGCACCGTGCTTTTCACCTGAGCACTTGCCATAGGCAACGTGTAGCTGATGGGACGAAGCTCCCCGCCTTGAATCGTCAAAGGTGCCAGCACATTATCGCCCTGACCTACCACGCGTGCTCCCATCAGAGCCAGCGGATCTGCCACGCGTTTCATGGGCCGGACAGATAGACTATCATCGCCCACCAGCTGCGAAGTGAATGGTTGGGCCGCGAGAATCCCGGAGAGCAACCGCATGGTGGTGCCCGAGTTTCCGCACTGAATCGGCTCGGTGGGAGCGCGCAGCGTCATCCCATGACCTTCAATCCGGAGTTTCATGGGACGGCCGTCTTCATCCGTCTCCAGCACTTCGTAGTCAGCGCCCAATGCCTTCATGGCATTGAGGGAGCAAAGGCAGTCCTCGCTCGGGAGGAAATTCTCTACAATCATGGAACCTTCACACAGCCCGGCAAACATCACAGCCCGATGGCTGATGCTCTTGTCACCGGGGACAATCAATTCCGCCGGAATGTGTTTCAGTTTGCGTACTTTTAACTGGGACATAATCAGGAACCGGGCAGCGCCGCATCGCGCAGAGATTTAGCGTCGGCCAGGAATCGGCGCAGAGCGATTTCATCCAAATTGTTTAGAATTGCAACAAGTTCACTCAAACGTTCTTGCGCATCACGAAGGCTGGAAAGTACCTGAGGTCGGTTTCCCAGGACGATTCCTGTCCAGAGATCCGCGTCACCCGCGGAGACGCGTGTGGTGTCCCGGAAGCCATTCCCAGCGCAGAGGGCCGCGCTGGTGTCATGCTGAAGCGCAGCCAGCGTCGTCACCGCTGCCATGAGGTGAGGAAGATGGCTGATGCGGGCAATCTTGGTGTCGTGCTCCTCAGGGGACATCTCCAAAGTCCGGCAACCCACGAGGCCCCAAAGGGCGCGCACCGTTTTCAGGGCGGCATCGGATGTGAAAAGGGTGGGTGTGATCACACAGGATCGATCTTGGAAAAGCTGCGCACTAGCCGCATCGAGACCGGCTTTTTCGGAGCCCGCCATGGGATGGCTTCCCACATATTGATAGTTGGTCTGGGCGAGAATTTGCTCCATATCGCCAACCAAGCTGCCTTTGACACTACCGACGTCAGTGACAATGCAGGGGGAGGCAGGAGTATCGTTGAGCAACTCGCGCGCCAGCGCAGGCATATTGGTCACTGGCATGCACAGGACGATGAGATCCGCACCCTCCACCGCGTCGGCAAGTTTTGTCGTCGCCACGTCTGCCAGACTGGCTCCTGCCACCGCTTTCACTGCTTCTTCTCGACGGGACCACGCACTCAGCCGCAAATCGGGACGACGCTCCCTTAACGCCATCAGCAACGATCCACCCAAAAGCCCCGGACCGAGGACAGCGACATGCTTGATTTGCTCTGGCAGAACCGATGACACGGCAAAAGCGACTTCGTGGGGAAGAAAAGGGCGCGTTGGGTTGCAACGCGCCCTCGAAAGAGGTTGAAGATTCGACTTGGAAGGATCGACTTAAGGAACCAGGAAAATGTCTCCTGTTCGGGGGTCACGCACTTTCTGACCTGGGCTGAAATCACGCACGTCCACCATGTTTTCTGGTTTCGCTTCCACGCCGGGCGGATACACGAAACCCGACTTGCCTGGAACCGGCTTGCCATAAGATGGTGTGTTAGCCACGGGTGGCTTCGGTGGTGCTGGAGGCGTAGGGGGCACGACGGTCGTCGAGGTCGGCGGCGGCGGGGTCACGGGCTCAGTCACTACCGGCTCCTCCACAGTCTGACTGGTGGTCGTTGTAGTCGTAACTTCGGTCATCGAAGTAGACGGCGGAGTTTCGCTCACCCGCGTGGCGAGATACCGGCCCGGCCCAGCAGGAGGATTGTCCAGGCCATAGCCACGGCGCTGTGGTTCATCGTCGTCTTCATCGACGGTCTCGCAACCCACCATGCTGAAGCAGGCGGCGATGGCAAACATGCGGAGTAGGTTGGCAGTCATGTGTGGATATAAAAAAATTAAGAATTAACGCGCATGGGCATGAGCACGTAGAGGAAGTTTGAGCCGCTACGGACGACACCCGGACTAATTTCGTCTATCAGATGCAGATTGACCTCATCACTCACCAGATTGCGCAAAGGCGCCATGAGGAACTCAGGATTAAAGGCGATCGTCATTTCAACGCCCTTATATGAGACCGGCACGCTCTCGCGAGCCTCGCCCACGTCTGGGGAATTGGCCACCACTTCGACGTTATCCTTGGTGAAATGCAGCTTCACCGAGTTGGATTTGTCGCTCAGCAGCAAGGATACACGCGCCAAGGTGCGCAAGAGAGACTCACGCTCCAACGGGATTTTCTCCTTGCTTTCGCTGGGGATCACCTGGCGATAATTTGGGTAGTTTCCTTCGATCAACTTGCTCACCAGGAAATACCTTCCAAGGCCAAATCGAATCTGACCAGCGGCCACTTTGACCGAAATCTCTCCGTCATCTCCCAGAAGGCGTTGCAGTTCCACCACTGCCTTCGTGGGGACAATTATATCCACCTCATGGCTCTGGGGAAACTCCAACTCGTTCTCCACCATGGCCAAACGGCGGCCATCCGTGGCCACCATGGTCAGCATGTTATTGCGGAAGGAGCAGAAAATGCCATTCAGCACATAACGCGTTTCATCCGTGGAGATCGCATAGGAAGTCTTCCGGAGGCATTCCTTCAGAACCCGCTGCTCCATCTTAAACTCTTTGGATTCGGCAAAAGCTGGTAGCGGCGGGAACTCATCCGCGGCCAACCCCATGACTTTGAAGAAGCACGGGCCGCTGCGAATGTGGGCGACGTTCTTCTCATCCACCATCACTTCCACTTCATCCGCAGGCAGTTCCCGGACAATCGTGGCGAGGCGCCGGGCTGGCAGAGTGGTGGCGCCGGGTTCCTGAACGTCCGCTTCCACGGTTCCGCTGATCCCGACGTCCAAGTCTGTGGTGGCGAGCTGTAGCTCACCGTCACTGGCCTTCAGAAGGACATTGGAGAGGATCGGCAGCGTGGTACGGGCGCTGACAACGTGCTGCACCTGTTGCAGGGCAGAGAGAAAAGCATCCTTGCTGATGGTAAATTTCATGGCCTAACGAGCGGACTCCCATAGCGAGAGGCCAATCTTACGCAAGCATAATGGGTGGAAATCCTGCGGCTGTCGACCAATTATATGACCGTTCGCCCACGCTAAGACGCTCCTCCCGTGGCTCGCCGGATCGTTTCGGTCAGGGAGTGGATCAAGCGGCGGAATTCATCTGCAGCCGACATTCGCTCGGCGATCGCCTTGCAGGCATGCAGTACAGTCCCGTGGTTCTTCCCGCCAAAGGCCTCGCCGATTTCCTGAAGAGTAGTTTTTGTCAATTCCCGTGCCAGATACATGGCGATCTGCCGCGGCAGCGCCACGGACGCATGGCGGCGTTTGCTCGTCATGTCCGCGATGCGGACATCAAAATGCTCCACCACCGCTTTCTGGATTCCATCGATCGTGACCTGGCGGGAGCTTTCTTCCTCAATCACGTCCTTGAGCAGTTCTTCGAGGGCGGCTTTGGACAACTCCCCTCCGATATTCAGGGAGATATGGGCCGCAATGCGGACGATGGCTCCCTCCAACCGACGAATGTTGGTGCGGATGTTCTCGGCCACGAAGGTGATGATCCAATCATCCATATGCACGCCCGTCTCCTTGAGCTTCTGCTGGATGATGGCCGTTCGCGTCTCCACAGTAGGTGATGCGATGGTTGTGGTCATGCCCCACTCGAAGCGGGAGACCAGGCGGCTCTCCATGTTCTTGATTTCGCTCGGCGCACTATCGCTTGTCAGAACGATTTGGCGGAAGCTGTTGAACAGGTCATTGAAGGTATGAAAGAACTCCTCCTGTGAACCGCCTTTCCCGGCGAAGAACTGGATGTCATCGATAAGCAAGACATCCACCTTGCGATACTTTTCGCGGAAGGAGGTGACGCTGCCATGTCGCAACGCCTCAATGTACTCATTAGTGAACGTTTCGCTTGTCAGGTAACGCACCACTTTGCGCGGCCTGCGGCGCAGTATCTCCTGGCCAATGGCCTGCATGAGATGGGTCTTACCCAACCCGGGCCCGGCGTGCAGGAACAGAGGATTGTAAACGCGACCGGGCTTCTCCGCCACCGCCTTCGCTACAGCACTCGAATAGGCGCAGTTGGGACCAACTACAAAGGTTTCAAAAGAGTAGCGGCTGTTAAGGTGTGCATCCGCCAGCATCTTTGGCAGGCGCGCGTCCCCCGCCGACAATGGCGACGTCAGCCGCTGCTCGATCACTTCCTTCGCAGAACGTTCTTCAGCCCCCCGGGCGGCTTCGAGCAGCATCTCAGAATGGGCCACCGAATCCACGGCGAACTCTACCTTATGAAGCCCGCCCAATTGCACTGATAGGATCGGCTCGAGCACTCCCAAATAATTGTCCGCGATCCAGTACTCGTGCATCAGGTTGGGAACCTTGATGACGGCCCGCGTTTCATCTACGGAATCCAATTCAACCGTGCCGAACCAACGATCAAAAGCGTTCGCCCCAATGGTTTCCTTGAGTTGCTCTGAAATGCGTTTCCAGATGGCCTGAAGTCGATCCTTGTCGTGCCATAACGACAATTGACCTCCAGGCGTACTATCGCCAGCTTGCGTATTCATCCCCTGTGAGCTCCCTTAAAACACAAACCCGACAGGTTGCTCCTTCGAATACAGAGATGCAGGCGAAAAGTTTTTAAAATTCATGGCCGTGTAGTAAGCGATACACGCTGCCAGACAATGAGAAACTTTACTTATTTTTGACGGAAAATTAGGTGCAATTTCCTTTTGCAAAAATGTTTCAATATCTCGTTACAAATACTCATCGCAATGTCAGTTATTTTAGTGAACCATCACTTGACCGCTGCCGGATTTTAGCTGTTCACATAGCGCACCCTTAATCCGCCTAACAATCGTAATCTACCATTGTCATGAAGCTTAACCCTCAAGCAAAAGGTGAACTCGCTGCCCTTCTCCAGCAGCGCCTCGACATCATCGCGGATCACAGTCTTCGACAGCAGGATCCCCAGAAACAGTTAAGCCTGCTGGCAAGCATCTCGGGAGAGATTGAATCCGTCAAACAGCAGCACTACGCGGATATGCCTGCGCGGTTGCGTCACTTTATGGATCAGGCCAGCTATCAGAAGGCTCTAGAATGGCTTAAAGCCGAAACGGCCGAGGCTGTCTAAGCTTCTCGGATAAAGCGGTTTATCAGTTCGGTTCGGCAACATAAGCATCCGACCGATCGCCAATGGAAAGGCCAGCACTCTGCGACGCTTCACGGGAAACGACTGCACCGCTGGTCATGCCAGCGGGGAGTACCGTAGAAGTCCTATTCCACTTTCGCAGCCACCTTCACCACATCTTCCGTGGTAGCTGCCGTGAGAGGCCAGTGGCTCTCCATGTTCAGTACTTTAGGTGGGGCCAGAGAAATGGCTTTTTGTCCGCCTGCTGAAAACGCTTTGTAGGCAATAGGAACCAAAGACGCGCACAGACCATCAGTCTCCATATTGCGTTCCACATGAACCACACTGCCGAAGCTCGACTTGTTCTCCAGCGTGAGCTTTTCGCCGACTGGATAAGGGGCTTCTTTCAACTCTGCGTTTGGCAGCAGAAGCTCGACTTCCACATCTTCCAGATCAAGACTCCGGGCGCGCACCACCCAGCCTTTGTCAATCAGATCACCCGAGGTGAGCGGCCGGGAGGCTGTCACCGTGTAATTGCCCTTCACGTAAACTGGTGCCTCTTCCGTGTAATTGGTAATGTACGCCCGCTTCAGGACGTCGTTGGCTAGCCTGAGTTGGTCCGGGTTGTAATTGTAGTACTTCGCCAGCAACTCTCTCGCGCCGTGAAAAACACCGTGAGGCACGGAAAGGGCATCGAAATTCTTGATCTCCTCCAGCTTTTCCAGTCGAGTGAGAAGGCGGTAATTGAAGGGTTTCTCCGGATACTTGAAAACCAGAATGCTGAAAAACCAGCAAAACGTTGCGAGAGCGAGAAGCAACGTGATGAGAATTGTCCACCAGAACAGACTTTCGTCGCGGCGAACCTTGGCGGCAGAGCCACCCCCTCGAGAACGGTACTCAGGACCGTCACTGAGAAATTGAACTTTCATAAAACGCTAGAATAATCGCGCTACCTAAGACCATCAAATCCAAGTCGTTGGAGGCTTTTATCAGTTTTGCAAATGGATGGAAAGGAGAATTTGAAAAATATCAGAATTTTAGTCAGCGGACTTTGGCTCAAACGAGGAACCACACCCGCAACTGCGTGCAGCGTTGGGATTCACCACCTTGAAGCCGCTGTCGTTAAGGCTATCTTCATAGTCCACGCAAGAGCCGTTTAGGAACTTCAAACTCTCATCATCTACGATGATGTTGACGCCTTCCCTGTGGAAAACCTGATCTTCCGCCGCCGGAACATCGATTTTCATAGCATACTCCATACCAGCGCAACCACCACGCTTCACCAAAAGTCGAAGACCCGATGAGGTGCCCGGCATTTCGCCTTTGGACTCCAAAAGCTGGCGCAGGTGTTTGACGGCAATGTCGCTGACGGTAATCATGATGGTGTTTCAAAACGTTCGTCTGGAATATGTCTCGCTTCTGCAAGACAGCCTGAAACAACACTCCACGATGGAACGCCCTGATGTCATGATAGATACGTCCATCTCCCCCGGAATCAAACCCCGATGAGCAGAATTCGCATTCTTCCCGAGGCTCTGGCCAGTCAGGTCGCCGCCGGGGAAGTCGTCGAGCGCCCCGCTGCCGTCATCCGCGAACTCGTGGAGAACAGCCTGGACGCTGGCGCCAGCCATGTAGAAGTGCACGTCCAACGGGGTGGAGCCGCTCTCCTGCGCGTCACTGACAATGGGATGGGCATGGACCGGGAGGATTCCCTGCTCTGCATCGAACGCCACGCCACTAGTAAGATTCGGACAAAGGAAGACCTCTCGGCCATCCACACGCTCGGTTTCCGTGGGGAGGCGATACCGAGTATTGCCAGCGTTTCCCGTTTCCGTCTCACCACCCGTCAGGAAGACTCCCTCGCAGGCTCGGAAATTGAGATCCACGGCGGACGCTTGCTCCATGTCAGAGATCATGGCGGGGCGCCTGGCACTTCTGTCGAGGTGCGATCTCTCTTTTATAACGTCCCGGCCCGCCGCAAGTTCCTGCGCTCCGAGCAGACAGAATATCTTCATGTGGAACAACAATTCAGGCTGCACGCTATCGCGAATCCGCAAATCGCTTTCACATTGGTGCGCGACGGACAGGTCGTTTTTCACCTGCCGGCCTCGGACAACCTATTGGTGAGAATTTCCGGCCTCGGCGGTCGTGAAATGAGTGACCGACTTCTCCCGGTTCGGCCCCTGACCCACGAGGGAATCACCGTTTCCGGCTATATCGGCTCTCCCGGCGTGAGTCGATCCAACAAGCAAATGCAGCTAAGTTTCCTCAACGGACGCCCAGTCGAGAGCGCCACGATCGCGTATGCGCTACGCGAAGGATATCACACCGCTCTGATGAAGGGGCAATATCCCCTGACATTTCTCTTCATCACGATGCCGCCGGAAGCCTTCGACATCAATGTACACCCCGCCAAGAAGGAAGTTCGATTTCATCAAGCCTACTTGATCCGCGAGGCCGTGGTGAAAGCGGTCGGCGCAACGCTCGGCAGCAACAGTCGCATCAGCAGCGGCCACCTGCCACCTGAAGCCACCCCGCCAACAGCGTCTGGATCTAAGCCTTCCACGCCTGATCTACTTCCAGAAACCATGCTGCCGGTCACAAGCCAGGGCGGCAGCCTCTTTGGTAGCTCTGGGGCCGCCGCATCGTTTGCCCGGCTTGCGGGCGAATCTGATTCAAACGGTATTCATGTTCCACCTCCCAGTGGCACTGCCGGTGTCGGAAACACTTCTTTCTTGGCTTCGCCATCGCTTGCAGGAGACCTTGCGCCGCAAGGCACGTTATCTTCCTCTTCGCACGCCCTTGAGCCCCCTCAAGACGCCGCCTCGTCGCTCGAGCGTGAACAGCCCACGTCTTCCTCTCTTCCTTCATCCGCCTCTTTCATTAAGCGCGGCGATTTCCGGATACTCGGCGTGCTGCACCGACTCTATGTGCTCATGGAGAGTTCGGAAGGCCTTGTGCTGATGGATCAGCACGCCGCCCACGAGCGTGTGCTTTTTGAGCAGATGCTGCGCGCCATGGAAACAAATGGAGTGCCTTCGCAACGGCTCCTTCTGCCCCTGACTTGGCAGATGCCCCCCCGGGATTTCGATTTCCTGAGCCGCCACCTCCAGACTCTACAAAAGTTGGGCATCGAGGCCGAGCCCTTCGGGAAGAATGCCTTCAAGATCGACGCGCTGCCTGCTTTCCTGAAAACCGAGGATCCTCTGTCATTGCTTCGCGACGTTTTGGATGAACTGTCCAGTGCCAGCAGCAAGACCTCATCCTGGCGGCTCGGAGAAGATCTGATCGCTACCACTGTCTGTCGTCATGCCGTGAAGGCCAATGACTTCCTGCAGGTGCCGGAACTCTTGAAACTCCTTGATGATCTTTTGTCCTGCGAGATGCCCTACTGCTGCCCTCACGGCCGGCCAACTCTCGTTCAAATGTCGCTCGGTGAACTGGAGCGCAAGTTCGGGCGGCGGGCACCGCATTAGTCGCCTGATTGCACGCTCCGAGAATCAAAAAACCTTGAAGCTAACAAGGCCGTGTTAAAAAGCGGGAGGTATTTCTTCAATCTCCTTGATTATTTATTTTCATTAGGTAATCTCGACTCGCAATAACTCCCCATAAATATTGCCATACGTCCGCATCCGAAATTCCCATGATTCTTGAAAATCAGACGGTCGCCGTGATAAAAGGTGGCCCCGGCTCAGAAAGAACAGTCTCGCTAAAGTCGGCGGAGAGTGTCTGTGAAGCCCTCAAGTCTCTCGGAGCCAAGGTCGTGGAGGTGGATGTGATCACGACGGATATTTATGTGCCAGCGGGCATTCTCATCGCCGTGAACATGATCCACGGTACTTTTGGAGAAGACGGCCAGTTGCAGGACATCATGGATGCCAAAGGCGTGCCCTACACAGGCGCTGGGGCGAAAACCAGCCGCATCGCCTTCGACAAGGCCCTCACCAAAAAGCTTTTTATCAAAGCGGGCGTCCCCACACCACGCAGCCAGATTCTGAATTTCGCCGCAGGAGATAAAGTCGAACTTCCCCTGCCCTTGGTGGTTAAGCCGCTTCGCGAGGGTTCCAGCGTCGGTGTACATATAGTACGTGAGGCCAGTGAACTGGCCTCCGCGCTTGAAGATGCCAAACGCTTCGGCCATGAAACTCTCATTGAAGAGTTCATTGAAGGGAAAGAGCTGACCGTCGGAGTTCTTGGCGACCAGGTCTTACCCATCATCCACATCGAACCTGTTTCCGGTTTCTACGACATCAATAACAAGTACCCCTGGATGACCGGCGAGGGTAAAACGCTCTACCATTGCCCTGCCGACCTGACCCCAGAGGTAACCAAAAAAGTCCAGGATGCCGCTGCCGCTGCCATGAAAGCCGTCGGTGTAGAGGTCTACGGACGCGTGGATGTAATGCTGCGCGACGATGGCGAGCCTTACGTCCTCGAGATCAATACCATTCCCGGCATGACGGTCAGTAGCCTGCTGCCTAAGGCCGCTCGGGCGGTCGGCATTGAGTTTCCCGAGCTGATGGCTCGCATCATCGAACTTTCGCTTAAAGCCCGAGGCAAAGGCTAAATATCCTTCGTCACACTATGCTATTCTCCAAGAACACACGACGCCAAGGCAAGGAGACGAAAGGCAACTTCGTCTTCCGCCGCCGCCGACAGGTGGTTCGTGTGAGTTTGAAGCATCATCTGGAACTCAATCCCGAGACCGCTGCCACGCGCCGCCAAAAGCGCATGCGCGCTGCCGGCAAAGGAGCCAAGGCTGCCGCCGCCCTCCTCTTCGTCATGGGATTGATCAGTGCAGGGAAGATCGTTGTGAAAGAAGCCTTCGTGGATCATCCACGCTTCATTCTTCAGCATTTTTCCGTCGTCACCGACGGCGATCTGACCGCGCCAGAAATCGTGGCCGCCACGGAACTGCACAAAGGAGTGAACCTCCTCGACATCTCACTCACACAGGTGAAAGACCGCCTAACGGCTCTTCCTCAAGTCAAACACGCCAAGGTGAGCCGCGGCCTGCCAGGCTTGCTCTTCCTCGAAGTGGAACAACGGCGTCCTATCGCCTGGCTTTCTTGCCGCGAACAAAAGGTCGACCCAAATGTGCCCGGCTACGGTTGCTTGTTGGATCAGGATGGCCACATCCTCCCGAGCAACGGCGGCAATGCGACCAGCCGTCCCGATCTGCCAATCATTGAAGTGGCGCACTTGGAACGTCTCAATCCCGGTCAGCGTCTCGAATCCCAACATGCGCTCGCAGCGCTCGCCCTCCTGCACGCCCACCAGGACAAGGGAGTGGATCACGGTTTGCGCCTGGCCAAGATCGACGCCACCCGCAATTTTGCTCTCACCGCAATCTATGACGGCGGCTTGTGTGTCACTTTCCCCCGCTATGAGACGGAACGCCAGCTTGGGCGACTCGACCGCATCCTCGCGGAGGCAACCAAGCACAAGTGGCAGTTGGCTACGGTGAACCTGATCGTGGAGAACAACATCCCCGTGACATTCCGAGGAACTGCCACCGCCGACACCACTCCCTCTCCCCCTCCTCGAACGATCGCGCGGGCGGACTAAGCTCCCCATTCATCTCCTCAATCAACCTACTCCCACCAAATGGCTCGAAGCAACATCTACGCTGGACTTGAGATCGGCACGTCCAAGGTCTGTGTGGTTGTCGGAGAAGTGAAGAAGGACGGCGCCATCAAAATTTTGGGCGTCGGCCAGGCTCCTTCACGCGGCGTGCGCAAAGGCGAGATCGTAGATTTTTCCATCGCGCAAACTTGTTTGAACGATGCTCTCCTGCGTGCCGAAGACCGCAGCGACGTGATGATTCGCAATGTGTTCCTTGGCGTGAGTGGCGCTCATATCGAAAGCCTCAATCACGCTGGTGTCTATCGCCTCCCTTCTGATCAGAACCAGATCACGGAAGATGATCTGGAAGATGTGCGGGAGATCGCCTGCAACGTCGACATCCCGCAGAACCACGTTTTCCTCCATCGCATTGCCCGCAAGTACAGCGTGGATGGACAGGAGCATGTGCGTTCTCTCATCGGCCGCCCTGCTGATCGCCTGGAAGCGGAGTTCCATATCATTCACGGCGTCCGCAGCCGTGTGCAGAATTCCATTCGCCTCGTACGTCAGGTGCCTTTGGAAGTAGAAGACGCCGTCTTCCTTCCCCTCGCTGCCGCTCAGGTGGTGCTTAATAAAGAGGCCAAGCAGCATGGCGCCCTCCTCATCGATTTCGGCGGCGGCACCGCGGATTATGTTCTTTATGTTGAGGGCATGTTGACTGCCTCAGGCTGCATTCCCTTGGGTGGCGATCACATCACCAGCGACATCGCCCTTTGCTTCCAGATCCCTCATGCCCGTGCTGAGCGTTTGAAGGTGGAAGAAGGCGCAGCGGTCTACGCCAGCAGTCAGGGCGAATCCATCCGCGTGGAAGATGAGAACGGCATGTTTGTCGGTGAAGTGGATCGCGCTCTGCTGAATGAAGTCATTTATTTGCGCACGTGCGAGATTCTGGATCAGATTCGCGAGAGGTGCGAAGAACACATCGGTCGCCTTGGTGCAGGCGTTTACCTCACCGGCGGCGTCAGCCTCATGCGGGGCATCGAGCAGGCAGCCAAAGAAGTCTTTCAAGTCAAAGTCACGCGCGCGGGCTCCTCGCCCGTTGGTGGTGTGACCGCTACTTACGAGAATCCGTGTTACTCCGGACCCATCGGTCTTATCCGCTACGCGCAGCTTATGGACGCGGAAAAGCCCTGGCTCTCCCCCTTCGCAAAGCTCACCCGCCGAGTAGCCGAAGTGTTCAGCGCATGGACTCTTTGATGACAAACATTCTCAGTCAGCGTACTATCGATCCTTTCCACCCTCGCACCCTTCATCCCTCAGGCTTATGGTAGAATTTGAACGCAATCAGGAACGCCAGGCTGCTGCCAGCCAGGCCGTTAAAATCTGTGTGGCTGGCGTAGGCGCCGGTGGCCTCAATATTCTCGACCGCATCTCCCTCGACAGGATGATGGAGGCGACCTTGCTCTCCCTTCACACGGACGTGCGAGTGCTGAATCACTCCATGTCGCCCGTGAAGATCCAGCTCGGCACGGACGTCATGAAAGGCATTGGCAGCGGTGGCGACCCGGAGTTGGGTCGCGAGGCCGCCAATTCCTCACGCGAACAGATCGTCAAAGCCGTCGCAGGTCATGACATGGTCTTCCTCTGCTGTGGCTTGGGCGGTGGCACAGGTTCTGGAGCAGCGCCAATCGTGGCGGAAATCGCCAAGGAAAATGGGGCAATGGTGTTTGTGTTTGCGACTATGCCCTTCTCTTTTGAAGGCCGCCGCCGTCATCAACAAGCCGACGTCTCGCTTAAACAACTGCGCAACACCGCAGATGCCTTAATCCTGTTTGAAAACGATCGCATGGGCGAACTGGTGCTCCCGAAAGAAGGCATCCAGAAGGCCTTCAGTCAGGCGGATCAGTTGATCGGCCATAGCGTCCGCGCCATCTCGACCATGGTCACCCAGCCCGGCATCGTGCGCATGGGGCTGGCCGATCTGATGACCGCCCTCCGTTCACCAGATTCGCGTTGCCTCTTTGGTTTCGGCGAAGCTCGCGGCAACAATCGCGTGACTGAGTCCCTCAAGCGCGCGCTCAAGAGCCCGCTGGTCAATCAAGGTCTGCTTCTCCAGAATGCCCGCAACCTGCTCGTGCATGTCGCCGGCGGTGAAAGCCTCACATTGGCCGAAGTGGAAAACCTCATGAAGCAACTCGGCAAGTATGTGCCCGAGGAGACGCAAATCATGTTCGGTTTGGCAGTGGACGCTCGCATGGGCGACAGTCTGTCCCTCACGCTTATCAGCTCCCTGAGCGCCAGCGAGATTGCTCTGGATGCTGTCGATACGACCCCAGCGAAGGTTCCGGCTATCAAAGAGGAAAGCCCTGCAGCATCAGTAGAAGCAGCCCAACCTCCTGTTGAGACACCCGCACCCGCACCCGTCCAGCCTCAGGCACAAGTTGCTCCAGTGCAGCAGCCAGTTGCAGCGCCCGTCACGGCGAGGAAGAAAGAAGCCCGCGTGCAGGAACCGGTCGTTGAAACACCAGCACCCGTCGCAGCGGCTCCGGCACCTGAAGTGGATCAAGGCCCCACCCTCTTTGAAGTGCTGCAAGCCATGACCCCTGTTGCAGCAGCCCCCGCTCCGGCGACGCCGCAGGCTGCAGCGCCCGCACCCGTGCCAGCGCTAGTGCTTCCTCCTGCTCTTGAAGTCGAGCCCGTGCACCAGGAATTGCCTCCTTCTGTTCCCGCTCTGGCTCCAGTCCACACGCCCGTCATTCGGGAAGAGCGCATTGAGATTGTAAAGGAAGTCGTGATTCACGCGGCTCCTTTGCCTGCCCCTGCAGCTAGCAGCCAACCGGTGGCTCCTGCACCTACAGAAGAAGCTCCAGCCGAAACGCACATTTCTTCCAAGTCCATCTTCTCCATCGTTGATGAGCAGGATGACGGCGAAGACGAAGAGTCGGATGCCGATGACGATAGCTCCCACTGGGCCGATAAATATATTCAGCCAAAGGAAGCGTCCGCCCCCCCAGTCATCACTCCACGACGCGATCCCGAACCAGCCTTGGTTTCCAACGCCGGCCCGGCTAAAAGCCCCACTGCCTTCCAGCAGGGTTCTTTCAACCTCAATCAGGAAGAAGTGACCCGCTTCAAAGGCACTGACAAAACGGTCGTAGAAGGTGAAGACCTGGACGTTCCTACCTGGATGCGTCTGCGGCAGAAGTTGAAGCGCCAGAGCTAGTCACTTACTCACGCTTGGTCGTATTTTCCGACGCAGCGAAGCGGATCACATGCCGCCTTGCTGCGTCGAATTATTTAAAGAACGAAATGGTTCCGAGCGCGAATTGCGATGGCAGGAGCACGATCCCTGCTTACGTTGCTTACATGAACGATGGAATGATGCCCTGGAGAGTCTTGTCCGCCACTTTGAACGCGGGGACGATGACAGAAGGTTGGAACTTGCACGAAGCGGGCGAAGATTGCGCCCAAGCCCCCCGAGTCTTCACGGTGGATGTCATTTTCGGCATGCCTTTCGTCCTGCCACCCGTCATCCAGGTCAGCCTCACCGGATTCGATTTGGATCAGGCCCACACCGCTCGACTCAAGGTCACGGCCAAAGACATCACCGCGGAAGGCTTCAAAGTGGACATCACCACTTGGGAAGACAGCCGCGTCTATTTTGCGGAGTTCACCTGGCTGGCAATTGGCGCCTAGCTTTGTAATCGTCCAATTGGGAGATTCGCTTAACCTTCCTCTTCTTTCTCCTCCTTCACCTCGGATTCCACAACCGAGGGAAGGACCGACAGCCGCTCGTGCGCTTGCCGGATTCGATTCACCACCTCGGTCTTCTTTCGGAACAACACGGGCGACCAAATGCGGTGGATCTCCCACCCCTGCGATCGGAGTACATTTGTCCGGAACAGATCCCATTCGATTGGATCGGGCGTTTTGTGAAAGCGTGTGAAGTCCGTCATCAGCCCAACGGTGACATCCGCCGGCATGAGCGGATGGATGCAGGCCACATCCACGCAGAAGCCTTCATTGCCCCAATGCACAAAGCTGCCTACCCCTGATTTCTCGAGCAAAACGGCGGCGAGAGAAGACGCCACACGTGAGGGTGTTTTCGACTCTCCACGAGTGACCTCGGCAGCGGTATGCGTGCGCATTTGCTCAAGCGCGTCCTGATACTCACCAAAGCGTTTCGCCAGAGTCTCGGCATAACGCAAATAAGCGTAAAGCTGCAACCGGCCATTGAGCGCCATGCCATCTGGCGGTTGCTGTATGGTCCGGTATTCAGCGGGCGGGATGGAAGTCAGGACGTGAATCGCCGTCCGGGCGCGCGTGACCAGCACATTGAGACGCCGCCCACCTTCACGCTGGGATAGAGCACCAAAATTCCGTCGGAATTTCCCCTCCTTATCGGGACCAAAGGTCGTGCAGATGATCATCACATCCCGTTCGTCGCCTTGCACGTTTTCCAGATTCTTCACGAAAAGTCCTTCAGCCGAGTCGGCGCCTTTGCGTCGACGAGCCTCTTCCAGACGGCGCGCAAATTCGGGGTCAGCATCCGCCTTGGCATCCAGCGCATCGAAGATCGCATCACGTTGCGTGAGATTAAAACACGCGAGGCCGATTGACGGTGGTGCAGATTCCTTCAGAAGCTCTCCGACCAAATCCGCCGCCACTTGCGCCTCCTTCACATTCGCGCGGTCGTCATAGACACCATTGACGTGATGCAAAGTTATGGCGGTATCCAGCGCCTTGTTGCGCGGATGCCCTGGGATAGGCTGGAGGCGTGAGCCGTAATATTGCTCGTTGGAAAACCCGATGAGGTTCTCGTTCCTGCTGCGATAGTGCACGTCCAAGTAAGCCTCTTTCACATCCAGATTGAGCGCGGCGCTCAGCAGATCCTCGGCTTCGCTTTGCTGCTGAACAAATAACTCCTCGGAGGTCTCTGCGTCGTTGTCTCCGGAGTCCGCCAGAGCTGACTCAAAAAACCGGGTTGGCGGCAGTTGTTTTTGATCGCCCGCTATGACCACACGCTGGCCACGCAACAGCACCGGCAGCGCTTCCTCCAGCCGACACTGCGAAGCCTCGTCAAAGATCACTACACTGAAGATGGATTGCCTTGGGAAAATCTGGGCAACCGTGGCAGGGCTCGCCATCCAGACGGGACACAAATCATAAATCGGATCGCCACCCTCTACCTCGTCGCCCGCAGCCAGCATCTGACGCAGCTTGAGCGCTTTCTTGCCTCGGACGAACAAGCGCTGCCGCAGCGAAGCGCCGTGCTTGTTTAGCTGTGAACCTGTCGCGGCGAGAAGTCGTGCTTTCTGGCTATGCAGCCACACATAGCGGACAAAGTCCCGCACAAGCAGAGCCTTCTGGCGGCCCAGGGTGTGAAGGGTTTCGAAGGCAGCCTCAATCCTATCGTTATCAATGGCGGCCAGAACCGCATCACCTGACAGACGCGTCCTCAATTCATTCTCGATGGCGTCTTTTAGAAAAGCCGCATACATGATGTCGGACGGCAAAGCTTGGACACACATCAGTTTGGTTTGGATCTGCATCGATTCGTCCAAACGCCCACTCGCATCTTCAAAACGCACCATGTCCTCCAGTGAAGTTAATGCCTGCTGCCACGCATCTGCGACGGGCAAGGCGGCCCCTTCGACCAAAGCCGCCTGCGTGATGCGCTCTGACGCCAATGGCTGAAAAAGGCCTGTGGAGTGGACTGCGCTTTGCAAAGCAGAAACCAACACCCCCTTCTTCGCAGCAGTATGAAACTGAATCGAGAGTTCCGCGGCCTTCGGGCCATGCAGAACATCCGCACTGAGGGCGTCCGTAAGACCGGCCGACTTCCAGCGCTGCACCGTATCCAAAACCAACGAAGCGATTTGAAGCCTTCCTGATAGGACCGCGTCCTCTGGCAGACTAACGGAGCCACTCGCATCTCCTCCCGCACGACCAAGATAATCCGCTAATAAGAGACGTGGCTTGAGGCGCTTGAAAAAAGACATCCCTTGATCGAAGCCCGTATTGGCATTCAACCCGAGGGGTTGCAGCACCTCATTAGCCTTGGCGGCGACTTTGCCGGCGAAGAGCCGTTTGAAGAAACTGTGCCGAACGGCATCCCAAGCCTCCAGGCTGGTGATACCCTCATTGACCTTGGCAAGATGGAGAATGCCGGAGGCACGAGCAGAAGCAAACAAGGCAGGATCCAAGGGCGATGTGCCAATCTGCTCGGACCAAGCCCGCGCAACGCCCATCTCCCCTGCGGACGAAGCTGTCCCGTGTGTCGATTGGGTGAACACCTGAATCGTAAAAGCAGCATCGGTCTCCGCTATCTTCGAGCAGCGCTGAAAATTCTCAGCCAGCGTTTCAAAGCTCGCAGACTGCATCATCACGTCCCCCGCCGCATCCAGAACGGGGAATTCAGGTGCTGCCACCGCATCCACGGCCTGCGCGGCATTTCGTATTTTATCAAAAGCATCAGTGATCTCTTCTGCTCGGCGCGCGAGGAACTCGGATACAGGTACGGCGAGCAGATCGCGGAAAGGATTGCTTGGGTAGCCCGCGGACTGGGCGCGGCGTGCTGCCTCATCCAAGGTCGTGCGGGACGACTGAACCATCTCCCGTCGGAGCCGGGTATCCAGCTCCAAGGCAGGTAGTCCGGGCCGGTTCGCTAGTTCCAACCAATGACCCAAAAGTTCATGGAAAGCCTCGCTCTGAGGCTCAGGGCTTTGGTGAATCTTGCGCCGATATCCTTCAAGCTCCCCGTGAGCGGCTGCCAGTTGTTGATTCACGCGTTGAAGCTCGGACCGTGGGTCAGTAGGCAGGATGGCATCGGCCAGGGAATCGAGCTTTTCACGAAGGCCCATGTAGAACTGTTTCCGGTCTCCACTCGGATCATGGACGATGCCGCACAGGTCACCCAAGCCCAGAGAATCAAGACGATGCTTCACGACATCCAAAGCCGTCCGCTTGTCGCAGACAAAGAGGACACGCTCCCCACGGGCCAGATGGTCCGCGATCATGTTGGTGATGGTCTGGCTCTTTCCTGTCCCGGGCGGGCCATGCACGACAAGGGCTCGCGCCTCACGCGCTGCCAAAACGGCACTGGCCTGGCAAGGGTCCGCTGAGGTTACGAGCCACTCCACGGAAAAGTCCCGTTGAGTCGGCACCGGCTGAACCTCGGGCTCAGGATAATCTGGCGATGTAGATTCAAGAGCCTGCAGATTCAGAAAGGATGTAATGGGATCCACCAACTGCGGCTCATGGTCGATCATCCAACGTGTGTCCCGCAGCAGTGCTTGATTGGACAAAGGGAACAATCCCAAAACCGCGGATGGCAGAATCGAAACACCTTTGCCGAGTTGATCGAGTTCGGGCACCGCCAGTAGTTCCGTCGTGTCGTTGAACGTCGCAGGCTGATCTAGCCCCACAATCGGCATCAGTTTCTGAAGCATATCCTCCACCTCCGACCAGGGATTGGCCCCTTCTTCATCCAAGAAGAGACTCTCCAAGGTCTTGCCGGTCTGACGCTCCAGCCAGGCCAGCAAGGACGGATTTGCTACCAGGAGGTCGGCTCCTTCCCCGACACAGGAGATTGTGATGCCAGGTTTGGACTCCGTCCGCACCTTCAGATCGATGTGCATGAGTAGCAGCGGTGCGAGTACCCGGCTGCTTGCCTTGCTTCCCACGGAATCTTTGCCCGGCGGAAAAGAGATCAGGGGAAAACCAAGCGCAAGGCACGACTCGCCGTGATCATTCAGGTAATCCCGCGCGTCTTCTGCGATGTCCCGCAGCTTTTTGAGAAGCTTGGTTTGGCGGGCAAAAGCCGCCTTCGCCGCTTTCTGCTCCACCGACCATTCCGCTTCAGGGTAAGAAGGCTCGTCAAAGCGCGGCACCTTGGCGGGAAACTCTACCGTACCATCCTTCAGCAACTGCCGGAATCCTTCCGTGGGAGATTTTCCGGCGAAAGCGGAGAGGGCCAGAAAATCGCAGCGCTGCCGGGAGTGGTGGGGCCGGGCATTCATGGAAGGCCCGTGAACGAGACTGGCGAACAGCCTCTGCAACATGGTCTGGAGGATCATAGACTTGGAGAAATGGCATTAGCCTATTCTGCAGCCACACACCAAACGGATTCTCGCACTCGGTCTTGCTCCCAAGGCGCGCCATGCTAACCTTGGCCCCGGCTGCCCATGTCCGCACTCGTCCGTGTCCAATCTCTAAAGGTTTCTTATCCCGTGCGGGCGGGTTTTCTGCGACGCCAGACCGACGAAATCAAAGCGGTCGATGACGTCACGTTCACGGTGGAGGAAGGCAAAACACTGGGCTTGGTCGGTGAAAGTGGGAGTGGAAAATCCACCGTAGCCAAAGCCCTGCTCAAGCTTACCACCGTGACGGGCGGCAAAGTCTTCTACAAGGACACGGATGTTGTCCCTTTGAGCGAAGGCGCGTTCCGTCCTTTGCGGAAAGAGATGCAGCTGATTTTCCAGGATCCGTTTGGCTCTCTGAATCCTCGCATGACGATTGCGGAGATCATCGCGGAGCCCCTGCGCATTCACTTCAAGCATCTCAATGCTTCCGGCCGTAAAGACACGGTTGCCGCTTTGCTGGCACGGGTGGGCCTGCCGCCGGAAAGCATGTGGCGCTACCCTCATGAGTTCAGCGGAGGTCAGCGGCAACGGATTGGCATTGCACGGGCTCTGGCCGTGCAGCCGAAGTTTCTGATTTGTGATGAACCGGTCAGTGCGCTGGACGTCAGCGTGCAGGCCCAAATCATCAATCTTCTGCGTGACTTGCAGGAACAGTTTAAGCTAACGTATCTCTTCATCGCTCATGACCTGGCCGTCGTGGAGCATATGAGCGATGACATTATCGTGATGAACCGTGGCAAGGTGGTGGAAAGTGGGCCTGCTGAGCAGGTCTGTCAGGATCCCCAGCACGACTACACGAAGAAGCTCCTGGCGGCCGTGCCGAAACTCTGACCACCGCGCGTGCTCTTGGACGCGCTCCGAAAATGACTCCCCTACTCAGAAAATTCCTCGGGCTAAACTGGATCCTCTTCGCAAACATGATGGTGCTTCTGGCATTGGGCGTGTGGGCGATCTACAACGCCTCGTCCTTCCGCGAAGGCGCTGCGCTGGCAAACAAGTGGCGTGATCAGGTGCAGTGGGCAGGTCTTGGGTTGGTAGTTTATTTTGGAGCGGCGCTCATCGACTACAAGTGGGTGCGCTGGGGGGTGATCTTCATGTATATCGCTTCCATCGCTGGTTTGGTCGCGGTTATGGCGATCGGTGTGGATATGAAAGGGGCCAAGAGCACCATCAATCTGGGTGCCATCAGCCTTCAGCCATCTCAGCTGGCTATCACGGCCACCATTCTGTCTCTCGCGGTCATTTTGGGAGATCTGCACCGGATCACTCCGTTTTTTCGCCATCATTGGCTCAGACTCATGGTCGGCGGCATCATTGCAGGCGTGCCCATGCTCCTGGTGTTGAAGGAACCGGATCTTGGTTCCGCCGCGGTTTATGGTCCGGTGGTCATCGCCATGCTTTTGGTTGGCAGTATTCCCTTCCGCTACCTCATCACACTCTTCCTCATCGTGATGTGTTTTCTGCCCGTCGCTTACTTCTTCGGGTTGAAGCCCTACCAGAAAAAGCGTGTGGAGGTCTTCACCAACATGCTCACCAACAAGAAGGTGGACACCCTGGGCGATGCCTACATGGCGGACAAAATCCAGATCGCGGTAGGCTCCGCCGGCTTTAACGGCAAAGGTCCCCTCTCTCGCGTGGCGCTCGCGGAAGGCCGCCAATCGGTACATCGCACGTTTTTCTCCGAAACCGAAGCCATCAATGACTTCATTTACGCCGTCATCGTGGAGGAGTTCGGGTTCCGGGGCGGCATGGTGCAGATCGCCTTTACTGCTTCGATGCTGTTGTTATGTATTTTTGTGGCCTTCTATGCCCGGGATCAGTTGGGCAGGCTCATTGTGGTCGGGGTCACTGCCATGATGTTTGCGCATGCCATGCAGAATATGGGCATGAACGTGCTCATGATGCCCATCACCGGTCTGCCCCTGCCCTTCACCAGCTACGGTGGTACATTCCTGGTGGTCTGCATGTTCCTCATGGGCATTGTGCAGAGCGTATGGATCCACCGGAATCTGTCGCCTGTGAAACGCCGCACGGGAGACGCTGCGGCTGAAGAAGAATTTTAATCCGCCTTCACCATGCCGCAGCGCGGAGGCCACACGCCGCACTGTCGGCCCCTGAGTTCTAGGTTTCGGCGTGCCGCCCTGCTTCCGGCATGTGTAGCCTTGAGTCTTGCCCATGCCGAAGACACGCGGCCGTTCCCGAACCCGGGCACCAAGAAGGGTCTTCAGGTGCGAATGGTGCCGGACGCCTTGGCTCTGGGCATCCGTCACGCAGCTCTGAATGTCAGCTTGGGCGAGCTGTTTTCCTTACGCGAGGAGGCTGGGTCCCAGCGCATGGAGGTTGCTGGCAAGGCTGTTTGGATTCGAGAGGCGGCGTTCCAGAAACTCGATTCCTCGATCATGCCACTCTCAGACGCTGGGGTGGTGATCTATCTGATCCTGTTGGCCTATCCAACTCAGGACGCCGAGAAGGACAAACTGCTGCTGCATCCGCAAGCACGCGCGGACAGGAAATACACCATTGCTGGCTTCAACACTGCTACGGAGGACGGACTGAGTCTTTATAGAGCTCTCGTATCGCGTTTGGCAGAGCGCTATGCGGGTCGCGTGTGGGGTTACATTGTCGGCAACGAGGTGAACTCCCAATTCTCCTGGTACAATTTGGGTGACATGCCTCTGACGGAGGCCTGCGGGGAATATGAAATAGCGGTCAGGACCACACACGAGAGTGTCCGGAAATTCTCTCAGCATGCCCGGGTATATCTTTCCTTCGACCATCATTGGGGCGTGCGGGTATATGGCAAGCAATCGACGGAGGCCTATCCGACCCGCGAATTCTTGAGCACCTTCGCCGACATCGCCAGGAGCCGGGGCGACTTCGAGTGGCATGTGGCCCATCATCCTTATCCCGATGACCTAGGAAATCCCCGCACCTGGTTGGACAAGGCCGCTCTGCCTGGGGAAGACTCACCTCATGTCACCTTCAAGAATCTGGGGGTGGCCTGCCGCTACATGGAGAAGCCGGAACTGCTCTGGAATGGGAAGCCCCGGCGCATCATCCTTAGTGAACAGGGCATCCATCGGCTGCAAGGGCCGGAGGGCGAAACGCTCCAGGCGGCCGGATTCGCCTATGCCTGGGAGAATGTGGCGCGCCAGCCGCTAATCGACGCGCTGATTTGGCATCGCCACGTGGACCACGCCCACGAGGGCGGATTGCGGCTCGGACTCTGGGAAAATAAACCGGGCACTATCGCTGACCCGGGGCGTAAACTCCTTATCCACGACCTCTTCCGTCAGGCGGGCACTCCCGCATGGCCAGACGCCGCGCTTTTCGCCCTGCCGTTGGTGGGACTGGAGCGCTGGGATGACTTGAAGCCTTGAACCCGATGATTGCCTTAGATTGCCGTGGCCTATGATTCCTTGCAAGAGTGCCCTGTTCCAACGACTTTATAAGCTGGCCGAACTGACTTCCTAGCCGCGACTTTTTTCATCATGTCCTCCGCAGCCATCCGATCCGCGCAACTTCCCCAGCCAGTGCCCATCACGGTGCGGCGTTTCCGTGCGCCGAAGAAGAACATCCCTCAAACCAAGGCTGACCGGGACCGTGTGCTCGCGATCATCCGCGAGTATTTGGAAGACAACCGGCTCGTGCCGCCCATGCCGTCCGATGAATTGCGGGTGCATGCGGAAAAGATCATCAAGGATAACGCCCTAGATACTGTTTACACCGACTACGTCGGCGTGCTCCTCAACAACGAGCTGTGGCGCGAAAGCCTGGCCACCATCCCCTTCGAGAAGCGCCTGCTCCTTATGCCGAAGTGCTTGCGCGTGGAGAGCAAATGCCCAGCGCCCTTTGATGAATTTGGTCTGCTCTGCAAGCAGTGCGGTCTTTGCACGATTCAGGACTTCCAGAACGAAGCGGAGCGTCTTGGCTACGCCGTGCTTGTCGCGGAAGGTTCTGCCCTGGTGATGAGCCTCATCCAGACGGGCAAGATCGAAGCGATTGTCGGCATTTCCTGTCTGCCAGTGCTGGAGCGTACTTTCCCCTATGTAGAGGCCGCCGCCATCCCTGCCGTGGCCGTGCCATTGCTCCAGGACGACTGCATTGATACCACCGTGGATATCGACTGGGTCTGGGACTACATCCATCTCACAAGCGAAGACAAGACCCGCCGTCTGAATCTCAATGGCCTCCAGGATGAGGTGAAAACCTGGTTCACACGCGAAGGCCTTGATGCCCTCCTGGGCAAGCCGCAGGATAAGACCGAAGAGATTTCCCACCAATGGCTCGCCCGCGCCGGCAACCGCTGGCGGCCCTTCCTAACCATCGCGACTTATCAGGCCTTACGGAGTGATCCGGAAGGCCCCATCAGTGATGACCTGAAGCGTGCGGCCATCGCCGTGGAGTGCTTCCATAAAGCCTCGCTGGTCCATGACGACATCGAGGACAATGACAAGCAACGCTACGGCGAGGCCACGCTGCATGAGGAGCACGATGTTGCCGTCGCATTGAACGTCGGCGACCTGCTCATCGGTGAAGGCTACCGCCTGCTCGTCGATTCCAAAGCCCGCCCTGACTATCGTCTGGCGGCCATGAAGATCGCCGCCGAAGGCCAGCGCGAACTCTGCCGCGGACAAGGCGCAGAACTGCTTTGGAACAACAAGCCCGTAGCTCTGACGACGGCACAGGTGCTGGAGATTTTCCGCAGCAAAACAGCGCCTGCTTTTGAGGTCGCCTTGAAGATCGGCGCCGCTTATGCCGGTCAACTCGACGAGACCGAAGACGCTCTGCACGCCTACAGCGAAGCCTTGGGCATCGCTTATCAGATTCGTGATGACCTGGATGATCTGGGCGACGACGCGGACGCGGACAACACCGCGACCATCCGCCCGAGCATTGTCCTTTCCCTCCTCCGCGAACGCGGCCGGGGTGATGTAAAAGACGTCATGGAAAAGCTTTGGAACGGAGAACTCCCTCAGATGCCGGACAAGGCGACCATCCGTGAGTGGGCCGAACAAAGCACCGCCCATGAGAAGGCGATGATGCTGCTGGAAAGCTACAAGGAACAAGCCGTGCGCAGCCTTCAGGAAGTGGACAACGCCAACCTGAAAGGCCTCCTCCGCCGTATCATCGGCAAGATCTTCAACGACTTGGAAATCAAAGGCTGGTGCCGCGAGTTCGAGGTGAAGAACGCGACTGCGGAAAGTAAAGAAGCTGAGGCGGCGACGGTGGCTGCCTAATCTTCCGATAGCCACTCCTCGATGCCGAAGAGATGCTTCCCGATTGCAGAAACAATCGGAGCGCCCTTTGCGTAGGTCAGACATGACTCGTCATCGTCGGACCGCTTCTCTGCTTACTGCTCTGCTGATTGCATTGGCTATTTCCCCTCTCAAGGCAGATGCGCCTCCGACACCTACTGGGGATGCCAGTGTGGTGACGAAGACGCCGGGGCTGGTCGCTTTCTGGACTTTCGGGGAAGAAGAAGGCAAGGTTCGCGCTTCCACGGGCACGAAGAATCCGCATGCTTTGGCAGAGGTGGGGGGTCCGATTCAACGAGTGCCGGGAGGGCCGTTTTCAGGGTATTCGGTGGAGTTGAACGGGAAGCAGTATTTCCAGATTCCTCACAAGGATCTGGCGGATCTGGACATCGGAGGAAAAGACGCGCAGGTGACTATGTATGCGGTGATCCGGCTGGACGCAATGCCTCGGGGTGTGACGGTGGCGGGCATCTGGAGCGAAGGCAAAGGGGCAAATGATGACACGGGGACGCGGCAGTATTCCATGCTAATCAACATGCCGACCTATGGCGGACCGAAGCAACTGGTGCCGCACATCTCCAGCGAGGGCGGCGTAACACGCCGGGCCGATGGCAGCGCATTTCCCTGGTGCGCCGACTACGCCGCAAGTGTGTCTCCTGTTCCGGTGGGCCAATGGGTCACACTGGCTTTTACTTACGACAGCAAATACATCCGGGCGTATTTCAACGGCGTGCTGGAGAAGCGCGAGATCGATCCTGTGAAGGACAAGCGCAGTGATCCCTATTTCACCAAGGAAGGGCCGGACGGCGGCTCACGCGGAATGAATCCGTATTACCACGGCCGGGGTATTTTCAAGTATGATCCTGCCAAGCATGCCGAGACCAAACCCGGCGGCGCGGCGGACTTCACCGTAGGAGCGCGCTATGCGGTGGGAGACATGCTGGGTGAGGCATTCCGGGGACGGTTTGGCGCCCTAGCGGTCTTTGACCGGGCGCTGAGCGACGAGGAAGTGAAGGCGTTGCATGACGCTGCGGGAGTGGAGAAACTGAAGTAGCGTCCGCCTTGCCCCTTGACCAAGGCAGTCCGAGCGGGCACACAAATGTCTTCCACCTGCCATGCCCCGCTATATCGCCACCCTCGGCCTCGAAGTTCACGCGCAGCTCAACACGCGCAGCAAGATGTTCTGCGCCTGCGCGGTGTCCTATGGCGAGGATCCCAATACGTCTGTTTGCCCCACATGCCTGGGACTGCCGGGAGCGCTACCAGTGCTGAATCTGTTGGCGATCGAGAAGACCATTCTCACCGGGCTGATGCTGGGGTGTTCGACCCCGGAGATCAGCAAGTGGGACCGGAAGAATTACTTCTATCCGGACATGCCGAAGAACTATCAGCTCAGCCAGTTCGATCTGCCGCTGTGTCTCGGTGGCAGTGTGCCGCTGTATGAACTGGCCTATCCGAAGGACTGGCAGAAGAGCATTAAGAATCCGGGCAAGGCGGTGCGGCTGACGCGCATTCATCTGGAAGAAGACGTGGGCAAAAGCACGCACACGGGTGCGGGCACACTGCTGGATTTCAACCGCGCCGGGACGCCGCTCATGGAGATCGTGAGTGACCCGGACATCGAGAGTGCGGAGGAAGCGGTGGCGTATCTCAACAGCCTGCGCCAAATCCTCATTTATGGGGGCGTCAGTGATGCCGACATGGAGAAAGGGCAGCTGCGTTGCGATGTGAACATTAGCGTGCGGCCTGAAGAGCAAGAGGAACTAGGCGCGAAGATCGAACTGAAGAACCTCAACTCCGTTTCAGCCGTGCGGCGCGCGGTGCATCATGAGATCGAGAGGCAAACCGAATGCCTGAAGCGCGGGGAGAAACTGATCCAGAGCACCCGCCGCTGGGATGATGATCGCGGTGAGACGCAACTGATGCGCACCAAGGAAGATGCGCACGACTACCGGTATTTCCCTGACCCAGATTTGCTGCCGATCCGCACGGCTCCCATCCTGGAACGGGTCCGCGTGAGTGTGCCGGAACTGCCGCACGAGAAGCGGGCTCGGTTTGAAGAGACCTATCAGGTGAGCGCGTATGATGCGAGTGTGCTGGCCAGTGACAAGGCTCTGGCAGATTGGTTTGAGAGGGCTGCGCAGGCTGACAAAAACGTGCCCGGCAAGAAGGTGGCGAACTGGGTCATCAATGAACTGCTGGCGCGCCTAAATGAGAGCGGTGCTGGCTTACAAGCGACGCTAGTGAAGCCCGAAGGGCTGAGTGAACTGGCGGGGTGTGTTGAGGCTGGCAAGATTTCCAACAATCAGGCTAAGGAAGTGTTCGATGCGATGTTTGCCACGGGCCAAGCGGCGGCGGCGGTGATCAAAGAGAAAGGCTTTGAGCAGGTGAGCGATACTTCAGCGCTGGAGGCGTATTGCGATCAAGTTATCGCGGCGAACCCGGCCAAAGTGGAAGAGTTCAAGGGCGGCAACGACAAGGTGCTGAACTGGATGACAGGGCAGATCATGAAAGCCAGTGGCGGCAAAGCTAACCCGAAGGTGGTGACGGATATGCTGCGACAGAAACTGGCGTAAAACGGGGGGCTAGTGCGGTTGGGCGTTTGAACTGGGCGTAAAAGGCGCCGAGCGGCGCAGATCGATGTCGGAACATGCGATATTCCGTACTATGTAGTCGCCCCTGAAAAACCCATCTTCTCCTAGGGAGGAAGCTGGAATAACGAGGATGAGTGTGCGATAAAAACGACCGGAAAGGACGCGACTGGGCGCAAAAGCCGGTCGATTTCAATTAGCATGAAGCACCGGCAACTTCAGGATCAGCAGAAGAGCTTTTTGATGCAAACCTTGGAGGAGCAGTGCGATCCACGCCATCCGCTGCGCAAGCTGGGAGCAACGCTGCCCTGGAAGGAGATGGAAGCGATGTTTGCGTCCCGTTACAGCAACACGGGACGGCCCGCCAAACCCATCCGGCTGATGATCTCATTGCTGTTGCTCAAGCAGATGCACGACCTCAGTGATCAGGCCGTGGTGCAGCGCTGGGTGGAGAACCCCTATTGGCAGCACTTCTCAGGCATGGAGCACTTTCAGTGGGAACTGCCCTGTGATCCCAGTGATCTGGTTTATTTTCGTCACCGTATCGGTCCAGAAGGTGTCGAGCAGTTGTTAGGCATCAGTGCGAAGCTCCATGGCGAAGCCGCCCAGGAACCCCAACTGGTGATCGACAGCACGGTGCAGGAGAAGAACATCACCCATCCGGTGGACAGCAAGCAGTATGGCAAGATCATCCAGCACTGCTGGAAGCTGGCCGACGATCACGGCATCAAGCTAAGACGGAGCTATGGCAAAGAGTTGAAGCAGTGTGTGAGGATGCAACGCTTCCACCGAGACAAGCAGCAGCGTCAGAAGGCCGATAAGGGCGTCAGACGCATGCAGACCATCGCGGGAACTTTGGTGAGGGAACTGACCCGCAAGCTGCCTGCACAGGTGGCGCACGAGTTGGAGCCACGTTTTGCCCTTTACCAGAGAGTCCTGCAGCAGAAGCGCAGCGACGGGGACAAGATTTACTCGCTGCATGAACCGCATGTTTACTGTGTGGCCAAAGGCAAGACGACTAAGAAGTATGAGTTTGGCACCAAGGCGTCCCTGGCGATGACCAAGACGGGCGGGATCATCGTGGCAGCGGTGGCACATGCCACCAATCAGTATGACGGGCATACCCTGCCTGAAGTGTTGGCCAAAGCGCAACTGGTTCAGCAGAAAGTGCCGAAGGCGGTCATTGTGGACCGGGGATATCGAGGCCAGAAATGGGTGGGGCGCACCGAGGTGTTGGCGCCAGGCCCTCGTGCCAAGGGCCAGTCCAAACGAAGAACTCAGCAGCTACGACAATGCTTCAGAAGAAGAGCAGCCATTGAGCCGGTGATCAGCCACCTCAAAGCGGACTACCGCATGAGCAGGTGTCTGCTTAAAGGCTTTGCTGGTGACCAAATCAACCTGGCAATGGCAGCAGTAGCCTGGAACCTCAACAAGTGGCTGAGGCTTTTTGGGCTCTTTTGGCTCCGGCTCTGCCAAAGCATCTTTTTGCTGCCCAAACCGGCTGCTGCCTGCGGAAACTCAATATCCCTTTTTCAGCACTGACTATGTAGTACGGAATCGCAGAAAAATATTTTTGTAAGGCTCGGATTGCATTGGGCAAACTGGGAATGTGCAGGGGTAAATTGACATGCCGGAAAGGTGCCAGAGGCACGCATGGTGGCAACGGATGATGGGGGTGGTTGGACCGAACCCTTGGCGAGGCACCTATTAGGTTGAGGCTTTGCCGCTCTGATTCCAAGTGTCCAGACGATGCACGGCGTCTGCGGGCAGAACGACGGCGGGTTGAATGGCCTTGAGCTGTTGCACGGCATCTTCGGCATTGAGGGCGGTGCCTGATTTGAGGAGCCAGGCGGCGGCCATGCAGGCGCTGCGGAGGAGGCCCAGCTGGCAATGGAGATAGACTTGGCCGTGGTGGCGTTGGGCTTCGATAAATTCGGTGCCGCGATCCAGGGTGGCGGTGCTCGGCATGGTCCAGTCGAGGGTGGGCAGGTTGAGGTAGTGGGTGCGCTCGCGCAGCAGGCCTGCGGCGTTGGACTCGGCGGTCAGGTCCAGGACAGCGGTGACACCGCGATCCAGCATGGCCTTTGCTTCGAGGTTCGTAACTTTCCGGCCGAACCAGACCCCAGGAGTGAGTTCTCGCAGGTGTGGGTCGGTGCGCAGCCATTTGCGCTGGATGGCGTGGGTTACGAGAATGACTGGGAGAAGGATCCACTCGGCAGCAGGCGTCAGGGTGCCGTTGATCTTTTGCAGATGCTGCTCGTTGGCGGTGGCATACGTGAGCGCCATGATGGCGAGGGCGGTGGCGGGCCATGCAAAGAACGAGAAGGCTCCCCCAGGGATCATGAGCACTGCGCAGGCGACTGCTGCCAGCCCGTAGCGGTAAGACAGCTTCTTGTGCACCGCGCTGACCTCCCCTTTCCAGACGTTTTTCACCTCGGGAAGAGCGGCCACAACGGCCCAAGCCATGAGAAAGCCAGTCACCACATCGATCACGTGGTGTTGCCACACCAACAAGGTGGAAGCTCCAACCAGCACAAACCAGATCTTCGCCACTGTTCTCAGTCCGCCGCGCAAATGACGGCCATAGGTGATCCAGACGATGGATCGCAGGCTGATGTGGAGGGATGGAGCCATGTTGTAAGGCAGGTCCCCGGCGTGCAGGAACTCGAACCACGGTTTCGCCCAGCCTTCGGGCACAGGGCGGGGCATGCCGAACTCCAGAGGGAACAGCAAGAAGCAAAGGCCTGAAGCGGCAACCACCCAGAAGAGGCGCTTCACCAGGGTCCGCAATTCCGCGCGCGAGCGGCAGAGGAAAAATGCGCCCACGAACAGAAGGTCCATGGACATGTAGGGGACAATGAACTCGGGGATGAACGGGATGTGCTTCTCCCATTCCCAAAACCACTGCCCTACCCCACTCTGGCGCTGATCGGTAAACCAATTGCATGCGCCATAGACCAGAAAGAACCACGCTCCGAGCAGGGTCACCCAACCAGTGGCTGGCCAGAAGAGGCCTTTCTCGCGTGGCTCCCGGGTCATGGGTCAGAATTTCGGTTTGCGGGCCACGGCCACCGTGAAGATGCCGAAGTCATCGGTCCACTGCCTGATCTTCTCCAACCCAGCCGCCTTGACGAGGTCATCCATTTCCCCCTGAGGGCGGCGGCGCATGATCCACGGTTGGCCGTCACGATTGGTGAGGACACGCGCGATCATTTCCACTTGGGGGTGCCACGGTTGATTCGTGTAAACCAGAAGACCATCTTGCGGCAGCGCTGCACTCAGGCCTTTCAAGGACGCAAAGACCTTGGTGTTGTCGGGGAACAGTTCATAGAGTCCCGAGACAACACCGATGTCCGGCTTCGGATTCAAAGCAGCCAGATTCGCTTCGTCAAAAGCATCGCCTTTCTCGAACTGAATGCGGTTTTCCAGTCCCTTGGTTTTGGCAGTGTCCCGCCCGACCTGAAGAGCGCCTTCACTCCAGTCCCGGCACTTCACGTTGAGATTCTGATCGGAGGTCTCAAGCAGATCCATCAAGTACCGGCCTCCACCGCCGGCAATATCGGTAAGCTGAATGGCTTCGCCGTTGCGGCTCACTGATGCCATGGCGAACTTGAGCGCGCTGCGCATCATTTCGCGGCGTTGCCGGATACCGCGCCAGCCAATGGCGTTCAGGTAAGTGCGGTCGATGATCCAACCCAACGGGCTGGTGCCACGCGCTTTGTTCTCGTAAACGTAGTCGAGGGATTCACCGGAATCGAAACCCGTCTTCCAACCGAGGCGTACGCCTTCACTCAGCTTGCCCATGGTCTTGAGGGACAACTTATAGAGCGCGAGTCCCAAGTGCTTGGGCGAGGTGATGGAGGCGGGGGTGCGCAGCCAATCAAATTCCCGCTGTGTGTGTTTGTTGGGTTCAGTGACGGGCTTACGGACCGTTGATTGCGCGAACGCCAGTTCAAGGAATGTCCTCACCGTTTCGCAGACTTCGTCACGACAGACATCATGGAAGATGGCGTGCCGTGCGAGAGGCAATATTTTGTGTTCTTTGACGTGGCTGGCGACGGAGTCAAAGAAGGCGTTCTGCGGCTCAGGCTTCACCACACTGTCATCACCCGCGGAGAGCAAGAGCAGTGGTGTGTGGATGACGCCCGCATCGGCGATGACCCTGCGTGAAGTGTCGAACAGTTCGACGAGGACGCGGGCGGAAATGTCTTTTGAGATGCTCTTATCAGCATCGTAAGCTTCCATCTCCTTCGGGTCGCGCGTCAGCCATGATCCGCGCACATAACTTTTGATGGTGCTGTTCGGGAGCAGCTTCTGCATCAAGCGGCAACCGGACAAGGCACCGGGCACGTAGAGTTTCACCTCGAAGGCAGGTGTGGCGAGCACGAGGCCAGCGATGGGCGGGGCGTAGTCGTGGACCCAGGCGGCAGCGACAACAGCTCCTACACTGTGAGCCACCACCACCATCTGCTCCCGGGTTATCCCATGGGTAATGTTGAGGTGGGTAACGAAAGTCTCCAGGTCACGCACATACGTCATGAAGCCGGGCGCATGGCCCCGGCGGCCAGGAGATTGGCCATGGCCGCGCGCTTCCCAGGCGAAGATGGCAGTGTCTGGGAGTTGCAGCTTTGGAATAATGGGATCCCATCTGTCCGCATGCTCGTGGCCGCGGTGCAGCAGGAGGATTGTTTGCTTGAACCCTGCTGACGGAATCCAGCTTTTGTATTGCAGGACTTCACCATCATCTGCCGCGAAGCTTTGCCGATGAATTTGCGTTTCATTCATAACCGTTGACGTGTTAACAACTTTGTCTTGTTGATTGATTTAGGAAAGTATTGCGTCCTGCGCGAAGGCGGGCGCGAGCTCTTGCAACAGCTTTTGGCGGAGGTCGGGCCAATCCTGGAGACGGCCTACAGGCTTCCACTCCAGGCCGTCCAAGAGCGCGAGGTATCCGTGCTCAACGAATTGCTCCGGATGGGGATTGCCTGCGAAATGCTGCAGTTCTGGAGCCGAGAAAATCATCGTCTGCCCTAGAGCAAGTGCGAGCAACTGGATCACCGTGTGACGGACATCAATGCCGCGCGGAAGATCACCCTCACGCACTGCCTGCTCCACGACGAGTTCCATCAAGCTAAGGCAGCGTCCCGTGATGGCGGAGTGCTCCGCCTGTCGCTTCGGAGAGACTCTGTCCCAAAAGGACGGCTGTCTGAGAAGATGATCCCATGCGAAATGATCGGGTTCTTCCCTGCGGAATTGCTCATCGGCGAGGAGCAATCCCATGATGCGCTCCCGGCTGGGCGCCTGGCGGGTAACGGCTTTTTTTAAAAGGTCCGCGCGTCGAGTCAGGTTGCGGCAGGCGACGGCAACTGCCATGTCTTCTTTGGACTCGAAGTGGAGGTAGAGAGTGCCTTTCGCGTAATCGATGGCGGTGGCGACATCGGCCATGGTGAAGCCTTGGTAGCCCTTGTCGGTCATGAGGGTGCGGACCATGGCGAGAATCGTTTCTTCGCGGGAGCCGATTTCCTCCTGTTTTCTTAAGCGGCGGGGCATAATTGACCATTAGTCATTAATTGACCAATGGTCAATTAAAAACATTTGTGGAGGGTTATTATGCGTATGAATAGGTCCACCAAGACTGACAGGACCTATGTCAGGGAACCGGGAGTTCAGATGTTGGCGGCGGCACCGGATCTGCGGACCCTCGTTGTGCTAAGCCAACAATGTCTTGCGGGAATAAGCAGAGAAGACTTTGATACCGCGGGCTTCGATGTTGGCTTTGCCGCCTTCCTCGCGGTCAAGGAGGACGAGGACGAAGGCAACTTTGCCTCCTTCTTCTTCGACGCTTTCAATGGCCTTGATGGTGGAGCCGCCTGTGGTAATCACGTCATCGATAACGACGACGGTATCGCCAGCCTTGAAATTGCCTTCGACCAGCTTTTTCCGACCGTGATCCTTGGCAGCTTTGCGAACGCTAAACGCATGGATGGGGGTGGCGTCTCCGGCGAGATGAGACTGCATGGCCACCGCGATGGCCAGGGGATCCGCGCCCATAGTAAGACCACCCAAGCTGGTAACGCTGACACCGAGTTCCTTTTCCGCGTCCCGCAACAAGGCATGCAGCACTTGTCCGACCAGGCAGGCGCCTTCCGCATCCAAGGTGGTCAAGCGGCAGTCCACATAGAGGTCGCTCTTTGCCCCTGAAGCCAAGGTGAAGTCACCGCGCATGACGGACTTTTTCAGGAGGAGTGATTTTAATAAGGTGCGAGCGGTATCCAAGGACATAGATCGGAGGTGGAGGTGTGGTAGCAGGCTTTGGGCGCGTTGCTCACGAGTGCCAGAGCTCTTAGCGAAGTCCAGCAGAGATTGTCTCCCCCAAGGCGGGGCAACATTCATACACGCACCACGGCAGGCGGGCACGTTTTAAGGGTATAACCCCGCAGACCTGAATCGAAAAACCCTTGAGTGATCTTCATCAAAATACAGAGACGCGATGGCCTTTGCGCCCTGCTGAAGATTCACCCAACACCCAGCAAACCTAACCATTCAACATTATGCTCCACTACGCTATTGTGTTTCTGATTGTTGCCATCATTGCAGCCGTATTCGGCTTCGGAGGCATCGCAGGCACGGCAGCAGGTATCGCCAAGATCCTCTTCTTCGTGTTCCTGATTCTGTTCATCGTGTCGTTGCTGACTGGCCGTGGCAAACCGGCCGCCTGACGTGGCGGGCTGTTACGTCCCGCCAACCAAGGCCTGAATCAACAACCGGCTCCGCTCCCAAGCGTAAGCCGGTTGTTTTTTTATGCGTTCGGCCCATCTGCGGATCGACTCGACTGGTTCAAGAAACGGTTGCGCGATCGTCTGCTCGACGCATCGTGCTGCAGTATTTCTCGCATGTACACCTGCGGCTGGTGCAACACTCATACTCAAACCTGGCAAAGCCACTGTCCATCATGCGGCGGCCCAATGCCATCGCTGCCGGGAAGTGTGCTGATCGGCGAGCCTCCGCCAGCCCCAAGGGATCTGCCCAAGGGCTTTGAGATGCAGCAGAAGTGGGGCCGGAATCCACTGGCAATTGTTGGCGGCATTTTCCTTCTGATCGGCGCCATTCAGTTCATTGTTTTCATCTTCGTTCTGCCGTTCATTGTTCCGTTGCCGCTCATCTTTTTGATCGTCGGCTTCTTTCTTTACCGGGCGGGGCGACGGCAATCCAATCGAGCCATCAGGGCGATGCGTGACGGACGCGCGGTGAAAGGGCAGTTGCGCGAGGTGTATGTGGATGAAACGCTGCGGGTGAATCAACGGCATCCGTACCGGCTGGTGTATGAGTTTGATACGGGGTTGGAGAAGGTGGAGGGATTTGCCCAAACATTTGATGATACTGCGGCTGAGAGGCTGCCGGGGCAGCCGGTTTGGGTGCTGTATGTGGAGAATGAGCCGGCGCTGAATACGATCTGGCCTCCGGTGAAGTGAGTGACCGTGGGTGGGGCGGATTTCCGCCTTGGGAGTCAGATGTGGATTTTTTACCGCGAAGACGCGAAGGCGCGAAGGTTTATAGGGTGTCAGATAAGGGAGAACTGATAGGCGGCAGATCAGTCCAATTACAAAAAAAGCGATGATGCTTGTGGGCATCATCGCTTCTGAAAGGAACTAACAATTGATAGAGACTAGCGAGAGGCTTTGCTCAGCACGCCTTCGAGGGTCTTGGCAAAATCTTCGGCGGAACTTGAGCCAACCTGTTTGTCCAGGGCCTTGCCGCTCTTGTCGAGGAATTGAATGTGCGGGATGCCGCTTACGCCGTATTTCTCGCCAGCCTTGGCGTTGGAGGCTTCATCGGTATCAAGATAAGCCCAAACAAACTTGTCGTGATAGGCCTTCACCGCATCGCTGGGATAGACATTCTTTTTCATGTCCTGGCAAGGACCGCACCAGACGGCTGAGAATACGGCGATAACGGGCTTGCCTGTTTTCTCGGCTTCGCTCAACGCGCTCTTGAGGCTCGTCTCAAATTTGGGACTGCCTTTCGGGAAGTCAGCAGCGAAGCTGGTGGTGGCGGCGAAGATCGCGGCGAGGGCGAGAAATTTGGAAATGGCTTTCATATACGAGGATGGAATGGGTGATGATTTGATTCTGAAACTGCTAATATCGAAATTCTGGTGCGAACGTGTGTGGGCTCAGGGTTGCTTCTTGAGTTCCAACACGCCGTAATTGGACGACTCGGCGCCAAGCGCTTTCACAGCGTCTTCCTTGGTCAAATGATCGGACGTCGCCTGAAAACTGACGGTCTGTGTTCCTTCCTTTTCCCCTTTGGCAAAGGCCAACTCGCCAACACCTGGAAGCTTTTTGAACGCTTCAGTGATATGAGCTTTGCAGGCGCTGCATACCACACCGGTGACGGTGGCCGTGTATTGAGTCGGCTTGTCTGAATCGGCCGAAAAGACGGGAAGATAAGAGACCGCCAGGAGGAGGAGCACAGCCAAACATTTGATCATGAGAACGGGAGCGAAGAGGGACCAAATTATACTGATTTGATGACAGATTCACCCGCCCGCGTCAGAAACAACGGGCGGGTGAATGACAAAGGCGTGATGCCTTAATACTTACTTTTCAACTTTTTCACCGGCTTTCACCCAACCGGAGATACCAGCGGAGAGGTGTTTCACGTTGGTGTAGCCGAGTTCCTTGGCGGCATTGGCAGCCTTGGTGTAGGCGCTGCAGGAAGGACCGCCACAATAGGCGACCACGAGGGCGCTCTTATCGGAGGGCAACTTGCTGGCCAAGTCTTTCTTGGTGGACGAATAGTCGATGGCGGAGGGCACATGGCCTTCTTTGTAGGAGTCGGAGCCGTTGACGTCGATCACCGTGACTTTCTTTTCAGCGATAGCGCTCTTCAGTTCGGAAATGCTAATGTCCGGATATTCAGCAGCGAAGGCTGGGATGGCAAGGAAAGCAGCGGCGAGGAATGCGAGTGTCTTCTTCATGGTTTTGGCTATTGTTATGATATTTTGATGTTGGTTACTGAGGGTTGTGCCCTGTTTTCAGGGCCCCTAGTGTTGCCAAGAACTACTGTTCGCAGCAACAACGAAGGCGGCCTTGAAAAAATGGCGCACACGTTGGACAACCTAACGCGCGATTTATTCTAAATTTTTCGCGCCGAGTGCCGAGAGTTTCTTTCTCAAGGTCGCGCGGTTCATTTGTAACTCCCTCGCCAAGAGGGTGGGTTTGTTCTCAAAGCGCGGCAGCAATGCGGCCAGCAGGCGGCTTTCCAGCTCCTCATGGAGGGTGTCATATTCCACCACGCCTTCCGCCAAACGATCTTCCAGCCAACTGTGCAGGGCATCGTCCAAGGTTCGGGTGGTCTGCTTTTGCGGCTCCAGAGAATCGCTCCCCAGGTCCTGTGGCAGATGCATGGGCAGGATGACCTGTCCCGCGCAGCGAGCGGCGGCGTGCTCCAGAGCGTTGCGCAATTCCCTGACATTGCCCGGCCACGCATGGGATCGCAGGATCGCCATGGCCTCATCAGAAAGTGTGAGCTGGCGCTTGTCGTCCGTGGTGGCGAGAAGGTAGGAACATAGCGCCGGCAGATCGCTCATGCGTTCCCGCAAAGGGGGCAGTTTCACCTCCAGAACCCGGAGCCGGTAGAATAGATCTTCACGGAACCGTTTCTCAGCGACTTCCTCTACCAAGTCCCGATTGCTGGCCACAATGACGCGGAGATCCACGGTGAGATCGCTGCGTCCACCGACGCGGGTGAAGGTCTTTTCCTCCACCAGACGCAAGAGCTTTACCTGAACTGACAGGGGCGCCTCCGCGATCTCATCGAGGAAGAGAGTGCCCCCGGCGGCCCGTTCGATATGCCCCGTTTTAGTGGTATGGGCTCCGGTGAAGGCGCCCTTTTCATGGCCGAATAATTCGCTCTCCAGCAACGTTTCCGGGAGGCTCGCACAAGACAATGTCACGAAGGGGCCTGCCGAACGGCGGCCGAGCTGGTGGATGACGCGCGCTGCCAGGGACTTTCCAATACCGGTAGGCCCGCTAATGATGACAGGAGCTTCCGAGGCGGTGGCGTGCGCAATCGCAGCGAAGGCAGGTTGCATGGCCTGGGCGCTGCCGATGAGGAGCGATCCATGAGTTGTGAGGGCGTCAGGCCGGGGCTCACTGGGAACGTCTTCGGAAGATCCGATCTGGAGAAGAGGACGGATGGTGCGCTCGATCTCCTGAAGATCCAGAGGCTTCACGAGGTATTCCGAAGCGCCGAATTTCTTTGCTTCCACGGCGTTGCTGAGGCTGCCGTGGGCGGTCACGATCAAAGTCGGCAGAGTGGCATGCCGGGCTCTGATGTCGCGGAGCACCTCCAGCCCGCTGCGGTCGGGTAAGCCAATATCGAGGATGACCAAGGCGGGACGACGCTGATTTAGACGAGACAAGCCCACGGCCGCTGAGGCGCAGGTCACTGGGTGCGCACCCAGCCGTTTCACGACCATGCCGAGAGCGGACGCCAAGGCAGCTTCATCTTCAATGATGAGCACTTCGGCAGTTTGGGGCAGTTCCGCTATTTTGCCCCGCATCAAGGTAGTAGTCATGCGCCAGTTATGGGAAAGGTCAGGGTCACGCTTGCGCCTCTCGCTGGTTCGTTGCGGGCTTCGATCGTGCCACCGTGAGCCTTGACGATTTCACTGGCGACGGCAAGCCCAATACCCATGCCACCTTCTTTTTCGGTGTAGAAGAATTCCGTGAATCTCTGCAACGCAGCGGTGGAGAATCCGAAGCCCTGATCGGTGAAGGTAATCCGCGCGGAATCTTTCTCCTGCCGGCAGGAGATGGTGCAGGTGCCGCCTTCGGGCATGGCCTGAATGGCATTTAGCAGGAGATTGCTAAAGACCTGACTCAAACGCCGTGCGTCCGCCAGGATGGAGATGTCCTTGTCCTGCTTCACAACAGCGGTTGCTCCGGCATGCCGCAGTTGCGCCTCGTAGGTGCGAATGGTTGATGCTATCACCTCCCCCAATGCGATAAGTGATTTTGCAGGAGGCGCCGGCTTAGTGAGGAAGAGCCATTGGTTTACCAGGCTTTCGATACGGCTCGCTTCACCGATAACGATTTCGGCAAGTTCATTGGGTCCGTCGCTGGCGGCAAGTTGCGCATGAAGTTTGATAGCGCTGACGGGATTCTGAATTTCGTGCGCCATGGCTGCGGTCATCCGGCCCAGGGCGGCAAATTTTTCGGCCTGGGCGCGTTTGGCCTGTTCCTGATGCAGTTCGTCACGCGTCCGGGCGAAGCTGCGCGCCAGGTCACCTATCTCATCTTTTCGCGTCATCTCCGGCAAGTCGAGAGGTCCTGGTTTCTCAATGTCCGGCATGCGCTCGGCCAGATGGCGAAGCGGGCGCACCATGCTCCGGCTCACCCCCCAGCCTAACAAAATGGCGAAGAGCCAGAAGGCGGATAGAACCAGGAAGGAGCGGGGCTGCAGGAAGGTAGTCCACAAGCGCTCGGCAGGACGGATCATGACCAAGTCGGTGCCAGGATTTCCCTCCAGCGGCAAGATCGCAACTTCGTGCTCCCCGAGACGTCGGCAGGAGCCGTCCGACGGTAAGGCCAGCACTTCGGTCGCGGGCACCTTGGTAGATTCCTCCGGTAGAAGTTTATTCTGTTGCCGGAACAAGACTTCGACGCCGGTGACACTCGTCAGATTGGCCGCCATCCGGGCGGATGCGGGGAGCTGCATACGCGCGATGAAATCGGCATTGGTGCGGGCGAGACGTTCAAAACGCTCCTCGTCCTCGCGACGCAGTTGAGCGGCCATCACGACCATGAGCAGGATCGATCCCGCCAATACCAGAGCGCCGTAAGGCAGTCCGATGCGCCAGGAGAGACCACTAAAAGACATCATGCAGGAGAGTGTGGCATCTTGCGGCAACGTGGACATGTCGCCAAGGGGGAATCGATCCTCAATTCCCGAAAAATGCTGTTCAACAAGCCGGTTATTTAATGGCCAAAGAGCCAGAAACATGGGCGAAAAATGTCCTAAAGTTTCTGTGCAGTCCGAATGGAGAAAATCACAACAAGCTCAACTTCAACGCAATTATAGCAAATTTTTCGTTGGCACAATATCTGCCATGCGCCTGCCGCCCGCTTACGCAAAACAATGTGGCGCGGCCAACCTAACATACAACACACTCAACTTCTCGATAAATGAACCTAAAGACATCGATCACCCTGATGCTTGCCGCCTGCGGGACCTTCCTGCTCCAGGCGGCACCACCGGAAACTTCGCCCATGGCACCCGTCACGGTGGAGGCCCGCGAAGGCGGCAGCAGCCTGAATGAAGGCGAGCCTGTCGGCCCCTACAACCAGCCAGAGTGGACGACCCACCGCCGTTTCAGCACCACCCGTGTCTATCTGCAGCGCACCCCTTGGGAGGTGGGCTTCGAACAGTGGTGGCGTGTGCGCACCTATGAAGAGGCCAAAACCCGGCATCTCTTCATCGAAGAATTGGAAATCGGTCTGCCGTATCGCTTCCAGCTGGACCTTTATTATGATTGGATCCATGAAAAGGGCGAAACCGAGTTCAAGGACTTCGCTGTGGAACTGCGCTGGGCGCTCGCCGACTGGGGTGTGATTCCGCTGAACCCGACGCTGTATGCGGAGTACAAGCTGACGGACGGTGACATCGGCTCGGACGTGTATGAAGTGAAGCTTCTGCTTGGTGACGAAATCACTGACCGCCTGCATTGGGGCATGAACTTTGTCTTCGAACGCGAGATCGAAGGTGAAGAACAAGCCAACGAGTTCGCAGTAACTCAGGGTATCAGCTACACGATCATCGACCAGGTGCTAAGCGCAGGCGTGGAAATGCAGTACAAATACGAAAACGTGAAGGGCGCCCGCGATGACGGCGAAAACAAGTTCCAGGTCGGACCTTCGATCCAGTGGCGCCCGACGGCCAATACGCACCTTGATCTTGTGGCTCTCTTCGGCTGCACGGACGAGTCCCCAGAGGTGGAAACGTTTGTGGTGTTTGGCATCGACTTCGGTGGTCCTTCGAAGAAGAAGGAACATCAGGAATACAAGCCTGTGTCCGGCACGCGCTTGTAAGCCAATTGATCCCGAGCGGGACAGCCCGCTTTCAGGTTAGGAACTGAACTACTATGCCACGCCGCTTCCCTGTCCGGGGGAGCGGCGTTTTTTTATGGTCCCGGGGAGCGAGAGACGCGGATCAATAATTAAAGAGATCGCGGACGCCGAAGTGACGGTCCACAGCGCGGTTTCGCAAGAGACTATTGAGTGACTCGGTGATGCGCACCTTCATGTGCGGGGTCAGCTTGCGGCCTTTCCGGGCACGCTGGAGAGCTTTATGAGTCAGTCCGGGCTTCCCGAACGCGGCCACGACGTCGTGATTGCCGATGTCGAGTTCCAAAAGGACCGCATCCAGAGGCTGGGTGCCCAAATTTCGCTCGTTGCCATTCTCCTTGCTGTCGTCCGGTTCGTCACTCATGATTGATAGGAAGAAAACCAGCATCGCCCGTTGCGCGGGCGGTGCAAGCACGCTCTCAATGACATCGGAAATGACTCGCGTACTCCTCACCACCACTTCCTACCAAGACACTCCTGGCGATCACCATGCGCTCCTGGCGGAGCAAGGCTTCGACATTCACCGCGAACGTGGGCCTCTTCCCGAGAGCCGGATGCTGGAACTGGCAGGCGATTTCGACGCCTTTCTCTGCGGCGACGACGAGATCACCAAAGCCGTTCTGGATAAGTCTTTGCCCAAGCTGAAAGTCATCAGCAAGTATGGCATCGGCCTCGACAAGATCGATGTGACCGAATGCACGGCGCGCAAGCTGCCGGTGCTCTTCACGCCGGGTGTGAATCACACGACGGTGGCGGAGCACACGTTCTGCCTGCTGCTGGCGCTGGTGCGTAATCTGGTAGACTCTGCCAATGCCGTTCGCGCCGGTCAGTGGAAACGGGTGACAGGTCACGAGATCTGGAACAAATCCATGGGGATTATTGGCCTGGGCCGGATCGGGCAGGAAGTGGCAAAACGCGCCCTGGCGTTCGGCATGAAGGTGCACGGGCTGGATCCGTATTGGCCGGAAGCTTTTGCCAAGGAAAACGGCATCACGCGGCATGAAACGATTGAGACGATGCTGCCGGAAATCGATGTACTGAGCCTGCACGCCAATCTGAGCGAAAGCACGCGTCACCTAGTGAACAAAGAGCGCATCAAATTGGCGAAGCCAGAGCTTCTGGTGATCAATACGTCACGCGCAGAACTGGTGAATATGCCAGACATGATCGAAGCGCTGGATGCGGGCGCCATTGGTGGCTACGGCACCGATGTGCTGGATGAAGAACCGCCTCCGGCCGATCATGCGCTGCTGCGGCATCCGAAGGCGTTGATTACGCCGCATATCGGCTCACGCACCTATGAAAGCGTTCCCCGTCAGGCGATGCGCGCGACGCTGAATCTCGTGAATTTCCTCAAGGGCGAAAAGGACGTGATCCAGGCGAACAAGTGGTGAGCTGAATTGCTGTAGAATTCGCACCGCCTCGAAGTGGCCTGCTGAGGCGGTGCTGCTCCAGCACATTGGGTTACCTTTACTCGGCAGTCTTCTTCTTGGCTTTGGCGTTGCCGTTGGGGCGAGCGGCTGGGGTTACCTTTTCACCGGGCTTAGGAAGGGTTGCTTTGATCTTGTCCCACTCTGGATTGAGGGTGGCCTCGCGGATGGTGAGATTGCGAAAGGAAACGGACTGTCCACCGACTGTGAAACCGGGAGCCATTTTCGCGGTCTTGAAGAGAGCATCGCTGCCATAGGCGGCCATGCCGTCCACACTGCCTAGCATGGTGTCGCCAACCATCTCCAGACGGACCTTGTGCCAGGCACCTGCTTCGAGTTCGGCGGGGAAGCGGGCAAAGACCACTGACTTGTCAGGTCCTTCGTGATCATTGTCATCACGCTGGATGGTGATGGAGTTAGGCATCAGTAGAATGCGCGCCATGTGATCCTTTTTGGCATTGATGCTGAGGCTCGTCGATCTCGCTCCGTCCAGCTTGCATTCGTATTCCAGAGCGAAATCCGACAACTCTTCAGACAACCGGATGACGGCGCCATGTTTGTCCTCGACCAATTCGGAGCCTTTCCATGCGCCCTCTACCATTTCCCATTTTCCCTTGGCGGCCTTCCACGGAGACTCAGGCGCGGTGTCGAGTTTGCTTTCGAAGATAACCTTGCCGGGAATGCCTAATTGAGGAACCGGCGAGGAATCAGCAGCCGTGAGCAGCAGTGGGAGTTGAATCAGCGAGACAAGGAGGAGAGCGGACTTCATCCCCGAAAAACGCGGGAGGCGGACTTATGTTGCCGCCAATTCCAAGAATCTCTCCTCCAACCAGATACTACCCGCCTACCGTAAATTATTTCTCATTCAACTAAAGGCCAGGGAACCGCGGCAGAGAAAGACATACTGCCGTTGCTTCCTTCCGGACCTGGCGGGGTTCGCAAGCTTACCCTCCACGGTCCCTGACGCTTTAAACATGACATGGCCCATTCAAGAAAACAAATGCGAAATCGCATGAAAGGGCATCTCTCCTTCGACAAACACATCCCACGACTAATTTTGTGTTGTATCGCTGCGGCGATTTGGATAGAAACATTAATTAGTTTGCCAATATAGACCCAACTTAGACTCATCCATGCTTTGGAAAATTTTATCTGGTGTATCCGCCGTCGCTCTTTTGCTCGGCCTGTGGTTCAGTTTTTCCCTAAAGGACATCCTGAAAGAAGAGCGTGCCATGGCCGCGCGCTCGAAGCAGAATCTGGCGGACGTGAAACAGGAGATCGTTCATGCTGAGGAGCTTAAGGGGAAAAACGAAAAGAGCCTCGAGGAAGCGAACAAGCAGCGCGAAGAACTGACCACCAAACTCGAAAAACAGTCGACGGAGATCAAAGACAAGGAGCAGGAAGCTCAAACGGTGGCTGGCATCGTGGAAAATGTGAAGAAGCAAGTGGTTCAGCTTGAAGAACAAATCAAGCGCGCTGGCAACATCGACCAGCTCATGAGCCAAGTGAAGGGCCTCACGGAGCAGAAGACCGCTACCGAAAGTGCTGTGGCCAATGCCACCCAGCAGATCGCCCTGTCTGATGAAAAGGTTAAGACGGTGCAGGAACAAATCAAACGCACGCAAGATGCCGAAGCACGTCAGCGCCGCGGTGTGGTGGATCCCACCTTCACTGCCCGGGTCTCCCAAGCTTTCCCAGGCTTTGGTTTCGTCATTCTTAACAAGGGCAACGCCGGTGGCATGTTTGCCAATGCGATGCTCGAAGTGAAGCGCGGCCGCCAGGTCGTCGCCAAGCTTAAGGTGCGAGACGTAGAGCAAGCTCAGTCAGTGGCCGACCTTATTCCCGGCAGTCTGTCTCCCAATGCGACGGTTCGCTCCGGTGATCTGGTAGTTGCTTCCAAAGAGCAAGCGCCACCTCCGGGCGCCGCCCCAGCGGCCGCTCCAGGTGCCGCACCAGCGGCTCCTGCTGATGGTTCTGCTCCCGCGACACCTCCTGCACCTGCTGATCCGGCTGCGGCTCCTGCCATGGCAAACGATCCATTTGGCGCCCCTCCTGCAGCGCCAGCTCCTGGCGCAATGGCTCCTGCGGCTGATCCCTTTGGCGCTCCTCCTGCAGCGGCCGCCCCCATGGCTCCGGCGGCTGCCGATCCTTTCGGTGCCCCTCCTGCTGCAGCGCCGACAGCTCCTCCTGCTGCCGCTGCGCCTGGAACCTCGGCCATGCCCTCGACGGCCGATCCTTTCGCACCCAAGCCCTAACCGGACCCAGTTCCTCTCTTTATTCCTCTTTTCTACTGCCTTGTTTAGGCTGAACTCGCTTTTCTGACCATGACCAAAGTCTTATTCCTGCTCAGCGCTGTCGTAATGGTAGTCGCTGGTATCTTCAGCTACCAGAACCGGGATGCGTTTGTGAAAACGCGCCTCGAGCTTCAGGACAATGCCCGCAAGATCGAAACCGAGTTTACGAAGCTTGATGGTGTAGGCGGTGAAATTGCTGACCTGAAATCCAAGGTCTCTGTCGTCCAGCAAGACCTCCAGAAGGATCAGGAGCGCCTCAACCAAGGGGAAATCAAGAAACGCAATCTTCAGGCGGATGTGGATCGCTACACCAAGGAAGCGGATGATAATCAAAAAATTCTCGCCGACTACAAACTCAAGATCAAAGACATCCCGCCGGGTGTGACGATGGAGACGATCAACGAGGATATCAACAAGCTGAAGACCGCGATTGCTGATAACGAAGCCAAGGCCGTAACGATCAAGGAACAGCTGGCCGGTAAAGAAACTGAACTCAAGCGCTGGCAGGATCAACTCAGCGATATGGTGACTCGCATCGAAGATCGCAAGAAGGCATTCGACCGCAATTCCTTCACCGGCACGATTACCGCCGTCAATAATGACTGGGGCTTCGTGGTAGTGGGCGCTGGCAAGGATCGTGGGCTTTCGCCAGATACTGTCCTGGTAGTCTCCCGAGGCTCGGACGTGATCGGTAAGATCAAGGTAGTGTCCGTCGAAGGCAGCCGCGCGTTGTGCAACGTCGCAAAAGACACCATGATGTCCGGCCGCTCCATTTCTCCCGGTGACCGCGTGGTCCTGGAGAGCCTACATCAATAAGGCTTGCGAAATTGCCTCAGCGGAAGAACATTCCGCCAGCAATTCTATTCTTTGTCCTTTGTCATGAAGTCAGCTTTCCGTGCCTCCACTCTCCTGCTGGTCTCGGCTTTTGCCGTTCTTTCCATTAGCTGCCAGAGCGATAACACAGTGAAGCGTAAGAAGGCCGTGCCACCGTCTGAGGATATCAGCGGGCTGCCTTTGAATCGCCCTCGTTCATTCGAGAACAGCGCTGGAATGGGCCGGATGATTCAGACGCGGTAGTGTTGGCTGCCAGTCAGCTAGCGTTTGGTGGCGGTCGACACGGCTTGTCTGCCTAAAAAGGCTCGAGCAAGCTCTGAGCTTTGTCCGCATTTATATCCGGCACGCAAACATTGCTTCCCTGAATGAATGCATGACGCCGACCTGAAATTCGCCGGGACTTGCTCCTTGATATCGGAGTCTGCGAGTTCAGGAGTGGTGCGATAGTAAGCCAACGAGGATGTTGGCGCTCCCTGCGGGCCCGTGCTCGCGCCTAAGCCGCCTTCCAGGCGCCCCATTGGCAACCTGAGCAGTCAAGATGTGAGGACGACCCGTCCATTTGTCGGTAAAGCTCAGAGCAAGCTTAAGTCATCAAACGTGCTTCGCACTGACTGAGGGCGTTCGCGGCGTTGTAACTGCGACTGATGGTGAGCGGACATTACGCGCTCCGGTCCTCTTCAGAGGCAATAATGCCGTTTCGATTTATCTCCCCGAGTAACCTCGATGTTGCGGAGGCGGCACTGCGCTGGGTACACGGCTGTGGACAGCCGCGCTCCTCTTAGCAGCGGCTCTGCCGGAATCTGGAGGTTATTTCCGGCCTGGCCTCTGCCTTACCTGTGTAAAGGCTAGGCGAGTTCACTCAGATGGTGAACTCGTCAGGACTGACGTCTGAATCGTCTCCCACCGGGCGGACAATCATCCCTGCGGCGACGGTGTTGTTCGTCAGTTCATCCACCAGCACAAAACTGCCAGTGGTGCGGTTCTTATCGTAGGAGTCGTAGAACAGGGGCGACGCGCAGCGGATGCGGACGCAGCCAATGTCATTCAGACCGAACTCAGGCACGGCTTCAGCATGATTGAGGGTGGTGATATCCACCTTATAAAGGAGGTCCGTCACGGTTGCGCGCACGTCACGAGTGGTATGGCGAAGATGGAAGCGGGTGCGTGGCTTGAGCTTCTTATCCGTGAACCAGCAGATCATGGCGTCGATGATTTGGCCATGCTGCGGCGGGCGATCCGGTTTCGCGATCAGATCTCCCCGGCTGATGTCGATCTCATCTGCCAAGGTGAAGGAATAACTCAGCGATGGAATCGCTTCCTTTTGAGGACCTTCGATCGTGTGAATGCCCGTGATGCGAGTCGTCATTCCGGCTGGATAAGCCGTCACTTCGTCCCCGACTTTGAAAGTGCCGCTGGCGACCCGTCCGGCGAAGCCGCGGAAATCATGAAACTCGTCTGATTGAGGACGAATGACCCACTGAACCGGGAAACGAGCTTCGGTAGCGAAATCGCGACCACCTACCTGGACTGTTTCAAGATGATTGAGCAAAGTACCGCCGTCATACCAAGGCATGTTCTCTGAGGCATCCACCACGTTATCGCCATTGAGGGCGCTCATGGGAATGAACTTGGCGGTCATGGGAAATCGAAGACCGTTGTTAAAGGTTTCGAAATCCTGGACGATCTTTTGGAACACTTCCTCGCTGTAGTCCCGAAGATCCATCTTGTTCACGGCGACCACGACCTGCTCGATACGCAGGAGGGACGCGAGGAAAGCGTGGCGGCGAGTCTGCTCCGCGACGCCATGACGGGCATCCACCAAGATGATGGCCAGGTCCGCCGTGCTGGCGCCGGTAACCATGTTCCGCGTGTATTGCACGTGGCCCGGTGTGTCCGCGATGATAAACTTCCGCTTTGGGGTGGCAAAATACCGATAAGCCACGTCGATCGTGATGCCCTGCTCGCGCTCAGCCCGCAGGCCGTCCGTCAGCAAAGCGAGGTTCACATGCTCATCTCCACGGCGTTTGGAAGATTCTTCCACTGCCAGGAGTTGATCCTCAAAGATCGACTTCGAGTCGTAAAGCAGACGGCCGATGAGCGTGCTTTTGCCGTCGTCCACACTACCAGCCGTAGTGAAACGGAGAAGGCTCGACTCAGAGGGGTTAACCAAAGTATCCATACAAAGAAAAAAAGGGGCAGAAGTCAGGCGCGGCTTCCTATTAGAAGTAGCCTTCACGCTTACGGTCTTCCATGGCAGTCTCGGACCGGCGGTCATCCGCACGGGTGCCACGTTCGGTTTGACGGGCGGCGGCCACTTCGGCGACAATGTCATCCAGAGTTGAGGCGGTAGAAAGCACCGCCCCCGTGCAGGTGACATCGCCTACGGTGCGGAAGCGCACGGTCATTTCCTGCACGCGTGGTTTTTCTTCATCAAGGAGTGGCACAAACCCACTCTCGCAATCCAGCAATTGTCCGTGGCGCTCGATGATCTTCCGCTGATGGGAGAAATAGATGCTCGGCAAAGGAATGTTCTCCTGACGGATGTATTGCCACACATCCATTTCCGTCCAGTTGCTCAAAGGGAAGACGCGGAAATGCTCCCCGAAGTGCTTCCGACCGTTGAAAATATTCCAGAGTTCAGGCCGCTGGTTTTTGGGATCCCACTGGCCAAATTCATCACGGTGGGAAAAGAAGCGCTCCTTGGCGCGGGCCTTCTCTTCATCACGGCGACCGCCACCGAGGCAGGCGTCAAATTCGTGCTCCTCAATGGTGTCCAGCAGCGTCACCGTTTGCAGTTTGTTACGACTGGCGTTGTGGCCCTTCTCTTCCTTCACGCGGCCTTCATCAATGCTCTTCTGCACAGAGCCGACCACCAGGGTGGCCTTCACTTCCTTCACGAACCAATCCCGATAGGTCATGGCTTCAGCGAAGTTGTGACCCGTATCGATGTGCAAAAGCGGGAATGGCAAGTGCGATGGGTGGAACGCCTTGCGGGCCAGCCAGGCCATCACAATGGAGTCTTTACCGCCGGAGAAAAGCATCGCCGGTTTGCCAAATTGCGCAGCGGTTTCCCGCAATACATAGATGGCTTCGCTCTCCAGGAATTGCAGGTGGGTGATGGCTCGAGGCATGAGAGGTGATCTGGCTGACATGGGCTCAGGAAGGGACGACCGTCAATGGAGCGTGCAATCCGCACTCGTGCTTCTCGCTCCCCTTGGCTGGATCGTAATAGGTGCGCTCATTCGGCAGTGAAAATTCCGCCAGATAGGCCTCCAGCTTTTCGGTGTTCCAATCCAGAAGAGGATTTACCTTGAGGCACTGAAACGTTTCATCCCACATCACTGGCTGTAGGGTAGCGGCGCGTTGGCTATTTTGTTCGCGGCGCAAAGCGGTGATCCAAACCCTGGGTGCCAGTTCCTGCATGCCACGACGAAATGGCTCGAGCTTCATGACGCGGCTGAAGTCCTCCACACGCTCCACTTCATCTGGTGCGGGAATGTTTCCGCCATTGATTGCCAGCCAGTGAGCGGAGGTCATCTTGGGCAAATAGGGCTGGAGATTGAGCGACAACTGCGTGCGGCATTTCTCCGCAAACCGATACGTCTCGGGGAGATTTGTACCATGATCCACCCACAATACCGGGATCTGGGGATCAATGGTTGCGGCCAGATGGAGAATGACAGCCTCATAAGGCCGGAAATTTGTGGTCACGATGGCGCGGCCGTGACCTTGGGAAATGGCCCAACGGGTCAACTCGGCAGCGGAAAAGCCAGCCGTGGCGTCATTGTGAGCTTGGATTTCGTCTGGGGACATGGGGTGGCGATATTAATTCCCCATTCCCGATATGGCAAGTAGGTTTTTATTTCGATTAGTCTCGATTCCTTCCCAAACGCAGTGAATTTTATGTCAGGAAGGAACACGCTTTGCTCACCCAATCCAATGCGGCCATGCATTGCTCTCCCACGTAATGTGCGTAAAGTTCCTGTCTTATGCCTGCCACCACTACGGAGAAGATAACCGAGCCTCAAACGGGCCTGGATCAGCCGTGGAATGTCGTGATCCACAATGATCCGGTGAATCTGATGAGTTACGTCACCCATGTAATCCGAAAGATTTTCGGCTACGGGAAGGAACAAGCGGAAAAGATGATGCTGCAAGTGCATCAGGAGGGGCGAAGCATAGTCTGGAGTGGCGTGAAGGAACGTGCCGAGCACTACGTGCGTGAGTTGCACGGCTATCAACTGCTCGCGACACTGCAAAAGGCGGACTGACCGAAATGCGACTAACCGTAAACAGCAACTCCGGCACTTGGCGGCTCACCGATCTGGAGCCGATCCATGTGCAACTTCTCCGTCAAGCTGCGGAAGATGCCAGCATTGCGGACTGTCCTTCAGGCAGGAGCCGGCTTTTTCCTTCCCCCGTTACTGAGGCCGATGCGATCCGGGAAGCTAGTCTAATAGACGACTGGAAGGAACTGGTGACCGAAGAACTGGACACGCAATTTGCCAGTGAAGTGGGGACTTTTCTCGATGATTTCGACTCCGTGCAATCCTATGTGCTGAGTGATGAAGGGAAAGAAGAGCGCCACCGCCTGGACATCCCGCTGACGCATGGAGGGGCCTGGTTCAGCACGCTGAATCAAGCGCGTCTCATGTTGGACGAGAAATACGAGCTGCACCCGGATGGGGAAGAGTTTCACCCGGATTTGCTGCCGGACAGTCTGGGCGAAATCTCAGGGCCGGAACGGCTGGCCGCTTACATGCGCTATGAGTTCTATGCGCTCGTGCAGGAATGGATCGTGCAGCACGTGCTGAGCGGCGGCGAAAGCTAGAGTTGGTCTTCGCCCTCGGCCTGAGGTAGCTGCCCTTCGGTGTCGCTAGTGACTTCTTCACGGAGCGCTTCCGGCGGAAACACTTTGGTAAGCGGCTTTACGACATTGGCCGGGAGAGGACGGACACGTTCAAAGATACCGGGGCCCAATTCCGCCCCTGTCTCGTAGGCGCGACGGAACATCTCCATCTTCGCGTCCATATTGTCCACGTGATGAAGGATGATCGCCTCCGGGGTCTTGGGCAGCACCGGAGAGCCGAACTGCATTTCGCCATGATGGGAGCCGATCAGGTGTAACAGATGCACGCGCACCATTTCATTGGCCGGATCCATGGTCGACCATTCCGCTGCCTCTGGCAGTTCGATGAGTTGGCGCCAGAGTTTGTTCACCACCTCCAGACCCAGAGGAATATGGCCGATCATTTCCCCGTGCAGGGAGAATGGCATGGTGAATCCCTGCTCAGGATAATTGTTTTCCCAGAGTTTCCCGCAGTCGTGAAATAACACGCCGGCCACGAGGAGGTCTCTGTTTAGGAGAGGGTAAGCTTCCGCGACTTTTACCGCGCAGCGCATCATTTGGGCCACGTGTTCGACCAAGCCACCACGACGTGCGTGATGATAATCCCGGGCCGCCGCTGCGCGGCGGAAGCGCTCGCCGTGCTGGTTCAGGAAAAGGGCGCAGAGGTGGCGCAGTCTCGGGTCGCTAATTCCGCCAGTGAGGAAAAGGATATCTTCCCAATCCTGATCCTGCCTGGCTCTCAGCTCTCCGTCGCCCGCCAACAATATTTGGATTTCTTCCTCCAACAGGGCTCTGGCCAGAGCCTTGCGCGGCTCCAAGCCATACTTACCCGTGTCTGCCCAAGTGGCCGAAAGTTCAATCCACTGGCCTTTTTGCCAGGAGGCTGCCTCGGCGAACATCGGACTGCCGTCGAAAATGCGCCAAGTAAGGGAGTCAAGGCCATCGTGCAATTTCAGCTCGTAGTAGGGCTTTCCCTGCGCCGTTTCCTTCACAGTCACGCCGTCCAACTGGCTGTGAATGCGGTAACACTGAGGCTCCTGGCCGGCCACCGACTGCTTCAGCAGGCGGATGGTGACGAGCTCAAACTGGGAGTCTTCGGCGTTTTGCATGCGCAGCTATGAAGCCAGAGGCACGGCGCGTGGCAAGCCGAATATGCGCCCGTTCCTTTAGCTGCGGGCTTTCACACTAGTTGCGCATCCCGCCGGATGGGTGAAGATGCGCGCCCCCATGTTCACCCTTCTGGCCACGGATCCTCAATCTCAAGCGCGGCGCGGTCGTCTGGTCACGCCGCATGGGGTGGTGGAGACACCGATCTTCATGCCTGTCGGGACCCAGGCGACGGTCAAGACGGTTCACCCAGCAGAGCTGAACCAGATCGGTGCGCAGATTATCCTGGGGAATACCTATCACCTCGCGGTGCGTCCAGGCATGGAGATCATGCGGGAGGCCGGAGGGCTGCACAAATTTTCCAACTGGCATGGCCCCATTCTCACCGACTCGGGTGGGTTTCAGGTGTTCTCACTGGGCAAGCTTCGGAAGATCAAGGAAGACGGCGTGCACTTTCAGAATCACGTGGATGGCTCGCTCATGGTGCTGGGACCGGAGAGCGCGATGGAAATCCAGGCGACATTGGGATCGGACATCGCCATGCTCTTCGACGAATGTCCCCCGCATCCCTGCGAACATCAGTATGCCAGCGACAGCCTGGATCTGACGCTGCGATGGGCGAGGCGCTGCCGTGAATGGATTGACCAACATCAGCCGAAGACGAATGGCCTGCCGCAGTTGCACTTCGGTATTGTGCAGGGATCCAGTTATCCGGAACTGAGAGCCAAGTCCGCGCGTGAGCTCGTGGCCATGGGTTTCGATGGTTACGCCGTGGGTGGCGTGAGCGTGGGGGAACCGGAACCGGAGATGATGGCAGCCGTGGAGAACAGCGTGCCTCACTTGCCGGCAGACAAACCGCGCTATGCCATGGGTCTTGGGACCCCACCTCAAATGCTGGAGATGGTAGCACGCGGGATCGATATGTTCGACTGTGTGCTGCCGACCCGGCTGGCACGCCACAGCACCGCATTCACTCATGAGGGAGCGGTGAATTTGAAGAATCAGCGCTATGCGCGGGATTACGCCCCCATCACGGAAGATACGCATCCGCTCTGCCAGGGCTTTAGCCGCGCTTATATCCGCCACCTGCTCAAAGCGAATGAAATCCTGGGTTTACGGTTGATTTCCTTGCACAATCTGCATTTCTATCTGTCCCTCATGGCCCGCGCCCGAGCCGCGATTGAGGGCGGTTTTTTCACCGAGTTTCGGGCGGAATATATTGCCCATTACTCAAACAACACGCACACGGATTCATGACGCTAGCTATTTTAGACCTCCACCTTGCCCAAGCAGCCGCTCCTCAAGCCACAGGTGGTGGCCCAAATATGTTTATCATGATGGCGCTCATGATGGTGATGATGTGGTTCATCCTCATCCGCCCTCAACGGAAAAAGCAAAAGGAGCAGGAGAGCCTGCAGAAGGCGCTCTCCCCTGGCGATGAAGTCGTCACCATCGGCGGAGCCCATGGCGTCGTCACCACCGTCCACGAAAAAACCGTCACCGTGCGTGTAGCAGAAGGCAAGATTGAATTCGACCGTTCAGCCATCGCGACCAAAGTCATCACCCCCACTGTCGAGAGCAAATAATGCCCTCGCCGCAAGGCTCAAAGAGCCTGCCTGTTTTGTAAGCTTTTAATCGCGATCCAAATGAATACGCCAGAGACCACCTTTATCTGGGGAGCCGTACTGATTGTGCTGCTCTTCTATTACCTCGGAACGACTGCCCACAAGAAGAAGAAGATTGCGGGCACGGTGCTCTCGATCGCCATGTCCATTTTCTGCCTGCAGGCTTTCTTTGGCATCGGCATCAAGCGAGGCATTGATCTTGGAGGCGGCAGTTCCTTCACCGTGCAGCTCATGCCTGGCACGGATGACAAAGGCCAGCCCAAGCACATCTCTAATGACTCCATTCAGCAGGCCATTGCCATCCTGGAAAAGCGCCTCAATCCGAATGGCGAAGTGGACTTGGTGATGACTCCTCAGGGAGAAGACCGCATCAATATCCAGATGCCGGGCGTGAGCAATGATGCAGTGGCAGGAGTCCGGGAAAAAATCCAACAGGTGGCACATCTTGAGTTCCGCCTGGTGCATCCACAAAGCGAGACCGAACTGGCTCGCATCAAAGCCACCGGCGGACTTGCTGTTGGTTATGTGGAAATGCTGGAAGTCGAGGAAAAGGACAAGGAAGGCAAAGTCATTTCTACCGGGACTAGCTACCTTGTAAAAAGCCGTGCTGACATGGAAGGCCGCTACGTTAAAAATGCGTACGCCTATCCTGACCCAACCAAGGGTTGGGTCATCATCCTCCACTTTGATTCCGAGGGCAGCAAAATCTTCGGAGACATCACCACGGCGCATGTGGGCGAGCGTTTGGCCATGATCGTGGATGGACAGGTGGTTTCCGCGCCCAATCTGAACGAACCCATTACGGGAGGCACCGCTGAAATCTCCGGTGGATCCAATGGCTTCAAGGAAGAAGAAGCCCGCCGCCTCGCGACGGCTTTGGAAAACCCCCTCGAGAATCCGATGAAGATCGTCGAGGAGAGCACCGTCTCTGCCGCCTTCGGGGAAGAGACCGTGCAGCAGGGCATCAAAACCGGTGTGGTGTCCACGATCCTCGTGGCCGTGTTCATGCTGATCTACTACCGCCTTGCAGGTCTTATTGCTTTGGTGGGTTTGGCGGTCTGTATGCTGGTGGTTTTCGGTGCGATGGCGCTGTTTAACTTCACGCTGACCATGCCGGGTATTGCCGGTATCGTGCTTACCATCGGCATGGCGGTGGATGCGAACGTGCTTATTTACGAGCGGTTACGTGAGGAAATGAATGCGGGCAAGACCCTCGCCGCAGCTTTGGACGCCGCGTTTGAGAAAGCCTTCTCTGCTATTTTTGATGCGAACATCACCACGCTTATCTCAGCAGTCATCCTCTTCTATCTCGCCACGGGCTTGGTAAAGGGTTTCGCCGTGACGCTGACCGTGGGCATCATTGGGACCTTGTTGGGTGCATTGATTGTAACGCGCGTTTGCTTCAATTGGTTTATTGACGCGAACATCCTCAAGAACATCAAGGTGACCCACATCATTCCCGAAGGAATTCATGACATGCTGAAATGGTCGAAGCCGTTCATCATTGGTTCCGGCGTCCTGTTCCTTATTTCCATCCTTGCCTTCTTCGTCCGCGGGAAAGACAGCGTAGGCGTTGATTTTCGTGGTGGAGCGAAGACTCAATTCCTGGTGGCGGCCGGCGCCGAAGTGCCTGTTGGCGAAGTCGAAAACGCTCTAAAAGCAGCGGCCATTGAAGGCTTCTACGTCCAGGAGAGCACGAACAGTTCCGGCACGCTGGTCAGCGTCCGCAGCGAATTTGACGACGGCACCAAGGTGAAATCCATCCTTGAAGAAAAGTTCACGGGCAAACTGACCGGCGGACAGATCGAGCGTATCGGCTCGACCATTGGTAAGGAACTGGCCGTCCGTTCTACGATTGCTTACATCCTGGCGATGACGGCGATCTTCATCTACCTGGTGATCTTCTACGAGTTCTCCTTCGCTCTAGCGGCCATTATCGCGCTATTCCACGACTGCGTCATCGCGATCGGCCTCTGTGTGCTCTTCGGACAGCAATTGTCTGTGATCCATATCGGCGCCTTGCTTACCATCGCGGGTTACTCGATCAACGACACCATCATTGTCTTTGACCGTATCCGCGAAATGCTCAAGACGCGGTCTGGCGATCTGAAGGATCTCATGAACGAAGCGATCTCAGCCACGCTGAGCCGTACGTTGCTGACCAGCCTCACGGTGCTCATGTCGATGGCGGTCCTCTACTTCTTCGGAAATCCTTCGATGAAAGAGTTCTCAGCTCCGATCATCATTGGAGTTATCGTCGGCACCTACTCCTCCATCTACATTGGTTCGGCCCTGGTGCTCTGGTATGTGAAACTCACAGGCACCAGCCTCAAGCATCAGGTGATGGAAAGCCAGCGCGCTGAGATCAAGCCACCTGTGCCGACGGCATAAGGGTTTGCAGGACGCGAAACTCGTTTAAACAAAGGGCGCTGGTGATAAACCGGCGCCCTTTTTAATTGCGAGATGGAGTGCCTGGCAGCGCTTGTTTGCTTATTGCGTTTCTATTCACTGACTAAACGCCAGAGCTTGGAGTCGCTCCGCACGAAGACCGCCCCGCCACTCAGGGAAGGCGTACTGACGATCAGCTCTTTGTCCACGAGGTCTGGCTTCAGATCCAGCGTGCCTGAGATGGCACCTTCTGCTGCGGTGGTGTCCACCACCTGCACTAATCCTTTTTCACTTACAGCCACGATATTCGTGCCTGCCGCGATAGGACTGGCGGTGAAAGGGCCGCTGAGACGAAGCTTCCAACCGCGCTCGCCGTTCTCCGCGTTTGCTTCATTGAGGACGCCGGCATTGTTGATGATGAACAGGCGCTTGCCGATCAGCACGGGGCTGGCCGTGGCGGGATTCAGTTGCTCGCTGCGCCAGAGTTGTTCGGGCGCACCACCATTCTTGTTGGGCTTCAGTGCGGTGATGCCTTTGGAAGCGGCATACACGATGCCGTTGGATACCACTCCGGAGGAAATGGTAGAGGCGCCATCTTTGTATTCCCAAAGTTGACTGCCCGTCGCCGGATCCACGGCAATAACTCCCTTTGAAGATTGGAGAACGACTGCGGGCGCGCTTGATGAATCGGCCTGCCACACAAGCGGGCTCGTCCAGTTGGCGGATTTGGGACGCTCCAGCTTCCACAGATTGCGACCGGTATTCACGTCGATGCCGAGTGCGTAACTTTCGCTATCGTTCTCGATTTGCACGACCACCGTTTCACCCACCACGATGGGAGACGACGCCATGCCGAGGCTATTGCTGGCGTTGGCGTAGTCCACGGTGAGACCACGCAACCACTTCAGGTTGCCGTCGAGGTCAAAGGCCGCGAGGTCATTACAGGACCACAATGCGAAGACGTGTTTGCCGTCGCTGCAGGGCGAGCAGGATGCCACGTTGGTCTTGCTGTGAGCCATGGTGCGGCCTGTGGCTTTCAACTGGCGCTCCCATTGGGTCTTGCCGTCTTTCGTTGCGAAACAAAACACATGGAGCCGGTCCTGCTTCGGACCGCTGGCGGCTGTCACATAGACTCTGTCATTGATGACGATGGGGCTCGAAAGGCCGCGACCTGGCAGATTGGTTTTCCAGTCGATCTTCAGCTTCGCCGGGATTTGTTCACCGGCAGCAGCGTCGCCAATGCCTGGCCCGCGAAACTGCTTCCAGTCCCCTGCCAGCAAGGGCCAGGCCTGGGTGCCAATCAGCGCGGTTGTCACGCCACCGATCATCGAACGGCGGCTCCAAAGTTTTCGTTGGTCACTCATGTTGGTTGGGGATGGCGGTGCCGGTGCTGTCGCAGACTCGGAGCTGGAATTCCCACTCAACGGTCCAGGTTTCCATTTGCTCGCTCTGGCAGCATTTCACGAGGATGGTGTTCGGTCCCTTCTTGAGCCGGCATTTCATGGTGTATTGATCCATCTGCTGGCCACGGTGATATTCGTCGCGGCCAAAAAGAAGCTCGCCGTTGAGCCATACCTTCCAGGCATTCTTGCTACCAAGCCTGAGTTCGGCGTCACGTTCTTCAGCGCTATTGAAAGTGGTGGCTGCATAGCCGGTGACGCTCTTGAGGGTCGTGAGGGGCTTATTCAAATCCACCTTGCCATACGGGTCGGTGCTTTCAAACGGAAGCCATTTAAGTTGGCGAGGCTCGCCCGCGTCAGTCGGCTTGCCTTCCATGACCGCATTTAGATCAACACCTTTCTCCGGAGGATAGACCGCTGCAAAGCCATTGCGTCCGCCGTTGTCGAAGGGTCCGATCACATGCCACTTTGTCAGGAAACCAAAATGCTTGGGCAGGTTCACTTCGACTCCCAGTTCTTTTAGTGCCGCAGAGATCACTTTCACCTGATCGAGATCCCGGGAGGCATCGAGCGCTTTCTGGAAAGTCGCTTTTGCCGCTTCATTTTCATTCCCTGCTTTTCGCTCGCGGTTTCCTTGATCGATCAGCTGTTGCACCGCTCCCCGGCGCAATACGGGCGAAGGATCGTGCAGCAGTTGCGACTCCACCGCTTTCGCGCGCGCCGCATCGGCTTGTTGGATGAGGTCGAAAGCCATTTCCCGCCCCAAAGGGTTCTTCTTCGTGTCCTTCAGGAAAGACTCCACGGGATCCAGCGGCACAGTTGCACCAGAGCCCTTGGCTTGATCGGTAATCGTATTCAACGCCAGCCGCAGCCAGTTGTCTGCCACGGCATTGCCCTGACCAGCGGCATCCAGAACTTCCACCAGAGCACCCGGGCCAGCTTTCACCACTTCCTGCCACGCGGTCATCGCTTCTTCATTCCCCTGCCCTTCCCGGCCAATGGTATCGATCTTCTGCAAGGCGCTCCCCACGGAACCCCAACAGGACACCGCCAGGCAATACACCGGCAGCAATAGGCATGGTTTCATCTTCATAGTCGCAAGCAGTTCTCCGTAATCGTAGCCTGGGTCAAAACGCGCTCAGGCATTACTTCTTTGCACCAGGCTTCCCCCAATGTTTGTCGGCGAAGTCCATATAGAAGCTCCAATCCTCGATCAAGATGTCATGCTTGCCGGTCCGTTCATGATAACCGATGGCATCTCCCACCGACACATCCGGCGATGGAGGTGTCTCCACTCCCAACCCTTTCTTGCCAAATAGCGCATACACGGGTTCCGCGAGTTTGCCGCCGAGGAACTCGCCTTTGGGATCCGCCCATTTATCTTCACTGGCACTTGCGATATAAACCGGACGTGGCGCGATGAGCGCGATCAACTGATGCTGATCCACCGGCAAAGCGCCTTCGTTCTCGCTGTACTTTTTGAAGTTGCCGCAGAACCAATGGGGGAAATTCGTGTTCAGCCTGCCAACCGTCTCGCCATAGATGCGCTTGCTCAGAGCCGCGCCGCCTGCACCGGAGTTGTTGCTGATGACAATCCCAAACCGCTCATCATTAACTCCAGCCCAAAGGGCAGCTTTCCCCAAGCGGGAGTGTCCGACGACCGCCAATTTGCTCTTGTCTACCTCGGGGAGTGTTTCCAGGTAATCTGCCATCCGGCTTAATCCCCAGGCCCAGGCCCCGATGCTGCCCCACTCGCCGGGTTCCGGCTTTGTTTGGCCTTCCCGATAATACAAAGGGTGCGGTCCATTTTTAAAGCCGTCATCAAAGTCCGGATCAATGTCGCCATAATAGGCCATCGCGACTCCATAGCCGCGTTCAATGATGGCCTCTACGGGCCAGCGTTCTTCCTGCGCCCCACGGGTCTGCTCCGTGGCGAGGTTGTTGATATACCCCTCCTTCTCGTTATTCCGGAACCAGCCGGTGGGCAGAGGGATCGCCGGATCTTTTGTGGTCGATTGATTGCCCCCGAAGTTCAGACTCACAAACATGGGCACCGGCCCTGAGCGTTGGTTTGGCAGATACAGCAGCACATCCACGCGCAGCTTCCCATCTTTGCCGAACACGAGACTCACCTGCCGCTGCGTAGCCTTACCTCCGAGCGCGTCCTTCTTTTCGGAAGTCACTTCCACTTTTACATCCGCAGGAGCCTTCTGCGGGGTCTTCCCGTAAACTTCTGCTTCAAAGATTCGAAGCAACTCTGGCCTCCTTTTCGTTAGCCATTCTTCCTTCGTGGTGATCATTTTCCCATCTGCGCCCTTTAAGACATCAGGGACGGGAAATTTGTCGGCCAATGCCTCATCGTAGTTCGGCACAAACGTTTGTTGGGCATTGAGGGCGGACATGGACAAAATCAGGAAAGGCAGGGCGAAGATTCGCATCACGCCATGTTGGCGGATCGCCTACCGCCTGACCAGAAAATTTCGAGACACCGTATCCTATGCTCTCGGATGGAACTTCCGATGGGTGTCCTTCAGCCGCTTCGTGTCCACATGAGTGTAGATTTGCGTTGTGGCGATGTCGGCGTGCCCGAGCATCTCCTGGATCACCCTGAGATCAGCGCCATGGCTGAGCAGATGGGTGGCGAAGCTATGCCGCAAGAGATGCGGATAGATCCGGTCTGCATTTAGTCCCGCCAAGCCCGCACGCTCCTTCAGGATTTGCCAAATTCTCACGGTGGTGAGCTTATTCCCTCGACGATTGAGCCAGATCCAGCTTTGCGTCTTTGGCTTTACCAGTTTTGGCCGCGCGACTGCAAGGTAGCGCGCAATCGCATCGCAGGCGGATTTCCCAACGGGCACCATACGGGTCTTCTTGCCTTTGCCGGTCACGCGGATCCAGCCCTCTTCCAGGCTGATATTTTCGATGCGTGCATTCACCACCTCACTAACACGGAGGCCGCTGGCATAAAAGACCTCCAGCATGGAACGGTCCCGAATATCCAGCGGATCATTGCCCGACACGGATTCCAAAAGAATGCGGACATCCTGTTCATTGAGTGTTTCAGGCAGCGTCTGTTCCACGCGCGGGGGCAGCACACCTTCCACCGGATCACCGGTGCGCATGCCCCGGGCACTGAGCCAACGGAAAAAGATCTTCAGTGCAATCAGCTCAATGCGAATGCTTGAGGCGGCGAGCCCCTTCATCTTCCGCAACGCCAGATAGTCGTGAATGTCCCGCATCACGATGTCAGCTACACCTGGCTTCTCGCGCGCTGCAGAAGCCCACTCGGCAAACCCTTCCAGGACACGCCGCACCAGGAGTTGATAGTTGTCAGATAATCCGCGCTCTGTCGCCAAGTAGAGGAGAAAGCGGTCGATTTCCGGGGCCACGGCAAATCTTCGTCGCGGCCTCGTCTCGCAGCAAGCGTTCTCCCCTTGTATCCGCTCTCCAAGGTTGAAAAATCAGTTCTGAACGCGACTCTTCAGAAACCCATTCCCGACAGTCGCCACTGATCGTGCCTGCTTCCGCTTCCCCCTCCCAGATGACTCGCGTCCAAGCCGCGGGTGAAATCATCTTTTCCGCCCGGGAACTGAGCAAGATCTACCACACGGGTGAAGTGGACGTGACCGCCCTGAGCAAAGTAGACGTAGATTTTGCGGCGGGCGAGCTTGTGGTGCTGCTGGGTGCCTCTGGCAGCGGAAAAAGCACGCTCTTGAACATCCTCGGCGGACTCGACGTCCCCACTTTCGGGCGGATGCAATACAAAGGCTGGGAACTGACTTCAGCGGACGAACATGTCCTCACGCAGTTCCGGAGAAATTGTGTCGGTTTTGTTTTCCAGTTTTACAATCTCATCCCCAGTCTAACGGCGCGGGAGAATGTGGCACTCATCACAGAAATCTCCCGTGATCCCATGAAGCCGGAAGAGGCGCTGGACATGGTCGGATTGACGGATCGCATGGACCACTTCCCATCCCAGCTTTCTGGCGGCCAACAACAGCGTGTGGCCATTGCGCGCGCCATTGCCAAACGGCCGGAAGTCCTTCTCTGTGATGAACCTACGGGGGCGCTGGATGTGACCACTGGCATTGCCGTGTTGGAGGCAATCGAGCGCATCAACCGGGAACTAGGCACGCTGGCGGTGATCATCACGCACAACGCTTCCATGGCAGAAATGGCAGACCGTGTGCTTTATCTCAGTGATGGCCGGATTATCAAGGAACAGCGCAATGAGAAGCGTCTGCCCGCCCGAGAGCTCTCCTGGTAGGCAAATGCCACCATTAGGCTTTCGGTTCAAAATCACTTGCCATCAGCGGCCTTGCACAGCAGGCTCTCCCCCCTCCTGACACAACTACCATGGCCAAGACAAACCACTCCCGGCTACTCGATTGGGTAAACGAATGCGCTGAACTGACGCAGCCAGCCAATGTCTATTGGTGCGACGGCTCTGAGGCAGAATGGTTCAATCTTACGGAGCAACTGGTGCAATCCGGCACATTCCGGCGCTTGAATCCTGAGAAGCGCCCCAACAGTTTCCTCGCGCTCAGCGATCCATCGGACGTAGCCCGTGTCGAGGATCGCACGTACATCTGCTCGAAGCGGCAGGAAGATGCTGGCCCCACCAATAACTGGATGGCGCCGGAAACGATGAAAGCGGAGCTCAAGAAGCTTTTCGCGGGTTCCATGAAGGGCCGCACGATGTATGTCATTCCTTTTTGCATGGGACCGCTGGGGTCCCCGTTCAGTGTCATCGGTGTGCAGGTCACGGACTCCGCCTATGTAGCCGTCAGCATGAAGATCATGACCCGCATGGGATCGACCGTGCTGGATCAATTGGGTGATGATGGCGCGTTTGTTCCGTGTCTGCACAGTGTGGGCAAGCACCTTGCCGAAGGCGAAAAAGACGTCCCGTGGCCGTGCAACAACAACAAATACATCGTCCACTTCCCTGAGGAACGCAGCATCCAGAGCTACGGCAGCGGCTACGGTGGCAATGCCCTCCTGGGCAAGAAATGCCTGGCGCTCCGCATTGCCAGCGCCATCGGCCGGGATGAAGGCTGGATGGCGGAGCACATGCTTATCATGGGTGTGCAGTCGCCTGATGGCAAAAAGACCTATGTCGCCGCTGCTTTCCCAAGCGCCTGTGGCAAGACTAACTTCGCCATGCTGGTCCCGCCTCCGAGCTATGAAGGCTGGAAGGTCACGACCGTGGGCGACGACATCGCCTGGCTGCGTCCCGGTGAGAACGGCAAACTCCATGCGGTAAACCCCGAGGCCGGCTACTTCGGTGTCGCTCCCGGCACCAACTGGCAGAGCAATCCGAACGCCATGGCTTCCATGAACGCGAACGCCATCTTCACGAATGTGGCGCTCACGGATGACGGAGATGTGTGGTGGGAAGGTCTCGGAGATCCGCCGCCGCATCTCATTGACTGGACCGGCCAAGATTGGACGCCCGACTGCGGCCGCAAAGCCGCGCACCCGAACTCCCGCTTTACCGCGCCTGCATCGCAGTGCCCCACCATTGATCCAGATTGGGAGAAGCCAGAAGGCGTGCCCATTGATGCCCTCATTTTTGGTGGTCGCCGCGCCACCACTATGCCGCTCGTTTTCCAGGCATTCAACTGGGTGCATGGCGTCTTCATTGGCGCCAATATGGGCAGCGAAATGACAGCGGCTGCGGCTGGCACGATCGGTCAGGTGCGCCGCGATCCCATGGCCATGCTGCCCTTCTGCGGCTACAACATGGGCCACTATTTCAAGCATTGGATCTACATGCGCCGGCGTGTGGCTGACCTGCCGCGGATTTTCCATGTGAACTGGTTCCGCAAGGACAAGGACGGAAACTTCCTCTGGCCAGGCTTTGGCGACAACATGCGTGTCCTGGAATGGATCGTGAAACGCACCCGCGGTCAGGCCCGGGGTTATGAATCGCAACTCGGCTGGGTGCCTCGCTTCAGCGAGATCAATCTGGAAGGCCTGGAGGGCTTCGGCCGTGAGCGGTTCAGTGAACTCATGCGCGTAGATCACAAGGAACTCCGTCAGGACATCCTGAAGACGGAGGAACTTTACCTCGATCTCTACGACTACCTGCCGAAGGAACTGGTGTATCAGCGCGAGTTACTGGCAGGACGCTTCTAGAAGCCGTGAGTGTGGCGCTCTCGAAAGGCGCCTCTTCATCATCATTCAATGTGCTCCTGACCCGCGTAACACCGCGGGAATGGTCTTGCAGAGGATCTGAACGTCCAGCCAGAAGGACCAGTTGTCGATATACTTCAGGTCGAGCGCCACCCAGTCTTCAAAACTGGTAATCTTGTTCCGGCCCATGACTTGCCACAGGCAGGTGAGTCCCGGTTTCACGCTCAAGCGGCGGCGCTGCGCGTGTTTTTCGATCCGGGCGATCTCATAGACCGGCAGCGGACGTGGACCCACGAGGCTCATCTCGCCGCGCACCACATTGATGAGTTGTGGAAGTTCATCGATGCTCAGGCGACGCAGCCATTTCCCGAATGGGAAAATGCGAGGGTCATCCTTGATCTTGAAGACTGGGCCGGACATCTGATTCTGCGCCTCAATGGCCTGCTGCTTCGCTTCCGCATCCAGACACATGGTGCGGAATTTGAACATCTTGAAAGGCTGTCCATTACGTCCAGCCCGGTCTTGCGTGAAGAAGATCGGCCCCTTGGACCCGAGCCGGATGCCGAGAAATGCGACGAGCCAGAGTGGTGCCGTTAGGATAAGTAACAGCAAGGCTCCAAAGCGATCCACACAGTCTTTGAGGAGCAATGACCAGGAAGTCTTCGGAGTGGTGTGGAAAACCAGCATGAGTTTGCCGCCCAAAACGTCGAAACTGGGACGGGCGAGGGCCGTCTGAAAAAATTCCGCGCTTAGCCAAGATTCGACGCCTTCGATCTCACAGGCCTGCACGGCTTCTTCGATCTTTTGGAAATGCACATGGCTTACGGCAAAGATCACCCGCGCCACTGACTTCTCATGCAAGAGCTCGACCAGACGGCTTACCGGCTCCATGGCCACGTCGTAGCGTCCCACTATCTGCATCTCGGCGCGTTGATCATCCGGGATCTGCGCAAGGAGCACCTCCATATCCTTCGATTCACCTGCCAGAAGCACGCGCTCCTTGTCAGCATTGCCACTGGCAATACGATGCCGGAGAGCCTGCTTCACCGCCATCTCGCGGAGAAAGAGGAACACCACACCTAAGCCTGCGCCGATCGCCACGACCGCCCGGCTTTCCACCGTCCACTTCAGGAACACGGTGAAAAAGCCTATCATGACTCCGATGCGCAATCCAGCGCCTAACATCTGACGAAAACTGTCAAAGAGTGTCTTATTGAGGAGGTTGCTGTAGAACCCTCTCGACTCCAGAATCAACGGCGTGAACGGACCAATGGCAGCCAGTATCCAGAAGAACTCCGAAAACGGTGGGACCTCGTCCATATCTGGCCAAATCTGGAGCGCCAGGACGGAACGGGACCAGTGGGCGATGAAGAGGGCAAGCGACAGCAATCCAAAATCCAGGAGTTGGATTAGCTGGAGATTGATTTCTTGCCTACGCCCAAGCATATTTCGGAGATCTAAATAATCTGATACTATTCAGAATATTTAATATTATCATACTTTCTATAATGCCTCAACTTGTTTCTTCTAAAAATCTGCTGTTGAGCGCTGAGCCTGTGGTGGTTGGCGTCGTGAACACGCAGGCTCTTCTTGAGACGCTAAGTCAGGATGCAGCATCCCTCGCGGGTTCATGCGATGCGATCGAGCTCCGGCTGGATACCATTGGCCTGCCTGCCAGCGTGCTTCGTCCCCTCGCGGAGCGGCTGTCTTTACCTCGCATCATCACGGCGAGGCACCCCGAAGAAGGAGGAGACGGCCAACTCGACACGGCTGAACGAACCGCCTTGTTGGAAGATCATCTCGACATTGCCGCCCTCATGGACGTGGAACTCCGCTCAGTTCCGGACATGCTTCCGCTCGTACGGAAGGCCCAAACCAAAGGCATCTCGGTCATTGGGTCCTTTCATGATTTCCACTCCACACCGAGTGAAGACGTGTTGCAAGGGGCTGTGGATTTCGGCCTGCAGTTCAAGTTGGACGCGGTGAAGATTGCAACCATGCTGCATGGGCCAGCGGATCTGGCCCGTCTTATCAACCTCCTGTCCAAGGAGCGCAGGCTTCCCATCAGCGTGATGGGCATGGGTAATTTGGGGAAAGTGTCCCGGCCTGTTCTGGCCAGATGCGGCAGTATCCTGAATTATGGTTTCCTTGGCGAGGCGAATGCTCCTGGTCAACTCTCTGCTCGGCGCTTGAAAGAGTGGCTTAGTGAAGCTTGAATGTGCGCACCCCTGCCATGACGGTTGTCTTCTCTCGACTCACTATCCCCTGGTCCGGCCTTCGCCGGCTCCTTAGCGTCTGCCTGGTGGCAGCACTCTGCGTCTTTTCAGTTTCCTGCGAACAGGACACTTCGAAGATCGAGATGGCCCTGACGGCGCTCAAGGATCGCGAAGACAAGTTGACCTCCCGGGAGGCGGCACTGCAAAAGCAGATCGAGGATCTCACCCAGCGCGAAAGGCTCCTGGCAGAGACCGCTGCCGCCCTGCAACAGCAGAGGAACGAGACGGAAGCTCTCAAACACCAGCTCAATAACAAGATAGCCGAAGTCAAAGCCCGGCAGGAATCCCTGCTCCTGCGCGAGCGGCGCGGTCCTCCGCCGTCTGTGAATGCGGAACGTGTCATTGTCATTGATCCACGCTCAGGTGAGGTGCTGTTGGAAAAGAATGCGGATAAACGCGGTCAAGTGGCCAGCACGCAAAAGCTCATGACCGCCCTGGTCGTGGCGGAAAATGGCAGCCTCGATCAGCCGGTGATTGTCGAGCAGTCTGACACCGAATGCGCACCAGTCCGTTTCGGCCTCAAAGCGGGAGACCGGTACTCCCGACGGCAATTGCTTACCGCTCTGATGGTAAAGAGCTCGAACGATATTGCCCAGGCATTGGCCCGTGACAATGCCGGTAGCCTGCCGGCCTTTGCGAAAAAGATGAATGCCCGTGCCGCGTCCCTAGGCATGAAGAATAGTTTCTTTGTGAATCCTAACGGGCTGCCCGAGGACGCCCAATATTCCACTGCGCGTGACATGGCGATGGTCGCCAAGGCTGTGGATAATCTCCCTGACGTGCGCGAAATGATCCGCACAAAAATCTATGAGTTTAAGAAGACTGACGGATCGATTGTGCCACTCCAGAATACCAATCGCGTCTTGCGCAGTTATGAGCCGTGCGATGGGATGAAGACCGGCTACACGCAGTTGGCCGGCTATTGTCTCATCTCCAGTGGGGAGATCGAAGGCCGCCGCCGCATTGTGGTGGTGCTGAACGATACCGCCCGGAGCGTTTGGACTGATTCCCAGTCGCTTCTGGAGTGGGCGCTGAAGGGCTAGGCCAGGGTGCCTGAGCCGTCAGCGTCAGCCCTGACGGCGCATCATATATCATCATATGTAGGTCGCCCAGCGCACTGCCTTAAGGCTTGGGCAGCATGGCCAGATACTGCTCGCTCAACTGCTTCACCTTGTCCCGCAGAGGCTGCAGTCCGGGCTCCAGCTTCGCCAGCTCAGCAGCAATCTCGACCGCGGATTTTTCCTTGTCCGCGATCTCTTTGGTGGAGGATGCAATGGTCTTCTGCCCGTCTACCTGCTGCTGCTTCGCGGCCGCCACGGCTTCGCGCGCTTTGTTCACGGCCAAACGTTTTGCTTCCACCACCTTGGTATCCGCTGCGAGTTTCGCACGGATGCCTGCCAGCTCTGTTTCCAACGGAGCCAGTGCCGCCTTCACTTGCGCGATTTCCTGATTCGCCGCTGGCGCTTTCTTCCCATATTCGGCTTCGGCGGCCGCGGGTTCAGCTTGCTGCTGCGCCAGATTCTTTTTCTGCGTTTCGATTTGAGCGCTTAGATTCTGAAGCTGCGAACGAAGTGGGGCTGCTGCTTTATCCGCGGCCTCGAATTGGGCCTTGGCCTGAGCAACAGCGTTAGCCTTGGCGGCAGCATCGCCCTTCACTTTCTGCTGAGCCGTCTTGGCGTCGTTTACAGCCTTTTGCGCAGCTTCAGCAGCCGGGCGCGCGGCATCCTGGGCGGCTTTGTCGGTCAATGCTGCCAAAGCGGTTTGTTTTGTTTTCGCATCAGCCTCTTTCTCGGCCAATGTTTTGTTCGTAGAGACTTCAGCTTGCTGTGAGGCCACCAGCGCAGCCTGAGCCGCATCCAGAGCTGTCTTCTTCGCTTCTACAGCTTTCGCAGGTCCCGCATACTTGGCAGAGACTTCACCCTGCTGCTTCTGCAACGCAGCGATTTGCTTCGTAGTTTCAGGAGCGGCTTTCTGCGCTACGGCAATGCGATTGGCTTTTTCCTGCTCAAGCGCTTTCAAAGCCGCTTCCTTCGCGGTCAGTTGCTGGCGTTGTTCCTGGACCTTGGCAGCCAGCTGTTTCTCCTGGGCCTTGCCGGGATCCAGTGTTTTTTCCACCGCTGGAAGTTCGCTGGACTCTTTCGAGTAAGCCGCTTCCAAGCTGGGCAAGGACTCGAGAGCCTTGGCCATGGCCGCCTTTGTATCGGCAATGCGTTTGATGGCTGCTTCCTTGGCGGCAGTTGTGTCGGTCTTAGCCTCTTGCAATCCTTTCACCTCTGCCTCGATCTTTTCGAGCTTCTCCTTCTCGGACAACAGGCCAACATTGAATTGAGCTGCACGCAGCAAAGTCGGCATCTTTTGGTTCACCGCCAAGCGGGTGCGGCTGTCCGTCAATTTCAATTGCGCCGCTGCCAGCGAGGCGGTCACGGCTGCCCAGGCTTTCTCGGCGCTTGCAATGGCGGCTGGCGATTGCTCGACTTTCTTTTTTGCTTCAACAAGCTCCTTCTGTTTGGCAGGGCCAGCAGCATTCAGTGCGGTTAGCTTGTCCTGTGCGTCTTTGATTGCTTTGTCGAAGTCAGCCATCGCAGCAGGCGTCGCCGCAACCACTTTCTTGATGGGCTCCAGTTGTGCCTTGGCTTCAGCGATCTTCTTATCGGCTGCCTGTGCTTGAGGAGCTTGCTCAGGGGCTGTCAATTTGGCGCGCTCAGCGGCGAGAGTCGCGAGTTGGGCCTCACGCTGTTTGATATCAGCCAATGCTGTTTCGCGCTTCTTCAGCACTTCGGCATGTGCCTGACGTTTGGCTTGAGCTTCTGCGACGGCTTTCTTGCCTGCCTCGATGGCGGCGGGTAATTGTTTGATCTCACCGTCCAACTTGCCCACGGCGGCGGTCGCGTCGGCTCCGGCTTTCTTGGCGGCGGCGAGTTCTCCCTCGCGGGCTTTGACCGAAGCCGTGATCGTTTTGATCTCAGCTTCGATAGCGGGAATCTGCGCTGCCAATTCTGTGGCGGTTCGCTCACAATCGGCAATGCGTTGCGCGATAGGCGAGGGATTGCTGGAAAGTCCGCCACGTTCCGAGAAGTCCGCCAGGGTCCAGATCTTCACGTTCCCCAGCCAATCGCCGGTCACTGCGGTCTTGCTATCGTGCAGAGCTGCTACCTCGGTCACGATGTCGGCTTGAGGTCCTGATTCAGATAGTTTCTTCCCATTGATGTCCCAGAGACGCACTCTGCCGTCCCGACCGGAGGAAAGGATGTTGCCTTCCGGCGTGAAACTTATGGCCAAGGCGCCGCCAGGATGGGCGTCCCAGGTTTTGACGACTTTCCCGTTCTCCATCTCGTAGGTGACGATCTTCCCGTCTTCCGCACAGGATGCGAGGATGTTCGAATCGGAGCGCCAGGCAAGAGCGTTGCAGGCCACCTTGTGGGCTTCCATAACGTAAAACTCGCCTCCATTGGATGCTTCGGAGATCACTACACCCCCATTCCTGTCTGCGGTAGCTAACAAGACTCCATCCGGGCTGAACGCCACGGCCAGCACCCACTCCGTGTGCTTCTTGATGACATACAATTCCTCACCGGTGGAGGCATTGAAGCACTTCACTTTCTTGGAGGGACTGCCGATGGCAATCATGGAGTGACTAGGGCTGATGTCGGCTGACATCACCTGGTCAAACTCCTTGCCAACTTCCGCCACTCGACGGCCTGTCTTCACATCCCAGGCAACGGCGTTCCCCGCCTTGCCACCTCTACCGCCGCCCGCGATGAGCAGGGAACCGTTTTGGCTGAACTTAAGGGAACGAATGTAACCTTCGGGGTAGGGATAGATGCCAGCCAGCGCTTGGGAATTGGTATCATATACCAACGCCTGTTTCATGCCGCTGACAGCCACCAAAGGCGCCCACGGGCTCGCTGCAAGCGCCGTAATGGAAGTGGCACGTGGCGTCGTGACAACCGGCTCGAGCAGAACGTTCTCGGGCATCGGCGGTGGGCCCTCTGGCTTGCCGGTGCTGCTGACGGTCAAGGTCAGATTGGTCTTGGGTTGTGACTTCTTCGCAATGCTCGATGCGGTCTCCAAGACGCCGCCCTGCACCCACTTGTGCAGGATCTCAATTTCCTTGGCACTCAAGGGCGCGCCTTCCGGCGGCATGAAAGGTTCTTCTTTCTTCGTGGTGGTTGTGATGAGGCGGCTGCTTTCTGCATCACCCGCGTTAACCACGGCGCCACCACCGCCGCCAGCCATGGTCCCGGTGAAGCTCGTCAGATCAAGGTCACCCTTCTTCTTGTCAGGATTGTGGCAGGAAAAACACTTGTTCTCCAGCAAGGGCCGGACGTGATCGTTAAAGGTAATTTTCTCCGACGACTGCGCCCCTAGATAGGCGGGGGTTGTGAGGATGGCGGCGGCGAAAAATGATACCGGAACTTTCATGGATGATGGTGAGGCACGAAGATACGGAGCGATCCCCGCCATTGTTGCGCGGATCATCCGCTCAGAAAGCCTGCCGTTTCAAATAAACGGGCAGGGTGGTCCGAAGCTTGAACTAGTGATTGAAGTAAAACTCTTTTGAGTTCAGCAAGGCCCAGAAAAGATCCTCCAGAACCGCCTGACGCTCGGCCGGAGCCTCCGCAATGGCCTGAGTCACCGCCTCAACCTCTTTGGTCAGAGGAGAACGCCCGAAGCACCGTAGATAAAGCTCCTCAACGATGTCGCGGTCGGTCTTCTTTTCCTTGGTAATCATGTCGGCGACCACACGGCCTTTCTTGATATTTTCATGCGCGGCGTCGCCGTTCATGAAGTGCAAGGCTTGTGATAACGTAGGTTCCATCTTCACCTCGCAAGAGCACACCGTCTGACGGGAGGCCCGGCCGAAGGTAGTCAGGAAGTAGTTGGAAACAGTTCCGTCCGCAATCTGCACGGCACGGGCACCGGCTGGCAATCCCTGATACTTCGTTGAAGTGTTGGTAATCGTCGCCACGGCGTCTGCGAGAACTTCAGCGCGCATGCGGCGGACCTTCGCGTTGGCGAAGTTCAGCTTGTCCGCCTGATTGCTTTCATTCACCTGCGTGTCGCGCTGATAGGTCATGGACGTGCAGATATCACGGACGAGGCGTTTGAAGTCATAGTTATACTCCGTGAGCTTCTTGCCGAGAGCGTCATATAACTCTGGATTTGAAGGCGGATTGCTGACTCGTACATCGTCCACAGGCTCGATAATGCCGACACCGGTGAAATGAGCCCAGGTGATGTTCGCGAGATTGCGAGCAAAGAAGGGGTTTTCCGGAGAAGCCAGCCACTTGGCCATCACCGCTCGACGGTCCTCGCCTGGCTTGATCTCAGGGGTCTCACCTCCGAGGAACTTGGGTTTCATCGAAGCACCGGTTAGCGGGTGTTTCGATTCCCCGCCACGACTGTTGAAGACGATCTTCTCACGGGGATCATCGGTCGTTTTCCGCCCGATTTGCGTAAAGAACGCCATGAACCCGTAATAGTCGTTCATTGTCCAGCGGTCGAAAGGATGATTGTGGCATTGAGCACACTGGATGCGCATACCCATGAACACCTGAGCCACGTTTTCCGTGACCTTCAGCGTCTCCCGCTCCGTTTCGTAATAATTGGTCGGAGGATTGGAAATGGTACTGCCTTGGGCAGAGAGCAGTTCCGACACGATTTCGTTCATCGGCTTGTTGCTGGCGATGCGCTCCTGCAGCCAGCTGTAATACAACAACACGTTCTTGTAGTAAGTCCCGTCGTTGTTCTCCGTGCTGTGCATCTGCAACAGTTCGGACCATTTCATGACCCACATTTCGGTGAATTCCTTACGCTGCAGCAGTTGATCCACCAGCGCCTCGCGCTTTTTGGGATTTGCATCCGCCACAAAGGTCCTCACCTGTTCCGGTGAGGGTACGAGTCCGACGATGTCGAGCGATGCTCGGCGCAAGAAATCCTGATCCGAGCAGATGCCGGAAGGAAGAATTCGCAGCTTATGGAGCTTTTCATTTACCAGCGTGTCGATGTAGTTGTTTTCCGCCAACTTGGGCCGCTCATATTTCAGATTGTCCGGGATGACGATGAATTGGGATACCACCGAGAAGGCGTCGAAGCGTGCCAATATGAAAGCCTCGCCGCGCGAGTTGGATGTCACCACTCCCTCTTTACTAATGGAGGCGCTAGGGTCGTTGTTGGACATGTAGACAGCCAGCTTTGTGATGTCGCGATCGGCACCATCAGAATAAGTGGCGCGAACGGTGACCTGCTGTTTCTCGCCGGGCCCCTCCATAACGACCTGCTTTGGGAAGATCTCGATGCCGGTGACGGTAGCCGCGGTCGGAGCATCCTTCGGCACCCCATTGGCGATCCATTCGATAAGCGTTTTGTTGAGGTGACTATCTTCAGTGAAGCACTGATTTCCTGAGTGCGGAACCTTGCCCAGAGATTTTTCAATAAGAGTGCTCTCTTCAGGAATAGCCAGATTCACACGACGGCCATTCATCTGCCGCGTTATGCGATTGTAGTCGCCGTCAGGATCATAGCCAAAGAGGGAGAGATTGAATCCATCCTTACCCCGCGCAGAACCATGACAACCCCCGGTGTTGCAACCTGCCCGAAGAAAGACGGGCATCACATCCAATTTAAATGAAACGGCCCGGTCTTTCTGGGCATCCACCACTTTGACGGGCGCAGAGGCCGTCTTGCCATTGAATGAAACCTGCAGTTGAGTTTCTCCATCCGCCAAACCTTTCAGGCTTCCCTGCTCGACTTTGGCCAGTAAAGGATTGGCGACCTTGATCTCTGCCTGCTCCGTCACGTCACGCGTAGTATCGTCATCAAACCTGGCAAACACGATCACCTGATGAAGGTCACGCTTTGTTTCCAGCGTGAAGCCACCAGGCAAGATTTCGATGCTCTTCAGCCGGTTGAGCTTTTGATTCAGCCGGACCAGCGCCTGGATCTCGGCTTCGGACTTCTCTTTCAACACCAAACCTTGAGGCCACTTCGCCCCTTCAGCGATCCAACGCTTCAAGACTTCGGACTCCTGAGGTGTGAGCGAACCTTTCGGCGGCATGTGATCATCATGATCCTCTGGCAACACCACCCGCGTATAGAGGGGGCTTTTGTCGGCCTGGCCTGCGACAACTGCTGCGCCGGCTTCTCCGCCTTTCATTACACCTTCGGCCGTATGCAACAGAAGGTCGCCTTTGGTCTTGTCCGGATTGTGGCAGGATACACACTTGCTCTCCAGCAAGGGCTGCACCTGCTTGGCGAAATCCATGGCAGCGGGATTGGCCAAAGCCGCTCCAGCAGCGAGTAGAACGCCTAGCATTGGGGCAAGACTGGGGATGGTGACTTTCATGTGGGTGACGGACAACTGGTGATAACTACGCTTGCGAGAAGAGTGCTTTTGCGAATTTCCGAGGCTTACTGCCCCGCTTTGGCCTGTTCGAGACGAAGCTGTTCCAGTCGGGACAGAGGTTTTTTAGGAGCTTCCGGAGTCGCTTTCGGAGCAGCCGCCAATGGCGCTGCCGGCTTGGGAGCTGCCGCAGCGACGACGGGCGCCTTCCTTGGTGCATCGACACGGAACACGGTGCCAGGGGCGATACGATGGATCGTGGTTCCTCCGGGAACAGGGACCTGAACCTGGCAGAACAGGGTGGTGCTCTTGCCCACTGGTGTGGCGGCTTCAGTCTTGGCTTTGAAGATGATCTCCTTTGTGTCCTTCGTAATTTTCACAGGCTCGATCACCGTGGCCGCGGGAGCGCCGAGGATCTGCGCCGTCGCTTCGCCTTCGAACGGCACGGCATGCTCCAATTTACAAAGGAGTTCCGTCTCTTTACCCTGCTCCACCACGGTCAAGGGGATGCTGCCCGTCAGATACGCTGGAGCAATGGTCAGTTCGGTATAAGGCGAAGCGGCATACACTATTCCACTGCCACCGTCGGACTCACCCAGCACGGTCAATGGATAAGTGCCGGGTGTGGCTGTGGCTGTGGAATCCAGCGTAAACGTTGCTTCCGTCTGGCCTTCAGGGATATCGATTTCGCTCTGCGAATTCACGCCTGGAGGGCGCCAGATCATCAACACACGAATGGGGGCTTTGAAGCCCTCCTTCCGTTTGGCCGTCACCTTGATGTCCAATTGCCCGTTGACGACGAGAGCCACTGAAGGTTTGCTCAGTTCCAAGGTATAAGGAGCTTCCTCCACCGCCGCCACCGGCAGCTTGTCGACCTGCTCCGTGTAATAAATGGTGTTGCCCGCGCGGACCATGTCGAACACTTGGGCGAGTTTTCCCTCCACTTGCTGTTTCGGATCCGTCGGTTTTAGGGTGATAGGCACCACAGCACCAGCGAGGGGCGCCTTTGCGTCCGCTTCAAAGAGCAACGGGAAGCTTGTTTGATTGCCGGGGATGCTCTTCGTCAGCAGGCGCACACCCGCGGGCATATTAGGCGTTTCAAACGTCATGTCGCCCGAGGCATTGTTCCGGGTCACGTTCACCATGATGGCATAACGGTTTCCCCGTGGTACAGGGATGAATTGCCGCTTGTGACTGTCATTCACCGCAAAGTTCGGCGCGGCAAAGGTCACTTCCGGCAAGGAGGCCACAGCCTCAATGCGATAAACAAAATTTGGCCCGCCGCGTTGCAGGTGATCGCGGATTACGACAGCATACTCGCCATCTTCCGGGGCAGTAATCGGCAGCTTGCAATCCAGACGACGGTCGTTGCCTCCATCGTCATTAGCACCCATCACGGCACCCTTGGGATTCAGCACCGTGAGCACAGGATCCAAGGGTGATCCCAGCGACTGAGCGTAGCCCATGAAATTCACTTTCATGCCCTTCTTCAGCTTCACATAAAAACGGTCCTCATCGCCTGGCGTCTGGATAATGCCATTCAGTGCGCAAGGTGCTTCCAGGTTGGTGCGGTTCGCCTCTTTGTCGTTTGGCTCGACTTCCAGAAAGTTATCAAAAGGGCTCACGCGGAGGACATTTCCTGAAGGAGCCGGATCACCTTTAAGGTAGGCCATGAACTTCTTTGTGGCCTCGGCCGGCAGAGCCACATCTTCCTCAGTAGTGTCGCCATTCTTCTCGATGAATTTGACCTTCTGCGTTGTCCCTTCTTTGCCGCCTGAGGGATAACAAACGTCCGGCCTGCGGAAGCTGCCGACGTGCAAACGATAGAAGGAGTCGGCCGTGCCCCGGTAGGAAGACTCGCGGACCTGAACGACATATTCACCATCTTCCGGAGCAACCATCGACACGTAGCCGTCTTGGCGGTGAAGAACAGTATCGTCTGACGAGGCCAATTCGAACCGTTCCTTGTTCATCAGTCCGACAAACGGGTCAAAAGCAATGTAGCCGAGCCGCATGCCTTCGATTTCCAAGCTGATGCGCTGACCTTTCTTCGCGGAGATCTTGAAATAATCCACGTCCTCGCTGGTCACTGTGCCTTCCACCGTCTGGTTGAAGGTGAGAGGCTGCGGCGCGTCAAAATCATTATTCGGTTCGACCTCGGCCACATTGGGATAGGGACCCACGAAGATCTGGCGCAGCTTTGAGATACCAGTCTTCGTGCGAATGCGGAGCATGTGGTTGCCCAGCGGCACGTCGGGTGCCACGGTCAGCGTGGCTTGCACCTTTCCTTTCTCCACCTTCTCAACCGACTTCAGTGAGATTCCGGGGGAATAGAAGATCAATCCTTCAAAGTCGTCCAGGCGCGTGCCTGTCAGCGTGACCGCTGAATCAAGACCACGCTGCACGCCACGGGGCTGCGTGGCGCTGAATTCAGGCTGGGCAGCATGCACTGCTGCGCCTGACAGGATGAGGCAGGAAAAGGCGGCCGATCTAAAAAGCGCGTTCATATCACTACTTAAAATGCAAACTAACCAAGGCAAAAAACCATCGCGACAGAGCTTGTCGGGCAATCCGTCATAAACCACAGACGTCATGGAGGCGGTGATGGTTCATCACCGCCCCGAAGCCAAAAGTTCTAATCAGACGAAAAATCAAGCAAGGATGTCCTCAATGACATCGCCGCCATTGACGATGTCGATCGGACGGCCGCCGTCTGCCATGAGGCGCTTCTCGGCGTTGATGCCCAGCAGGCGATACATGGTCTTCGCGAGGCTTTCAGGACCCACGGGATTTTCATCAGGCTCGCCGCCCAGAGCGTCGGACGAACCGTAAACCAGCCCCTTCTTCACACCGCCGCCCGCAAGGGCTACGCTGAAGACGCGAGGATAGTGGTCGCGGCCATTCGTGCTGTTGATCTTCGGCGTGCGGCCGAACTCAGAACTCACCATCACCAGAGTGCGATCCAGCATACCACGGTCTTCCAAGTCACGGATCAGCTTCGCAAAAGCGATATCGAAGTTCGGGGCGTTGTTCTTGAAGCCGTTCTTCAAGTCACTGTGGTGATCCCAGCCACCGTAGGTGACGGTTACGAGACGCACACCAGCCTCAACAAGGCGGCGCGCCAGCAGGAAGCGTTGACCAGCCGTGTTGCGACCGTACTCGTCGCGAGTCTTGGCAGCTTCCTTATTCAGGTCAAAGGCTTCGCGGGCCTTCGCGGAACTCACCAAACCATAAGCGCTTTGGTAGAAGCTATCCATCGCCGTAAGGGCATCGGACTTCTCAAGGGAGCTGAAATGCGCGTCCACAGACTCCAGAAGGCTGCGGCGGCGATTGAAGCGCTGCTCAGTCACATCCTTCGGAAGAGCCAAGTCGCGCACGCTGAAATTGCTGGCGGCAGGATCGCTGCCCAAGCTGAATGGCCCGTAAGCCGTGCTCAGGTAGCCCGTACCCATCACTTCACCGCCAGGAACGTTGAATGCCTGCGGAACGCAGACATATGGAGGAAGGCTGTTCTTCACCCCGAGCTCGTGAGAAACCACACTGCCGAAGCTGGGAAACTTGATGGCGGGGCTAGGGCGGTAGCCGGTGAACATGTTGTGCGTGCCACGCTCATGCGCCGCTTCACCGTGAGTCATGGAGCGGATCACCGTCAGCTTGTCCGCGATTTCCGCCGTCTTCACGAAATGCTCGCCAAAATAAACGCCCGGAAGCTTGGTCTTCACCGGCGTCAAAGGCCCGCGGTAGTCGGCAGAAGCAAATGGCTTCGGATCCCAGCTCTCCTGGTGCGCGATACCGCCCGGCAAATAAATGTGAATGATTGAGTCCGCCTTGGCATCCACGGACGCCACATCCGCGATCTTCATTTCCGCCTGAGCCTTCATCAGCATCGGAAGCGTGAGACCAATCCCGCCCGCGAGGCCCGCGTAGAGGAATTCACGACGGCTCTGGCCGACGCTCAGGTCAAGGTGATTTCCTTGGCAAAGTGAATGCATTTTCATAGGGCGGCAGTAGAACGGGAGGGATGCTAATTTGGCGTAGGCAATCTTGAGGATGAGGCGCTAAGAAAAATACGAGCCCCACGAAAATTTTCTATCAGGGCTAACGTGATTTTGTTTCTACCCGTGAGAAAAATTCAGAAAGCAATAAATGCTAAAATGCGCATATTGCCAGTTCGCATTGGCCCTATTTCGAGCCCTGAAGCCCTCAATCTTCCTCTTCGCTGGACGCTCCTGGCTTCCTTCCGGCGCGAATATCATCCGCCCAGTCTTCCTGTAGCAGACGCAGTCTCCGCTTCAGACCGAGCTTCGCCGCAGCGCTCAGGCGGTCGATGAAAAGCACCCCTTGAAGGTGATCAATCTCGTGCTGAAAAGCGCGTGCCAGCAGGCCGTCTGACTCCAACGTAACCGTTTCCCCATCCAGCGTCGTGTAGGTCACTTTCACCCCTTCCGAGCGCCGCACATCATCGCGCAGACCAGGGATGCTCAGGCAACCCTCTTCCCCCATCGCCTTGGCTTTGCCGAGATCGATTTTGGGATTGAGGAAGATAAGAGGCATGGTTTCCGCCATGGTCTTGTCCTCCCCATTGATCCGAAGGTAGGAGATGCATTTGGGATCGTGCGACACGTCAATAACCGCGAGTTGCAGCGGAACTCCCACCTGAGGTGCAGCCAGCCCCACTCCATGAGCGTCCCGCATGGTTTCGATCATGTTTGCAGCAAGCTCCCGGATCTCCGACGTCACCTCGGTGACAGGGCGGCATTTCACGCGCAGGACGGCATCGCCATAAATGACAATCGGGAGGATCATAGAAAAATCAGGAAAAGGAAACGAGGGGTGAGTTGGTTAGGAACCAGCCGCAGACCGTTGAATGCGCGCAGGGACATCATCAATGGGAAATCCTGCGTTTTTCAGCGAGTCCCAGACTTTCACCAGCATCCCCAGCGGGGTGTCCTGGTCGGCTTCCAACTCCAGCTTGGCATTCGGCTGTGCAAGTTTGATCTCCTTGAGGGCCGCCGTCAGATTCCCCTCCTCCACCGGTACACCGTCCAGAATGACTTTACGCTCTTTTGTGATGGCCAATGTCTTGCGTGAGTCCTCCGATGGCACACTGGCCCCCAGGCCAGCCGACTGCGGCAGGTTGATCTGCAACTGAGTCTTCTTCTGCCGGAAAGTGGTCGTCGCTACGATGAACAGCAGCACAATCACCAGAATGTCCACCAGCGCCACGATGGGGATGACGGGAGACTTGCGCTGACGCGGGCGGAGATTCATGACTCAGATACAAAAGGGAACAGACGGCCTGTGCGGTGGGCAGTTCCTAGGTCATGGCGCGAGCGCGGCGCACTTCGAAATGGCGGTGGAAGTCATGGATCGCGTGGCGAAGGATGAGCTCCATGCGGACAGAAATGGCATCCAGCTTCCGGCTGAAATAGCCATGAGCGATCACGGTTGGGATGGCGACCAAAAGCCCGGCAATCGTGCTGTGCAGCGCTTCGGCGATACCCTTGGCAACCCGCGCGGTGTCTTCCACCGATTCCGCACCCCCACCACCGAAGGTGGAGAACACGGTGACCAAGCCGATCACCGCCCCGAGTAGCCCCAGCAAGGGCGAAACGGTGACGATCACTTCCAGCAAAGGCACCCCGGCCTCCAGACGGTGCATGATTCCACGCGCTGCCGTTTCGCAAGCCTCGTTGTTTTCATCACGCGTTTCGTGTTTCCCCGAAATGGCGATGATCCCCAGTTGCGCAGCCACGCTGCCATCTTCCTCCAGGCGATTCTGCAGCGGGCTGATGTCCCCTTTAGCAGCATAACGCTCGATGTTTTTCAGATCGGCAACGATCTCGTCAGGGAAAAGGATGCGATCCCTCAGCTGCAAGGCCTTCAGGATAATGATGCTCACGGAGGCAATGGAGCTGAGGACAATCAGGATCATCACCTCGCCACCGCCTACCAGGAAGTGCCAAACGTAATTCAGGCCGTCGTTTAGAGAAGCTAGCGGGAGGCTGGAAAGCATGGGGGAGAGTCGTGCGGTCTATCAGTCAGTAAATGACAATGTCGTATTGCATCTCCACGCGCTCTTTTTCAAGGATGGGGAGCAAGTCAGTTGGAATGGGCGGAATATCTGCCAGCAGGATGGCGGAGAGAGAAAAGTCGGTCAGCACCGCATTTGCTTCGTTGAACACGATGGAAACATCCTCCGGCCGACCGGCCTTGTTCACAAAAAACTTCAACCGAAGTTTGCCCGGCTCCACAAAATCCGCCTTCTCCTGCCGCAGCTTGTGCCATTTCTTCTCAATGGCGCTGGTCACTCGCTTCATGTAGCGGCCTGTCGGGGTCGCCGCCGCGTTCACGGAATCCACCATTCCCATGTTGCTGATGGTGCCAGCGTTTTCACTCGTTCGAGTGTGCGGCTGAAAGGCGTTTTTTTCCGGCTTCGGCGTATTGCGCACTGGCTCAGCGATGGGGATCGCTTTCGGGGCAGGTGGCGGTGGGGCCATCTCTGCCGGAGGCTCCGACTTCGGCTTGGGTTCCGGTTGTGACTGTGGCTCGGTTTTCGGCTCAGGTGGCGAATCTGGCGTCATCGGCTCGGGCTTCCGCATCTCAATGGGCAAGTGCTCCCGGTCGGCCTTGGCCAGGGATTGCTCCAGCTCTTTCATTTGCTGTTCGACCACGGAGTCTTCCTTCTTCGCCATCTGAGGAGCGCCCGGCACGGGCGTTGGAACCTCCGCCGGCTTCTTCGTGGGGGGCGCGGGCGGCGGCGGATCCGGTTGCTTGATCTGAGGCACCAAGGGTGGTTGCGCAGGCGGCTGAGCGACCGGGGCTGGGGCCTGTGCAGGCGGCGGAGTCGGTGGTTCCGGCTTAGACTGCGGCTTGGGTGGCTCGGCTACCTTGGCAGGTTCTTGGGGCACCGACTGCGGGGGCGCCATCACACCCGAGGGAGCGCTATCATTTTTGATCTCCCCGTCTTTGTAGTCGCGATCCGCCAGTTCCATGGTGGGTATCCCGATGCCCTTTGTGGTTGGCATATCCAGAGCGCCTCCGGGGGCAGGCGCCAATTTGGCGGAGGCCACCGTGTTTTTATCGGAAACGAAGGCGTTCTTTTCGGGAGCCTTCTCCGCTTCATCATTTTGCGTGGTGCGGATATACCGTTCGCGGGCCTTATTTTTCTTGGCAGCCTCGGGTTCAGGCACTGCTGATTCTGGAGTTTTCTCCGCTGCGGGTGGCGCAGGCTCGACCATGATGTCCTTCGCAAAGAGCATGGTCACCTCCGGATCGGGCTCAGCAGTTTGCGTTGGGATATAGGGAATGGCTATCACCCCCACCCAGATTCCGACCAACACGAACACGCACAGATGCACCACCACCGAGGCAGCGAGTCCATAGCCGATGGCTCGTGATTCCGAATACATTTGCGCGACCTACACAATGCCCCCGGCTGGCCGAGAATCAATTTCCTTTCCTCGGCGTCTTGGCTGCACTCCTCCTCCGGTCCGGGCATGATGGAAAAGCCACTGCTGCGCATAACCCCGGTATTTCCCGAAGTGATCCCGGGCGAAGAGGCGCAACTCGCCTGCTGTCGGCGGGGTCTCTGCCGCTGCAAAATAAAGTTCCCGCAGGGCCCGCTCGATCCAGACATCGATGGGAAACATCCCCAGCCTGCCATAGCCGAACAGCAAGGTGCATTGCGCGATTTTCGGCCCCACGCCCGGCAATTCACAGAGCTTTGCGATGGCCTCATCATCATCATCGAGGGCACACACGGCCTCCAGATCGAATTCCCCGCTCGCAATCCGTGCAGCCGACTGATGCAAAAACGCCGCGCGATAGCCCAAGCCACACTGCCGCAAGGCCTCCTCCCCCGCTGCCGCCAGCGCTGTAGGGGTCGGATACGCAAAATGCTCACCGTCTTCTACCGCGACCTTCTCACCATATCGCTCGCGCAGCTTCAGAGAAATCTGTCGAATGTGCGCCACCTGCTTCATGGAGGATGTGATGAAGGTGGCGAGGCACTCCCAATAGGGCTGCTTCATGATGCGCAGGCCCGGTGCATACTTTAGAGCCCTCTTCAGATGAGGATCTCGCTTTGGTAACGTCTTGCGAATGACGCTGAGATCATGATCCAGCCCCAGGTATTGCCGTGCCGCTTCTAAGCCGCCAGCGCTCACCCAAAGCGAGCCGTCCAAATCCTGCCGCAGCCACACCGGAAGGGCGCCGATCAATCCAAACCAGACGCCCTCCCACTGATGCCAGTGGAAGACTTGCCCGCTATTCAGCGTGGCAGCCAGATCGAATTCATCTGCGGCTAGGCGTTCCCACTCCATGATCACGGTGTTGGCTCATCGGGATAAAATACGCGCACCAAATACAGACCGTCCGCCGGCGCACAGAAATTACTTTTCGGTCCGCTGGGATCGCTCACTAGATCCTGAAGCCACGCAAGATCCGCCCTGCCCCGCCCTACCTGCACCATGCTGCCCGCCATCAGCCGAACCATCTTGTAAAGAAAGCCGCTGCCATGAAAAACCAGCCGCAAGATCGGCCACTCATCATAAACTTCGATGGAGTGAATGGTGCGAGTCAGCCCTTTGGCATTAGCTCTCCTCTGTTCATCGCTGATGTCACCACGGTTGGCTGACAGCCGTGCAAAATTATGCGTCCCCTCCAGAATTCTGGCTCCTGCATGCAAGGCTTCAAGCTTTATCTCCCCATGCCGATGCCAGGACAGCCCTACTTCAAATGGGGAACTCACGCTCTCGCGCCAGACCCGGTATTCATAAACCTTTCCCCTGGCATCAAACCTCGCGTGGAACTCGCTGTCCGCCACCTCGCAGGAGAGAACGCGAATACTGGTTGGCAGATTCATGTTCAAGGCCCGCACCCAGGCATCCATCGGCCACGTCAAATCCCCCACGTCTGCATGGGCAATCTGCGCCCTCGCATGCACCCCTGCATCCGTCCGGCCAGAGCCTTGCACCACGACGCGAAAGCCCACCAGCTTCTGAAAAGCTGCCTCCATATTGTCCTGCACCGTCGCCCGCCCAGCCTGCGTCTGCCAACCCTTCCAGGGGCGGCCATCATAGGCAATCGTTAACTTAAGCCGGGGCATGATCTTACATCACCTCTGCCTCAATCCCTCCTCGACGCAAGCGTCACCCTCGACTCGGTCTTCCCTTTAACTCTCACTCCTCCTTCGAGACTTCGCGTCTTCGTGGTTACCTTTCCCTCCCCAAACTTCGCGCCCTTCGCGTCTTCGCGGTTAAACTCCCCTTCGGCCTCCCCCCAGACGTCTCCCAACCAAATTGCCCGATTGAGCCGCCCTCTTGCCCGCGTAAAGACAACCCATGCCTTCCCGTAGAAATACTTTGCGCCTCATGGCGGCTGGCGCTGGCCTGACCAGCCTCGCCCCTAACACCTCACGAGCCGAAACGCTTGTGAAAAACGGCAAAATCAAACAGAGCATCGTGCATTGGTGCTTCCAGCGCGGCGCCAAATGGAAGATCGAAGACACCGTTAAAGCCGCCCTCGAACTCGGCTGCCTCAGCGTGGAAGGTGTCGGTCCTGAGAACTGGGATCTTCTTAAACAGAACAATCTGAAGTGCGCCTACGTGGGTGCGCATGGTTTTGTCAAAGGCATGAACAATCCCGCTTTCTGGGATGCCAATCTCAAGGCTATTCATGAGCGCATCGACAAGTGCGCCGAATACAGCAACCCCAATGTGCTGTCCTTCACGGGCTTCGCAGACACTACAAAAGAAGGCGGCAGCGTCATCGGATTAGAAGAAGGCAAAAAGAACTGCATCGAGGCTTATAAGAAGGTGATTGGTTACGCCGAACAAAAGAATGTGACCATCATTTTGGAACACTTGAATTCCCGTGATTCGGCAGAAATGAAAGGCCATCCTGGCTATCAAGGCGACAATCTCGACTATTGCGCGGAAATCGTGCGCGCCGTGGATTCACCTCGCATGAAGCTGCTCTTCGACATCTATCACGTGCAGATCATGCACGGCGATCTCCTCCGCCGGGTGGAGTCGTGCAAGGACATCCTCGGGCACATTCACACTGCCGGTAATCCAGGCCGTGGCGAGATCGGTGGTGACCAGGAAATCCATTACCCACCCGTCATGAAGAAGCTTCTTGAGGTCGGTTACGATGGTTATGTGGGACACGAGTTCATCCCCACCCGCGATCCCATGATTGGACTCCGCGAGGCAGTGCAATTGTGCGACGTTGCCTAAAACATTTTTCTCCACTAGCCTTCGATCATGCGCCATTCCGCCTGCACCATTCTCCTCGCTGCCGCCGCTGTCTTTGCGACGCCGGTCTTCGCTCAGTTTTATAAACCACAGCCCGCTTTCCCTGCCGTGAAGGCTGAGTTCCCGGTGTCCGCAGTGATCCCGCCGGATGACTCCGGGCGCATCTTCCTCGTGCAACAGCGTGGAAAAGTTGTTATCCTCCCCAAAGACGAAGCCAGCGGCGAAGTCACGCCCTTTCTGGACTTCTCAAGCCGGAGCATGGAAGCCAAGGACGGGGCGTTTGAAGAGGGCCTCCTCGGCCTCGCGTTCCATCCCAAATTCGCGCAGAACGGTAAGCTCTACGTCTATTACTCCCAGCAGGATCCGAAGCGCAGCATCATCAGTGAACTGACAGTCGATCCCAAGAACACTGGTGCCAATCCGCCCTACAAGGAACGCATTCTTTTGGAAGTGCCGCAGCCTTTTTGGAACCACAATTCTGGCAACCTGCTTTTCGGCCCAGATGGTTTCCTCTACATCGCATTTGGTGACGGCGGCAAACGCGATGATGCCACCCGCGCGGCGCAGAATCCCTTCATGCTATTGGGCAAAATCCTCCGCATCGATGTGGATCGCACTCAGGGCAGTCGCCCCTATGGCATTCCGACTGACAACCCTTTCGTTGGCAAGCCTGGCACACGTGAAGAAATTTATGCTCTTGGTCTTCGCAATCCTTGGGGACTTTCCTTTGATGCCGAAGGTGGCTTCTGGTGCGCTGATGTCGGCCAGGACATCTGGGAGGAAATCGATCTTATCGAAAAAGGCGGCAACTACGGCTGGAGCTTCCGCGAAGGCGCTAGCCCCTTCCCTCTCCGCACGGACGCTCCTCCGGCTGATGCCAAATTCATTGATCCGGTTTACGAATACAACCACGCCCTTGGCATCAGCATCACCGGTGGTTTCGTTTACCGTGGCGAGGCCTTGCCCAAGCTCAAAAGTGCTTACATTTACGGCGACTGGGCGACCGGCCGCATTTGGGCACTCCGCTACGACAAGGCTGGCAAGAAAGTCATCTCCAATGACCTCCTCTATGAAGCAGCCCTCAATGAAAAAGGCAAAGCTCCCATTCAGCCTGCCGCCTTCTGTGAAGACGCCAAAAAGGAAGTACTCGTTCTGGATTGGAACGGCAAAATCTTCCGCCTGACATCCAATTGACGCTAACGCCCTGGACTAATCGGCGTGCCCTTTACTGTTCCACCAGTTCCACGCGCCGGTTCTTGGCACGGCCTTCCTCGCTGTCGTTGGAGGTGACGGGGCAGAAAAGCCCCACGCCGTGGGCATACAGGCGTGCTGGATTGATTCCGTGCTCGCTGATAAGCGCATTCACAATACTGGCGGCCCGGCGCTGGCTCAGGTCAAGATTGTAGCCCGCCGTGCCTTGGTTGTCGGTGTGACCCACCACGTACAGTTTAAGCTTAGGCTGGGACTGCAGCAGCTTGACCACTTCTTCGAGAGCGGGTGCGGCTTCGTCTTTCAGCGTGTCTTTGCCCGTGTCAAAATACAATCCGTAAAGAGCGATATGGCCTGAGCTATCAATGCTCTTCTTCATATCCTCCGCCTTCACGAAGACCATCTTCTCCTCCATCTCCGTGGGAGAGATAATGTCCAGTTGCACGATGGTGGTGTTCTTTTTCACCACTGACTTCAAGTTCTCTGGAATGATGCCGTCTTTGTACGACGTGACAAAAAGCACGAAATAGGTCGGCTTGTCATCCGCAGACTTCGCGATGAGATAGCGCTCTTCGCTCTCATTGTATTCGAGAATCTGGCCGATCTTCACCTTATCCTCGTAGTCGGCATAAGATGGCCCAATCCAGCCCGCTTCATCTGGCTCTGGCGCGTGCACGACTTCCAGATTCAGCCGCTTGAATTCCTGCTTATAGTTGGAAAACACTTCCGTCGGAGTGCGGTCGGTGTCAGGCACCACATAGGTCCAACGTGCCAGATTGCCCTCCAGCTTCATGGCGGACTCACCAAAGGGGTTGCGCTTCCCGAAGTTGCGTTCCTTTCCGTTCGCCGCGTAATATTCATCAAACTTCGGCGGCAGATGCGCGATGATCTGTGAACCCTCGTAGCGCTTGATCGAAGCCGGATCCTTGGCCTTCACCAGATCGGCAGCTTGGATCGAGCAGGTCAATGCCAGCGCGCCGGCAAAAAGGGAGAGATGCAGATTTTTCATGCCAGGGGAATGGTGCAGAAAAGGATGAGTTTAGAAGCCGCAGGAGTTTCGCGGCCAGCAATGGAATGTGCCCAAAAAACTACAATCGGACAGCATGAAATTTTGGCTGTCACTTTCTAGGTGACGCATCGTTCACGTGCCCTGATCAGGGGCTTTAATGTGTCAGCTACGTGCGGATTCAACCACACACCCCGCACTCTTCACCCACCTCTGCGTTTGCCTGTGCCATGCAAGGCGAAAGAGGCCGGTCGGCATCTGCTTCAGGGGCGCTCATGTCGGGGTTGGGTGATTGCGCCACTAGTCCGAGTTCACGCAGCAAGGCCATGTCCTCATTTGCTCGTGGATTCACGGTCGTGAGCAGCTTGTCACCGTAGAAGATCGAGTTTGCACCCGCGAAATAGCAAAGCGCCTGAGCTTCCTTGCTGAGGGAATAACGGCCCGCGCTCAAACGCACCTTGGCTTTGGGAATCGCTATACGCGTCACCGCGATCATCCGCACGAGAGAGAAGACATCCACGACTTCGTTGTCCTGCATCGGTGTGCCCTTGATGGGCATCAGCGTATTGATCGGCACGCTTTCCGGATGCGGATTAAATTCACTCAGCGTCTCCAGCATCTTCAGCCGGTCTTCCACAGACTCACCCAGGCCGAGGATGCCACCGCAGCACACGCTCATGCCAGCCTCCTGGGCATTGCGGATGGTACGCAGGCGGTCGTCATAGGTATGCGTGCTCACCACATTGGGATAATGCTCCCGTGAGGTATCCAAATTGTGATTGTAGGCGGTCACGCCTGCTTCCTTGAGCGCCACGGCTTCTTCACCGCCCAGTTCCCCGAGGGTCACGCAAACTTCCATGCCGAGCGTCGATACGTCCCGTACGATGTCGAGCACTTGATCAAATTTCGGAGTGCCGCTGCGCACACCCTTCCAGGCCGCGCCCATGCAGAAGCGCGTGGAGCCGTTCGCCCGTGCTGCTCGAGCCCGCTGCATGACCTGCTCTTTTTCCATGAGCGTCTCCCGCTGCAGACCCGTGCTGTACTTCGCGCTCTGGGCGCAATACCCGCAGTCCTCGCTGCAACCACCCGTCTTGATGGACAGCAGCGTGCAGAGCTGCACCTCGCCTTCTGGCCAGTTCTGCTCATGCACGGCCCGCGCCTGTTGCAACAGGGCGAAAAAAGGCAGGTGGTAAAATCGATGCAGTTCGGAGTAGTTCATGGGGCAGTCGAGTTTCCATGATGGCATGAGTCCTCGAAAAAGCCAACGGGCAAAAACGCATCTACGGCACTCGTCGCAAATAGACATTGTGCCTGGCTTCCTTTGTGCCTTGGTGCCCGCCGATGCCTGGACCTGCTTTGACCGACGCGCCTGATGCCGATCTCGACCTCTCGGCCCATCTGCCCCCGGCAAACCGCCGTTCCTACTTCCATCTCATGTGGGTGCAGGCGCTGAACGCCTTCAACGATAACTTCGTGAAGATGCTGCTCGTGGTCTTCGCAGGGGCCGCCGCCAAGGGCACCGACTTGGGCGGCTCCATTCAAATCTACCTCGGGGCCATCTTCCCCCTGCCCTATATTTTCCTCGCTCCAGTGGCCGGATGGATGAGCGACCGCTTTTCCAAACAAAGGGTCCTGATCTGGATGCAGGTCATCCAGATGCTCATTTTCGGCCTCTTCATTGGGGCAATGTTTCTGCACAACGTCCAGGTCACCCTCCTGGCGAGCTTGGGGTGTTTCCTTCTCCTGGCTACGCAAGCGGCCTTCCTGAGCCCCGCCAAACTGGGCATGATGAAGGAACTTGTCGGATCCCGCCGCCTCGGCTCCGCCAGCGGCACTCTGCAACTGACCAACTTCATGGGCATCCTCGGCGGCATGGGCATCGCGGGCTGGTGGTTTGCCAAGCGGCTGGAAACAGGCCTCAATCCCTGGGATGCTGCCTGGCTCCCGCTCATTGTGGTCTCGGTAGGATCCATCACCCAGATTTTCGGCGCGCTCATGATCCAGCGCACACCGGACCATCCCAATCTCACCTTCCATCGCGGCATCTGGTTGCAGCATTTCGGCCATCTGAAGCTCATCTTCCGCAATCGCGGCCTAAAGCTCGCCGCCATTGGCATCACCTATTTCTGGTTCGTCTCCAATGCCGTCGGCAGCATCCTCGTCACGCTGAGTGATGAGATGTTCCCCATGGATGCCGCCATGGCGGCCAAAGCCAAATCCATGATGCCAGCCATGCTGGGGATCGGCGTCATGGTCGGCAGTCTGGTCGCCGGCTTCATCTGCCGTCGCCGTATTGAGCTCGGCCTCGTCCCTTTTTCCGGCTTCCTTCTCGCCACAACTCTGTTCTGGAGTGGCATCGCTCCCGTCAGTCCCTGGATCTACTTCGCCATGATTGGTGCAGGGATCGCGGGCGGTGCCTTCATGACGCCGCTCTACGCTTATATCCAGGATCAGGCCCACCCGGACGAGCGCGCTCGCGTGATGTCTGCGCTAAACCTCATGGATAGCACGGGCAGCGTCATCGCCAATGCAGTACTCGTCAAAGGCATGCACGCCCTCGGTCTGCCCTCTTCCTGGCAGCTCCTGGCCCTCGTTCCCATCATGCTGGCGGCTACTGTCTACATGGTGAAGCTGCTGCCGCGTCCCCTCTTGATGCTGGTTGCCACCGCCATCGCACGCGTCCTCTACAAGCTGAAAGCCCACTATAAAGAGCGCACTCCGAAGGAGGGCGCAGTCCTCCTCCTGCCCAATCACATGAGCTATGCGGATGCCCTCATGCTCAGTGTGAACTGCGACCGGCCCATCCGTTTTGTCATGCTGGAGAGCTTCTACAAAATGAAGTCCATCCAGTGGGGGCTGAAACTCTTCGGCTCCGTTCCCATCTCGCCTACGAAGGCCAAGGAAGCCATCCGCACCGTCGCAGATGCCTTGAAGCAGCAGGAAGCAGTAGTCCTCTTTCCCGAAGGCCAGATCACCCGCACCGGCTTTCTCAACCGCATCCACAAGGGTTATGAACTCATGGCTCGCATGGGCGACGATGCCAAGGTCCAACCGGTCTGGATGGATGGCCTTTGGGGCAGCATCTTCTCTTTCGAAGGTGGCCGCTTCTTCAAAAAACTTCCCAAAGCCCTGCCCTACCGCGTCACCGTCTGGTTCGGCGAGCCTATGGAAGCTCGCGAGGCCAGCCCAGAGCGTGTCCAGGAAGCCATGCTCGCCCTCAGCGCCGAAGCCTTTGCCTCACGCGAGATCGTGAAAAACATCCCGTCTCTCCGCAAACCGGATGGTCAACCACTCTCTCAAGAAGCCGCCGCCACAGCTCACGTGAATGCGCTTCGCGTGCTCGACACCACCCTGCTGCATGAGGACGATCACATCCTCTGCCTTCTCCCTGCGAGCCATCCAGCCGCACAGACCTTTGGAATGGCCATTCCAGCTCTTCGCAAGCTGTCTTGTTATTGGGACATTACCCAGGTCCCATCCGCCCTGAACGGTCGTCTCATCATTATTCAGGAAGCCGCCACCTCGCTCACCATTCCCCCTTCCGCTGCCATCGATCCGGACAAAACCGTTCCACTCACTTTCCTGACCCCGCTCCAAGCCACCACGGAGGATCTCGCCGCCATCCCCTATCCTTCCCTCTACGATCCAGCCACAGGCACACTCCTCACCATCAGCGTGCCAGACCCGCTCCTACCCGAGGTAGATAAGGGTGCGCAAGTGGGCCACAAACCCGGCAGCGCGGGTCACGTGCTCCCTGGTTTGGCAGCAAAACGAGCCACAGTTTCAGACGCCGTGATCCTCAGCGGCTTCCTTCATGGGATTGAGTCCATCCTCACCATCCCTCATCTGCGTCTGGACATTGACGGCTTCCTCGCCCCCGAACCGACTTCTGCCGCAGGCACGGTGGCCTAGTCTAAGCCCTTTGTCCTTTCCCTGCCGTTCTGGGAGTGTATCCTACCCGCCCTCGCTCATGAAGACTTTCCGCATTTTGCTCTGCCTGGTGGCTCTGCCCCTTTCGTTGACCAGTTGCAAAGTGCTCTCGAGCATCCTCCAACTGCCCGGCCAATTGTTTTCAGGAGCAGCCGGCTCGTTAGGCTTCAGCGATGCCACCACCACCCAGGATCCTCACATCCAGTGGGATAAAGAACTTCAGCAGCGTCGCCAACTCCAGGACGAGGTCGCTCCGGATTCCATGCCGCTCCTGGAGAAGAAGAAGGCTCCCACTACTGTAGCCGAGGCTTTCGGGCCGACCCGAACTCGAACCGCTGCTGCCACCCCCTAAACTGATCGAGCAATGTCAGGCGATCCCATCCTCCAGGACATGCAGGTCTTCGGCGGTCTCTTCGACCAGCACGTCGCCCCGCATCTGCAAATCTCCAGCGCCAAAAACGACCTGCGCCTTCTCGATCTGGCCTGCGGTCGCTGCGATGAAGCCCAGGCCCTGGTGAACTTCGCAAAGAAACAGACTTCGGGCGATGTCAGCCTCGTGGGAGCAGACATCCGCATCCGCGAGATCCTCCAGGCTCGCGATCTTCACTCAAAGCTGCCTACCGAATTCATCCTGGAAGACGCCACCAAGCTCAGCCAGCACAAGGAATTGGGCAACGATTTCAACCTCGTCCTTCTCCGCCACCAGAACTACTGGCACGGCTCAGAGATCTGGAAGCGCATCTTCGAGCAAGGCCTTGCCCGTATGGACGAGAGCGGCCTCCTCGTCATTACGAGCTACTTCGACAAAGAGCACCAACTCGCCCTCGACGCCCTCCAGAAGCTGGGCGCGAAACTCGTGGCCAATCATTCGAATCCCCTGGCCCGGCAGCTCCCCACCGCAGGCAAAGCGGTGGACAAGCACATCGCCGTTTTCAAGCGCGGATCTCTCTGAGCCTCGCCTGTCGATTTATGGCTGAACCGGAGGCGGCGTTCCGCCTGACGACTCTCCAGACGTAGCTGACGGCAGCGCAGGTGCCTCGGTCGTGGCTGGAGGAGTGGCCGTAGTTCCCGGGGTTTCCGCCACTGGCGGAGTCACCACTGCTGGCGTCGGTGCCGGCTCCACCTTCGCTGGGAAAGGATTCTCCCACTTGTACAAGGTGTAGCCATCTCCCAGCCCGCCTGCGTCCTTCAGATATTCCGCCACCTTTTCGTGCCAGTGATCCAGATTCGGCGGCCCGAAAGGCTTCTCTGCCGTTCCCGGGAAAATGACATAAGACACCTTGAGATCCGACTCAGGCCGGATGTAAGGCGTGGCTTTCTCACTGATCTTTTTTGCTACCATCAGCGACGCCTCCCCCATCTTGAACGTCGGACCGTAGTCGCCGCAGATGGCCGGGTAAATCTTGTCCCCATGAATGACGGCCGCGTAGTCTCCCATGCTCGGCGCATGCGGGTGGTTGGCCGGATACCCCCGGAACAACAGGGACAGCACGATGAACGGATCCTTCTCCGCGATCAGGCTGCTTCGTGTCTTCAGCGAGCGGATGATCGCCTCCGCGTTTTGCATGGTGGACTTCAGTTCCGCATTCCGCGCGGCAGACAATCCCTTCTGATTGTATTCTTTCTTCGCCGCGTTCAGGCGCCCTTCCCAACCAGCCAGCAATGGGTTGGTCGTCTTTCCTTGTTTGGCCCATTCATAACTCGTGGAGGGCTGGTAATAATCGCTTTCGTAAATGCCTGCGCTCATCACCGGCATGCGGTCCCCATCTGAACCATCCGCGACCACGTCCATGTCACTTTGGATCAGCAGGATACGCCGCTTCGTGGAAGGATGCGTCAGTTCCAGGATCGTCTCGCAATCGAAGAAATTATGACGATCCAGAATCTTGTTTAGTCGCGTCAGATTCTTCTGCACATTCGACGTCTTCAGGTCATAGAGCTTGTGGTAGAAACCGGACACCTTCCCCGTCTCCAGCATGGACTCTAATCCGGGCAGCATCTTCGGCAGATGCTCATTCACTCGTGCGAGTTCCGGCAGCGTGCTGTTGGCCTTCGGCACCTTGATCTTCAGTTGAAACTCCACCTTGAAAGCATCCTTGTCCCCACGCTCCAAACTCGCATACGTGCCTTCCGTGGAATCAAGATTCGTCTCGATCGTGATGCCGTTATACAGCGTGGCCACATCCACTTCCTTGCGCGGAATAAAGGACGACGGCAGGGGCGGCGGCGGCGCTTCCACTTCCTTGATGACTTCCTTTACCACCACCTTGCCCTCTTTCGTCACCGTCACTTCTTTGGGCACGTCGCGGTAAACCACCTTTGTCGAACGCGCCTTCTCCACGAGCTCATTGATCGAACGTTTGATCTTCCCCGCATACGGCGTGAAGGGCAGCACCAGCATCGCCAATACAATTGCGAGCAGCAGAAAACGGCTGAAGCTGCTGAACCAGCCTCGCTTTCTCATCTCCCATCTTCCCTGCAAGTCGACTTCATCCTGCTCACCACGTGATCGGCGACTGGGACGTGAGGTGGTTTTCTTTTCGTTGGCCATGGGGAAGCTAAATATTATGCCCGTCCCTGGCTGCGCTGCAATCTTAAGCGAAGGCCTGCGCGCAGCAAAAAACGCGGCATCGTCCGGAAAAGATACGCTGCCAGCGATACCCGCTTGGAGGGGTACACCAGCGTCCCTCCCGCCTCCAGACATTGCAGGGCTTCTGCCACTACCCGCTCCGCCGGGATCTTCAGCAAGTCCTGACCGCCCCGGTCAATATCCTTGCCATCTGGCCGCACCGCGTTCTTGCCGAACTGTGTCGGCGTCGGTCCAGGGCATACCGCCATCACCTGGATGTGCTTTGACGCCAGTTCGGTCGCCAAGGCCTCCGTCAGGCTTGTCACATACGACTTCGTCGCCGCATACACCGCCATCTCCGGCATCGGGATCACCCCTGCCAGCGAACTCACCTGCAGGATCGCTGCTGGCCGCTCCGCCGTTGGCTGGACCCGGCCCAGATACTCCCGCGTCAGCAGCGTCAAGGCGCTGATATTCAGATCAATCTGCTGCCGGATGCGCGCTTCCGGTGCCTCAGCGAACGCGCCGTAATCCCCCAGCCCCGCGTTGTTGATCAGCAGCGTCGTTCGCTCCGGCAGCGCATCCACGGCCTGCCACAGTGCCGCCCTACCAGCGTCCACTGCCAGATCACACACGCAAATCTCCACTTTCAGCGCCGGATGCTTGCCCTTCAGTTCCGCGGCGAGCGTCTCCATCGCCTCCCGGCTCCGCGCCGCCAGCAGCAACAACTCTGCCCTTCCCGCCATCTGCCGCGCAAACTCCGCCCCCAGTCCCGAAGAAGCCCCCGTAATGATGGCTCTACAGCCCGAAATGGAAAAGGCGGTCTTCATGAATGAATGGATGGATGAGTGACAATCAAATGGGGTTTGCTGGCGGATCGATCAATTCGCTAGCGAGATAACGCTTGCGCTTCCCCGCCTTGCGTCAAAGCATGGCGGAACCATGATGACAATCAACCAGCTTTCCGAGTCGGTTCCCTTCACCACGAAAGACGATTCCACCATCCGCAGCCTTCTGGATCGCACCAACGCCCCCGTCCAAAAGCAAAGTCTCGCCGAAGCTTCCCTCCCTGCCGGCGGTACCATCCAGCGCCACTACCACAAGGAGAGCGAAGAATTTTACTACATCATCGAAGGCACCGGCATCATGGACCTCGACGGCGAACTCCGCGAAGTCAAACCCGGCGATGCCATCCTCATCCCCACCATGTCCTGGCACCAGATCACCGCAAAGGAAACCACCCTACGTTTCCTCGTCTGCTGCGCCCCGCCGTATCAGCATGATGATACGTATATTGCGGAGTAAGGATCTTTTTATCGGAAGGACTTTCGGGGGGTGAAGGCATTCGCGGTCTTGCTCTTCCCTCTCAATAAGGACGCGGAGGCACCACAGGAACACCATTCCTCAAAGTCGTCTTCACGTAGACTTTTTGTCCGTTGATGTAATACGCGTAGTAGTAGGTCCCGGCGCAAAGGTAGTAGTTCACCCCACCAAAAGCCCGGATGGCGTAGCCGGTAGGCAGGCCATACATATAGCGATGGGGATTGCGCGGATCGAAAGGACCCCGGGGATCAAACACCCCACGCGGATCGGCGATTCCACGGGGATCCAGTACCCCGCGCGGGTCAGCAATACCGCGAGGATCGCGGACACCTCTGGGATCGGCAATGCCACGTGGGTCTGCTACCCCGCGGGGATCCAGCGCGCCGCGCGGATCGTGAACCCCTCGGGGGTTGCCCGGGCGATGACGAGGTGCCGCGAAAACAGACGACATCACGGCAACAGCGGTGACGGCAACAAGTATGGCACGCAGGAGAGAGGACGAATGAGTGAGCTTCATAAAGGTCAGGCCAATAAGAGGTTGGATGTGTCCGCGGATTAACGGCTTTTCAGCATCTGGATCTGGGTGGAGTCGGACGGCGGGCGCTTTGAAAAGAGGCTCTCATCCACTGGTTCATTCAACACCCATTTAGAAAGCCTGATATCCCATTGCGGGCTCCCTTTAATATCCGTAAAAGTCAGGAGATAGCGGCGAGGCAGCCTGTCTTTCACTCCGACCCAGAGGTCTCCTGTCATGCCCTCCTGCTCAAAGTGCAACCGCTCACAACTGGTCCAGCCAACCCTCTCAATGCCCATGACGCGGGCCGAAGTTACATTGAGAAACAGTTGCGTGGCGGCATCATGTGCCAGCAACTCGGCGATGGGTGGGCGAAACCCAAAACGATCATCCACGCGGTCGGCGAATTCTTCAATGGAACCGGCCTTGAGCAACTGAATCGCGTGGTGCTTGAGTTGAGGGTGCATGAGACAGAGCGACGTTCCATTGAACGCGAGCTCCTGAGTGTCTGCGCCGGCACGCTGAATGGAATAGAATTGATTCGGTCGTTTGACCGTGATCTCCATCGGAGCCGTTTCATGACCGGCATTCACGCCCAAGGCAAGGTCAAGCTTGTGCTTGGCAGTCAGCCGGATGGTCTGGGCACTGCCAAGCTTTGCGGTGACCGCTTTCGCGAGCTCCCGGGCTGCTGGCTCAATTTCCGCTGACGCGTTTTGGAAGAACAGGGTCGTGGAAATTGTAAAGATAAGAACGACAGGGCGGGATAGGTGAAGGCAGGGCAGTAGGTTCATGGTTGGATGAGCAGAGAGACGATTATGGATCAAGCTTTGCAATAGTTCGGTGGTGGGTATGTGCGAATTACGCGAGGCATTTCGAAAGAGCGTCATAGCTGGCGTTTTTATATAGGTCGCCCAGGGTAGGATAGTTGAAGCATGCCCGATTAAAAAGATCTGCTGTGCCTCCGGTGAGGAGCGCCATAAGTCCGATATGCACCAGTTCCGTGGCTTGTTCACCCACCACGTGAACACCAAGCAGCCTCATATCGTCTCGGCGAAAGAGCAGCTTCAAAAAGCCCACCTCGTCTCCGATAATCTGCCCACGAGGGACATCAGCGTAGCGTGCTCTGCCCACCACGTAATCGATACCCTGCTGAGTGAGGGACGCCTCCGTTTCTCCCGCCATACTTGCCTCTGGAATCGTGTAAATTCCCGTTGGCAGGATTGTGGCAATTTCGCTTTTGAATGCCGACCCGAATGCGTGCGCTACAGCCACCCGCGCCTGCTCGATGCCAGTCGCCGCGAGCGCAGGAGGCCCTACCACATCTCCGGCAGCGTAAATGTGAGGTGCAGACGTTTGATAGCGCTCATTTACCGGGACGAGACCGCGCCTGCCCGGAGTGATACCGGCGGCTTCCAGATTCAAGCTATGAGTATTGCTCTGCCGTCCAGCACAGACCAGTACTCCATCACAGGTTAACTTTGCACCGGAAGACAAAGTCAGCACGACGTCATCAGGCTGGGTGATATCACATGAAGTAACCCGTTCTTTCCAATGAAACTTCACGCCGTTTGCGGCCATAGCCTCGGCAAGAGCTTGCGAGACCTCTGCGTCAAGAAAGGGCATCAGCACATCGCGCCCGTCTACCAATCGCACATCGACTCCCAACGCAGCGAAAGTCCCAGCGTATTCACTTCCTATGACGCCACCCCCGATTACGACCAGCTTCTTTGGCATCGCCTTTAGCAGCAATATTTCATCTGAGTCATGCACACGCTCGTCTTCAAAGGCGAACTCCGGCGGGCGAAGCGGAGATGATCCCGTGGCAATAAGGATTTTCTCCCCATGCAGCACAATTTTCGACTCATCCGACACCACTTCAATGGTGTGAGGATCTACAAAGCTTCCTGAGCCACGATATCGAGTGACGTTCCGATATCTAAGGATGCCCTCCGTCCGTGCCTGTTCGGCTTGGCTTACGGCTTTTTGGTGTCCCATGAAGTCGCCAACAGTAGCCTCCCGCTGTAGAGAGAGATCCACACCAAAGAGCCGCCGTGATCGCCATCCACTCAGTACAAGCGCGGTTTCACGGAGCGTTTTGCTGGGAATGGTCCCAGTATTAATCCCGGCTCCTCCCAGGGCACCTGACAACTCAACAATGGCAACACGCTTACCTAGGAAACCGCCCGCAGCGGCGGCACTCGTGCCCGCAGGACCCCCACCAAGGACGATGAGATCAAAGGTGTCAGGCATATTTTTAGAGGTCGCACGGGACGACGGCGAATGTACCTGTGCGGGAGATCGGCATGCAGTTCTTTGGCTTGAGAGCTTGCTATGAAAAAACCAGATTTCCCCGTCCCTGCTATGGGACCTTGGTCTTAAAGCAGCGTATTTTTTGGGTTAGCTCTGACGCAAAGTGAGGTCGCTACACGCTGACTGCACAAACGCAGTTTCTCGGAGCGCCTTCTTAAATAGCGCCGTCAATAGAACAGACCTGCCTGCAAAGCTAGGCACCCAGACTGTTGATAGCTACCGAAGAGCCAAATTCCTACCGCTTTCTCCGCCGGCGGAAGATCAATCCCCCACCCCCGACCGCCAACAAACCCATAACCGACGGCTCAGGCACAGCCAGAATCCTAAGATCATCAAGTTGCGCAGTGCCACCGCCAGCAGCCGTCGTTAACGAGAACCGCTGAAAGCTCGGGACAGAGGCCAGGCCAGTATACTCTGCCCAGACATAATTTCCAGCCCCCGCCGCGTGGGCAGGCGTCGTAAAGGTATCGGTAAATATCAAATTCGTACCCGCCGTGTCGCTATAGGCCCTGATCACGACATCAAGCGAGCGCCCGGAAGTTCCTCCGAAAAACGTGGTCAACCACATGGATGGAGCACTCACTGACGAACTGAAGGAAATTGACATCACCGTGTTCTCGCCATTTTCTTCGAAGGTGCTCCACCGTGTTCCCCCAGAGGTGCCGTTCGTATGGTCAGGTCCCAGATTGTAGAGACCCACATTACTGTAAGTCATGGTGATACCTTGGCCCGCCAGAGGCTGATACGCGCTCGAAATCGCGCCAAAGTTCGTGCCAGCAATGCCATCAAAGTTGATCAAAATCACCGCCGCCACTCCCTGAGTGAGCGGGGCAAAGAGCGCCAAAGCTAAGGTCAGGACGAGCGCTCTTTTGGTCATGCTTTATTCGGGGGGTATTGACTCGAATGCATTTAGAGAAAAATGCCTTCGGCGCAATGGAATTGACATCGTCCAGACATATTACTCTTTAAAAATTTTCAAAGGTGCCCGATGAACCATTAACTCATCAAAGAAAATCCTGATGAGATGGCTCACTCAGGGATCAATTAAAAGACAAACTGACGACGGATAACTTCAGACCAAATCAGTCAAAGTTATATAACTTTGCTACGCCATAAGATCCTTCACCACATTTCCCGCGATACCGGTGAGGCGCATGTCGAGGCCCTGCGCGCGGTAGGTTAGCTTCTTGTGGTCAAATCCAAGCAGGTGCAGCAGGGTGGCGTTGAGATCGTTCACGTGCACCGGAGTGGTGATGGGATTGAAGCCGAAGTCGTCCGTTTCGCCGTGGACATGGCCGCGCTTCACACCGCCGCCGGCGAGCCAGAAGGAGAAGCAGCGGTTGTGATGATCCCGGCCGTCGTTGCCGCCCTGAACCATGGGCGTGCGGCCGAACTCACCTCCCCAGATGACGAGTGTGTCATCGAGCAGGCCGCGTTGCTTCAGGTCTTTGACAAGGGCCGCGCTGGCTTGGTCAGTATCCTTCGCGTTGGTGGTCACCCCGGCTTTCAGGTTGCCGTGTTGGTCCCAGGCCTCATGAAAGAGCTGCACGAAACGTACCCCGCGCTCAACGAGCCGGCGGGCGAGCAGGCAGTTCCGCGCATAGCCCGGCTGCTTGATGTCCTTGATGCCATACAAGTCGAGCACATGCTGTGGCTCGGTGGACAAATCGATGAGTTCAGGAGCGCTGCTTTGCAGGCGGTGCGCCATCTCATAGCTCTGAATGCGCGCCGTGATGTCCGGGTCGCCCTGGGTGGCAAAGGCGGCCTCGTTGAGCGTCTGCAATGTATCGAGCGATGCCCGCTGGGTTTCATGATCGTAACCTGCGGGATTAGAGAGATAGAGCAGCGGGTCACCCGTGCTGCGGAAGGGTACGCCGCCAAACATATTCGGCAGGAAACCTGCGCCGTAGTTGCTCGCGCCACCACTGGTGCCTTTGGCACTAGTGAGAACTACATAGCCGGGCAGGTCTTCCCCCTCGCTGCCCAGGCCATAGAGTGTCCAGGCGCCGAAACTGGGGCGGCCGAAGTTCTGATTGCCCGTGTTCATCAGGATCTGCGCCGGCGCATGGTTCACGGCGTCCGTCTGCATGGTGCGGATCAGGCAAATATCATCCGCGATGCTGCCGATGTGCGGGATCACTTCCCCCAACTCCATGCCGCACTCGCCACGTTTGGCGAAGCTGAATTTCGGCCCCAGCAGGGCGGAGTTCGGCTTGATGAAGGCAGCGCGATAGTTTTTGAGTAATTCGGCAGGCGGCAGTTGGCAGTTGCGTTTTACCAACTCAGGCTTGTAATCAAAGAGTTCGAGATGGCTGGGCGCGCCTGCCTGAAACATGTAGATGACGCGCTTCGCACGGGCCGGGAAATGCGGCTGGCGCGACCCAAGCGGGTTGGTTCCAGGCATGCTCATGACATCGCGAGCCATCAGGCTGTGCAAGGCCATGGCCCCGACGCCCACCGTGCTGTCTCGCAGAAACCAGCGGCGCGTGAGCTGACGGAATTGCCCGACTTGAAAAGATTCGGCGCGGTTCATGATTTCAGTTTTTGGTGATCGTCTCATCGAGATTCAGCAGCACACGGGAAACGATGGTCCATACGGCGATTTCATTTGGCGTGACATCGGGCGGAATGGCGGTCGGTTTGGTGAGCGGAGAGAAGGCGATATCGGCAGCCATGAGTTCACCCTTCTTCAGTCGCTCGCGCCGGGACAGAATGAGCCGTTGGATCTCGTTCTGTTCGAAATCGCTGGGGTGCCGGCTCGTGCAGAGACGGAAGGCGTGGATGATACGGCTGGCATCATCCGGCCCGCCTTCACGCAACACACGGAGCGCCATCGCCTGGGATGCCTCCACGAAGATGGGCTCGTTCATTGTGGTCAGGGCGGCCAGAGGCGAGTTTGACCGCGGGCGGCGAGTGCAGGAGGTGTCGCCTGTGGGAGCATCGAAGGCGAGCATGGCGGGGTCAGGCATGGATCGCTTGCGGAAGACATAGAGCGCGCGGCTGTAGCGGCTGGCGTCTTCAGCAGGCTTCCAGTAGGTGGGCTTGTTGTAGTTGTACTCCAGCACGCTCTGCGGCATGGGCGGAAAGACGCTGGGTCCGCCCGCCTTCTCAGTCAAAAGACCAGCCGCCGACAGCGCGAGATCGCGCACGACTTCCGCCTCAACACGGAACCGCGGGCCGCGTGCCAGCAGGCGGTTTTTGGGATCTGCCTCGAGAAGCGCTGGCGTGGCGGCACTGCTCTGCTGATAAGTCTTCGATGTGACGATAGTGCGCAGAAGCTGCTTCTGGCTCCATCCGCGCTCCATGAAATCCACGGCCAGCCAGTCGAGGAGTTCGCGATGCGACGGCTCGTGCGCACGGGTGCCAAAGTCCTCTGCCGTCTCCACGATGCCTACTCCGAATACCGCCTGCCACAGGCGGTTGACCGCCACACGCGCCGTCAGTGGAGAGTTCCGGTCCACCAGCCACTGTGCAAAGGTCAGGCGATTCAGCGCGCTACCTGCGGGCAGGGGGTGAAGCGCGGCGGGCGCCTGTGGCCGGACTTCTTCTTTCGCCTGATTCCACACGCCGCGGTCCAACAAGTACGTGCGGCGGGCGTCTTCCGGAGTCCGCTCTGCGAGGCGCAGCACCGTGGTGGGAGCTTCAGGATAGGCCGCCCATTGCTTTTCGATCTGATCGTTGAAGGCTTTCATCGCTCCGGTCGCCGAACGCCAGGCATCAAAAATGGCCTGCTTCTGATCTGAACTGCGCTTCTCTAGCGGCGTCTGCATGGCGAGGATCGCGGCATAGGGCGTGCGCGAGACCTTCGGCTCCGAATCCTGCGTGAGCGCCACACGGAACCGGCCGACCATGGCGGCACGTCCGGTGTCAGTTCCGCTATGGTCTTGTAGCAGTGCGATCTTCACCTTCGTGCCGGGTGGCAGGGTCACTGGTGCCTCAAACTGGGCGACCAACACCGAATCACTGTTGCGGCGGCCTGCGCCACGATCCGCGCGCCACGCGGTCAAAGGGTCACCGTCCACGGCGAAGGAAGCTGGGCCGCGTAGCCGCCGATCTGGATTTTTGGCGGGGTTCTCCCACTCTTTCTCCAAGCCCGCGGCCGGTTCTTCGTAATCCGCGATCGCATTCTTCAGCTTCAGTCGCTCCCACTTATCGCTGTCGGGCTTCTTGGCTTCTACGATGAGTTCCGATAGTGCCCACGATCCTTTGTAACTGCGGCCTGGACCTTCCATGGGCAGATCTCCATGTTTCAGAATTTCCAGCCGTAGGCCGGTGACGTTTTCCAACTTCGGGCTGGCGAACAAATGCACGTCCCCGTTTGTAGTTGGATGACCCAATGTCAGGATGCTTTCGTCTGGAAGCACCGTGGGATGGTTTAGCTCGCCGGAGGAATGCGTATCATCAGCATGAACAATGGTCCAGGGCGTCTTGTTCCAGGAGGTCAGTTCCGCCACCTCCCACGCTTCCATCTGCGTCTGCCAGTCAGGATGTTTCTTTTTAAGTTCTCCCTCGATGCGGGTGATCTCCCGCTTCATCTTCGCAATCGCCTCCTCGCCTTCCTTAGTGAATACCCAAGACCTGGCTTCATAGGTATCGTTCAGAAAGGCGAACAGTCCGAAATACTCCGTGTGGCTGATGGGATCAAACTTATGCGTGTGGCATTGCGCGCATTTCAGCGAAAGGCCGAGGATGCCGGAACCGACCACATCCATGCGGTCAAACATGCCCTCCATCCGCCACTCCTCGGGGATGATCGCCCCCTCCTCATTGATCATGCCGTTGCGCAGGAAGCCGGTGGCGACGATCTGATCCTTTGAAGCCGCGGGAAGCATGTCGCCTGCGATCTGCTCCACGATGAACCGGTCGTAAGGTTTGTCCTCATTGAGAGCTCGAACCACCCAGTCGCGCCAGATCCATTGCTCGCGCGGCAGATCCTTTTCAAAGCCATTGCTGTCCGAATACCTGGCCACGTCGAGCCATTGCCGCGCCCACTTCTCTCCATAGCGCCGATCCCGCATCAGGGCGTCCGCTTTGGCCTCCACTGCAGCCTGAACGCCTTTCGCCTTGGCCTCCGCAACAAAGGCATCCACCTCTGCCGGTGAGGGCGGCAGCCCGATCAGGTCGAGATGTAGCCGACGGCACAAGGTCTCAGGAGCAGCGGGCGGGGAGGGTGCCATACCCTTCTCTCTGAGCTTCGCCTGGATAAAGGCATCCAGCGGGGCCGCACTTTCGCCATCGGACGGCGGCGCTGTTTTGACCGGTTTATTGAAGGCCCAGTGTCCGGCGTAAGGCGCCCCATCTTTGATCCACGCCTTGAGCTTTTCGATATCCGCCGCTTTCAATGGTTTCTTCTCCTCAGCGGGCGGCATCACCTCGTCCTCATCGTGCGCGAGGATCCGGGCCATGAGCGCGCCCTTCTCCGGCTGTCCGGGGATGATGGCCGGTCCATCGGCCTTGCCACCCTGCAACGCCGCATCACGCACATCCAGACGCAGCCTCCCTTTCCGTGACCCCTCGTCCTGGCCATGGCAGTGAAAACAATGCTCAGCCAGCATCGGCTGGATGTCCTTGGCATAGTCCACCGCTGCATGAACCGGGGTGGCCACGGCAAACGCAAACCACAGCGGGACTAGCGCGCAAACGCGCATGAAGCCACCCATACGAAAGAGGGGCATGAGGGGAAAAACGATGCGAGTTGATGCGAGGGGTAACGCTTGCACTTCCGTATATTACGCCGAAGCGGGGCGGAACCTTGTCGCTTTCGCAGTTTACAGTGGCAGCCTAGTGCGCCCGCCGCCGAAGAATATCTCGAGGTTTTCAGTTACGATCTGGAATCGCTGCGGGTCGATTGACACGCCAGCAAGACGGCTCGCTGGATGACGACGGATCTCATGACAACTCGGCGGCCCACGAGCAGACTCAAGAATGACTAGTGTCCCGAAAATTTTTTGGGGCGCCGATACCAATAAAACGGGCGCCGCTTTGCATGCCCAAAAGCAATCACGACGAATCGGTCGGCCCAAAGCATGTAGGCGATGTAGTGCTCCGTAAACCGTTCCAGATTGGCACGACCACCTGGTAACGCCGGATCCGATACGCGAGCGGATTTTGTGAACAGTAAATCAGCTTTTTCTCAACGGTCGCACGAAAATCCTCCGCAATTCCACGCCCAGCATGTTGAAAAAGATAGTCGTAAGCAGCCGAAATCTCATCAACTGCCAGCGGATGAAACTCAATTTCGCTCATGCCGTATTTCTGGCACGGACCGCATCGAGACGCGCTGTAAGATCGCTCATAGTTAACAACTGGACACTGCCCTGCGTAATCTGATCGACCCGGCTTTGCTCTTCCGCATTCCAAGCAGCTTCGATCTCTTCTTCGGCTCCTTCCTCATCGGTATCGAGGTCATCTTCCAGGACTTTGACGAATCGAACCCGTTCAGCAAAAGGCAGATGGCGAATTTCATCCCGGATTTTTTCAAGACTAGGACTCATGCTACCACCATAAATCAGCAGTAGGAATTGTCGAGTGCGAGGGCATTTCCAATAGTTCCATTTTGGGGGAAGCATCCTTCAGAAGACGCACCCCTCCCTTTCTTCGGCCCATCACAAAGAAACCCCGGACGATCTCTCGTCCGGGGTTCCACGATTTAAATCATCCCATCTGATGAATCACTTCAAATCAAACCGATCCAGATTCATCACTTTGGTCCAGGCCGCTACAAAGTCCGTCACGAACTTTCCTTGCGCATCACAGCTGGCATAGACTTCCGCCAGAGCACGCAGGATCGCGTTTGATCCAAAGACCAGATCCACCCGCGTGGCCGACCACTTGGGCGCGCCTGACTTGCGATCGATACCCGCAAAGGCATTCCCACAAGGCGAGACCGACTTCCACTCCGTGCCCATGTCGAGCAGGTTCACGAAGAAGTCATTGGTCAACGCTTCTGGTTTGTCGGTGAAGACACCGTGCTTCGCACCGCCCGCATTGATGTTCAACACCCGCAGACCGCCGATCAGCACCGTCAACTCCGGCGGCGTCAACGTCAGCAGTTGCGCCTTATCGATCATCAGAGCTTCCGCTGGGATCGAGTAGCGGCCTTTCAGATAGCTACGGAACGGATCCGCGATTGGCTCGAGCGCTTCAAAAGACTCCACATCGGTTTGGTCCGCGGAGGCATCCATGCGCCCCGGCGTGAAAGGAACCGTCACATTGTGTCCCGCATTCTTCGCTGCCTGCTCGATGCCAGCATTTCCTGCCAGCACGATGATATCCGCCAGCGAGATCTTCTTGCCGCCCACCGACTGTGAACCGTTGAAGTCACCCTGAACACCTTCCAGCGTCTTCAACACTTCGGCCAGTTGCTCAGGCGCGTTTACTTCCCAATCCTTCTGCGGCGCCAGACGAATACGAGCGCCGTTCGCGCCACCGCGCTTGTCGGACCCACGGAACGTCGATGCCGAAGCCCATGCAGTGGATACCAACTGCGATACGGTCAGCCCTGACGCCAAAATCTTGCTCTTCAGCGAGGCAATATCCTGGGCGTCCACCAGCGGATGATTCACGGCCGGAATCGGATCCTGCCAGATCAACTCTTCCGCAGGCACTTCCGCCCCGAGGTAACGGGCACGCGGCCCCATGTCGCGGTGCGTCAGCTTGAACCACGCACGAGCAAAGGCATCGGCAAACTGATCCGGATTCGCCAGGAAGCGGCGCGAGATTTTTTCATACTCGGGATCAAAGCGCAGCGCCAGGTCCGTCGTTAGCATGGACGGTGCAATCTTCTTGGAAGCATCATGCGCATGCGGCACCGTGCCTTCGCCAGCACCATTGCGCGGCCTCCACTGTTGCGCCCCCGCAGGGCTCTTTGTCAGTTCCCATTCATAGCCAAAGAGGCTTTCAAAGAAGCCGTTGCCCCACTTCGTGGGCGTCGTCGTCCAGGTAACCTCCAAGCCACTCGTAATCGTGTCGCCGCCTTTGCCGGAGCCGAAGCTGTTCTTCCAGCCGAACCCTTGCTCCTCCAAGCCCGCCGCTTCTGGTTCAGCCGCTACGTTTGAGGAAGGACCAGCGCCATGTGTCTTGCCGAAGGTGTGACCGCCCGCAATGAGCGCGACCGTTTCCTCATCATTCATGGCCATGCGACCGAACGTGTCCCGGATGTCCTTCGCTGCCAAAACGGGGTCAGGATTGCCATCCGGACCTTCGGGGTTCACGTAGATCAGACCCATCTGCACTGCAGCCAGCGGATTCTCCAGATTGCGGCTGTGGATATCACCATCAGCATCGTCATCCGAGACCAAAACACCGCCCTCTTTTTCAACACCTTCGGATCCATGCGCATAGCGCACATCGCCGCCCAGCCAGGTGGTCTCGCGGCCCCAATACACATCATGATCAGGCTCCCACGTGTCCTGACGGCCACCGGCAAAGCCGAAGGTCTTGAATCCCATCGTTTCGAGGGCGACATTCCCCGTCAGAATCATCAAGTCAGCCCAGGAAATCTTGCGGCCATACTTCTGCTTGATAGGCCACAACAGGCGGCGAGCCTTATCCAGGCTCACATTGTCCGGCCAGCTATTGAGCGGCGCGAACCGCTGCTGTCCGCGTCCACCACCGCCCCGGCCATCGCCTGTGCGATATGTCCCCGCGCTATGCCAGGCCATACGGATGAAAAGGCCGCCGTAATGACCAAAGTCTGCGGGCCACCAGTCCTGGGAGTCCGTCATGAGCGCAGCCAGGTCAGCCTTCACCGCCGCCAGATCCAGCTTCAAAAATTCCTCGGCATAGTTGAAGCCTTCCCCCATGGGATCCGACTTCGCGGAGTGTTGATTCAGGAGCTCGACCTTCAATTGGTTCGGCCACCAGTCACGGTTCGTGGTGCCGCCGCCGGCAGTCTGGTGGAAGGGACATTTCGCTTCAGTGGGTGAGGACATGATGTTGGCTTCGGTTGTTGTGGTTAAATCAAAAATCAGATCGCAGGACGAATCGTTGGGAGGGCTGACAAGCTCTTCACATGGACGGCTTTGGTCAATCGCATGCTTTGGGAAATATGCTTCACTTAAGGCAGATCGACCTGAGGCTGGCGAAGAGATCTGGACGGCCAAACGGAAGATTCGCGGGGATTCATGACTGCAAGGCTAGCACTATGACGTTTCGGTGTTCAATCGCTTTTACCTATAGTGCCTATTGGCGTCAGAGAGGTTCGCCCCCCATTTCCCTTGGTTGAAACCAACTGCCCCGCCTCTCGCTTGTTGAACCCGCGTTCAGCTCTATTCTCCTGGCCGTAGGCTACCCGTCATGGCCCAAATTTCGCCACCCACAAAATTCCACAATCCCCAAAACCAAACACAATGACGCGCATTCACCGCACGAAAATAATCGAAAATTTTTCCGCCATTCCTGACTATATAGTCAGGAATAACGCCTATTCCTGCGCGCCTCATCTCGACTTGGCTCCAAAACACCATTAAATCGGCGCACTTCGCACCTCGCCCGCTCTAGCTCCCAGGTTGCCATAGCGGTGGTAGTCAAAGCTGATGCTCTGCTCGCGAACATACCAAAGCAGTTCCACGCGACCTTCCGCCAACACCGGCTCACGCGCCACGTGAACATAACATTCCGACGCAGCGAACAACACCTCATCAGACACAATCCCTGCCCCACCTGCCCGAATCCGTTCTACATCCCCATCGCGCATAGCCTTCACCAAAGCATCATCTGTCTCTTCGATGAACTCGATACCCCCATCCCATGATTCGGTGAGACGCTTCAGTTGATCAACAGCTGAAAGCTTTAGGCCGGGTCGACAAGTGACAATCACCTTGGCTCCCGTCACCCTCGCCGCTGCGGCCCGTGCAAAAACATTAAACCCCCCATCTTCCTCACTGACACGCACATGCACCGTGCGGAACGGCAGATAGCGGCGCAGGTTATCCTGACCCAACAACCGGAAGTGATCGTGTTCGGCGCTAAACTCCTCTCTCCACCAGCGATCATAACTCTCGATCGCCGCTAGCACTTGCATCTGTTGTTCCACCGGAATGCCCCCACCATCACCCACAACTCCTCGAGCCAGAGCCGCCAATTCCGCGTTGGCAATCAAAGCACCCGTCACCACCGGTTCAAACTCCCGAAAGCTCATGAACTGCGCCACGTAGTTAGGCCCGCCCGCCTTCAACCCAGGCCCAAAGCAGCTCTTCCCCATCCCACCAAAAGGCTGCCGCAGCACAACCGCCCCCGTCGTGCCTCGATTGATATAAAGGTTTCCTGCACGAATGCCTTCCTTCCACTCCACCTGCTCACGCTCATCGATACTCTCCAATCCACTGGTCAATCCAAACCCAGTCTGATTCACAAAAGCGATGGCTTCATGCAGCGTCTCATACCGCATCACGGCGAGCACCGGCCCAAAGAACTCCGTGCGATGTGTGTAGCTTCCGGGTTGCACATCCCACTTAATGCCCGGCGACCACAGCGCGGCATTATGATCATCTTGTTTCGGCGCCAGCGCCCATGACTCGCCTGGTTCCAAAGTGAGCAGCGCGCGTTTCAGATCACCCGACGGCGGACGAATCAGCGGCCCCATCTTCGTTTTCAATTCCCACGCCGAACCAACGATCATACTCTCAGCCGCTTCGACCAGCGCACGCTTGAAATCAGGATCATCATAAACTTCAGCCTCCAGTAGCAACAGCGATGTCGCCGAGCACTTCTGCCCGGCATGACTGAAGGCCGAATGGAGCACATTTTTGATCGCGAGATCACGATCACTCAGCGCGGTCACAATGGTGGCATTCTTCCCGCCCGTCTCAGCACTGAGCGGCAGATCCGGCTTTGCCTTCAACATGCTCAACGCCGTCTCCGTTCCGCCCGTAAGAATGACGGCATCGACCAAAGGATGCTGCACCAGCACACTGCCTTCCTGTCCACCCGAGCACGGCACAAACTGCAAAGCTTTGCGCGATACCCCGCCACGCCAGAAGCATTGGCAAAGCTCCCACGCGACAAGCACCGCATCAGACGCTGGCTTCAGGATCACGGTATTCCCCGCAGACAGCGCGGCCGCCACGCCACCACAGGGAATGGCGATCGGAAAATTCCACGGGGGCACTACCACGACCACACCTTTGCCCGTCGCCCTTACAAAGAGTGACATTGTGTCAGCATACCATCGCGCGGATTCGGCATAGAACTCCACGAAGTCCACGGCCTCGCTGACCTCAGGATCAGACTCCATCAAAGTCTTGCCACCATTTGCCAGCGCCGCGCCCATGAGATCAGCCCGTGCCTCGCGAATCTCTTGGGCCGCCTTACGCAACACTTCATGACGTTCGGCATATGAAAGCGCACCCCAGCCATCTTCATCATTCGCAGCACAGGTCACCGCACGCGCGATGTCATCCGCATTCGCCTGGCAGTATCGACCTACAACGATACCCGAACGCGAAGCATCATGACAGTCACGGACAAAATGATTCTCAAAGATCTCCTCGCCTGCAATCACTAAGGGAATACCGACTGCGTTGGCATCACACTTTGGTTGCCATCTTGTGACGATGCTCTGCGCCCATTCAGCGTGATGCGGCAACGACCAGTCGGTGTCCGGCTCATTGACGAAGCCCTCCGTCATCAAAGGCTGCGTCGGATTTAATCTCCGATCCTGCGTGCGGCGCGACGTATCACTTAGCTCCGGCAGCAACTCAAACGCACCAAGAAAGCCCTTCTCCAACTCACGCCACTCCTCGCTGTCAGGCGAAAGTTTAAAGGCATGCCGCAGGAAATTTTCGGGGCCCGTGTTTTCATCAAGACGCCGAATAAGGTAGCCAATGGCACTCAGGAAATGTTCTTTCTGACAGACAGGCGCGTAGAGCAGCAAGTTATCGACGCGCTCAAACAGGGCTCGCCTCTGATGGTTCGCCATGCCTTCCAGCATCTCGAACTGTACGTGATCCAGGGCGCCAGCATCCAGCACGAGCACCAAGGCATACGCCACGTCGAGCAGGTTGTGTGTAGCGATGCCTAGCCGCACCGCCGCCCGATTCTCCGGCTTCAACCCTTCCCGCAACAGACGCTTGTAGTTGGCGTCCGTCTCACGCTTGGTCTTGAAAGGCGCCTGTGGCCAGCCCTTCAGCGCCGCCTCGACTCGCTCCATCTCCATGTTAGCGCCTTTGACAAGACGGATGGTCACGGGCTCCCCTCCCCGCTTTACGCGTTCGCGCGCCCAATCGTTGATAATGCGTTGCCACAGAGCGGAATCCGGAATGTAGGCCTGCATGGCCAGCCCGGCGCTGATGCCCTCCAGGCCACTTCGATCCAGAGTGCGCATAAACACCTCACACGTCAGCGAGAGATCCCGATACTCCTCCATATCGAGATAGATGAACTTCGGCACACGGGTTCCATCTTTGCGCACGAAGTATGAGGAAGCTGCCGCTAGGCAAAGCTGCTCCAAACGATCACAGACTGTCTTGAGGGTATGCTCCCGCGCCATTGGAGACATCTGCGAGTAGAGCGTGGAGATCTTCACTGAGAAGACCTCCGTATCCTCTGCCTTTATACCCGCCAGATATTGCTCCATGCGCCGACGCGCCTCCGCTTCGCTCAGGATGGCTTCCCCAAGGTAGTTCACATTCATCCGCACCCCTTGCTCCCGTCGCTGTTGCAGATGTTCGGCCAGATCGTCCGGCTCCGCCGGCAAGATGACGTTAGCCGTCTCATGCTGCATATGGCTTTTCACCAAAGGAACAGACACACTCGGCATCCATTCACCAAAGGCCTGAAAGCCGCGCAACATGGCACGATCCAACGGAGAGAAGAACCGGGGAATACCCTGCACATCCAGGATATGCGTGAACTGATCCGCGACACGTGCCGAAGACTTTGATCGGAATCCCTGGTCAGTGAGTTGCACCAGCGTCGCCTTGTCCGCAGGCGTCTGCAACATACGGTCCAGTTCCGCCTGCTGGCGGCGCTCCGCCGAGGTTTGCAATTCGCCTGCACGCTCCTGTAACTCTCGGGCGAGAGCAAGAGCACGCTGGATGGTGTCGGCAGAGGCAGGCATAATGGCAGCCAAATGGATTCGGGCCTCAACCATCCATCTGGCTGAATCTTTTGAAACAGCCCGCCCGTATCTCGTTCATGCGTTATCTGGTAAAAGCCCGGCTTAAGCCCGGTCGTGAAAAAGCTCTGCTCCAATCTATTGAAAACGGCACCTTGGGCCAGGGGTCCCAAGCGGGTGAGGAATATCTCAATAATATGGAACAAGCCCGTCTGAACGACGACGGTATCGCGACATGGGTTGAAGTCTGTTACTGCGCCACGCCACTCGCTGAAGAGCGTCCCTATTGGGAGAAATATTTCGAATTAATCTCCATCACAGACGCCCAGGAACCAAAGAATTGCCGACATGACAATGGCACTGAACTCTGGGCGTGTTACGATTGCAATTGCACCCACCGGCTCGAGAAAAACCTGAAGACCGTAGGCGTGCCCTTTGTGCCGACGTTGCGATCTTGATTTAGAAAGAGATTACGGAGTGCCTCTGATAAACGGCGCCGCCTCAGGCAGAACACGCGTCAATTCCTTCGCGATCCATGCTCCAAACTCGATGCTGCCAAGCGCATTCAAGTGAGTTCCATCGCGGCGAGTGGCCGCCATGGCTGCTGGGGTGTCGATGTCAGTCGCTGCCGGAGTCGTTGGCTTCGAGTCCGGCCTGGCTGGAGCAGTGATGGACTGTGTATTGCTCGGCGCTTGAGGCGCCTTAGCGGGGTCAACTCTGGCAGCATCGGTGGGATTGCTCCCTTCCGTTTTAGGGGCCGATGGAACTGGCTTCACTTCCACGGTCGGCTCCCAAGGAGCCACTCCCGTTGGCCCAAGTTCGATGACACGCGCAAAGCTCTGGCTGTAGAGATCAATCAAAGGTACATTCTGTTCCGTAGCGACTTTGCGGGCCGCATCCACATAGGGCGCCTGTTCCCCGCGAAGCTTGTTCTTCCCGTCCGGTCCAGGCTGCTCAAAAATGCGGCGCACCAGAGAGGTTACCAGCACCGGCTTCGCTCCGGCCTCACGGGCATCCTTGATGAAGCGCGTCAGGTTTTCCGCATACGTGGTAGCGGGATCCGTTTCGCGCTTGGGGCCTTTGCCCGGCATGTCATTATGACCGAACTGGATCAGCACATAGTCCGGTTTGCTATCCAGTGTTCTTTGCCATGCGCCACTGTCGCGGAAGCTCTTGGAGCTTTGCCCACCGGCAGCAAAGTTCTGGCACAGCACGCCAGCCGACACGGCTTTTTTGAAACCGAAGCCCCAGCCTGCTGTGTCCGTAACCGTGGAGTCTCCCGCCAGAGCAATGCGAGCCTTTGGCTTCCAGGGTTCCAGCTTCAGGCCAGTTCCTTCCTTCGCGAGCTTCTCTTTCCACTTTGGGTAGGCCTTCTCCAAAAGAGGTTTCGGCCAAGGCCCGGTCCAGTCGTATCCATGACGCGCCCAACCCACGTTGGCGATCCCAAGTTTTCGGGTGCTGGTCATGTCCGACCACAAAGGTTCATTGGTCTCGATGTCGTAGAAGCGCGCCCAGATGGGAGATGCCGATGAATCCTGGGTGGCACGGTAGTTTTGACCGTTGCCAGCATTCCTAGGAAGCTCTTCCACCCGCCAACCCGTGATGCGAGATTCGTTAAACCACTGCACTGCTCCCTCAATGGCCTGAATCACTTCAGGGCTGGGCTTGGGCAAACTCATCAGAAGGGTCACGATTCGGACGGACTCGGCACCGCTGAGTGACACCAGTTCAAAGGCGCGGGCCGGACGTGGTTCGTAAGTCACTTCATCATGTTGGGCGCACCAAGCGGTGAGCCGATCGCCCTTGCGGATCTGGCACTTTAGGACGCACTCAATTCCACGCTGGAAAGCAATGCCAGCCTGCTCTCTGCGATCAGCATCCAGAAAGGTGAACTCATCCTTCTCTGCCACCTCACGAAGCAGCGAGAGAATGCGCACCATGGAGTCATCATTAAACGTGATGTGGCGATGGTATACTTTATCCAAAGGGTAAAACTGCGGCCAGCCGCCCGTTGGATATTGCGAAATGAAGATGTAGTCCATCCCGTTCTGCACAGAGCGCAGGTATCGGGGCTCGCCTGTGGCGCGATACATCTTCGCCATAAAACGAATCTCATCCGTGGTGGCGCCATTGTCGAAGATGGGCTTCAACTCGCCGGTGAGTTCGGCGCGTTTCCCAGTGAAAGGCGAGACCGTCAGATTGAGGTTTTTAGGCCACCCTCCGAAGTCGGACTGGTAAGTAAGAATGTTAGTTGCTGCAATCTGGGCCTCCTCAGACGAGAACCAAGCATCCTTATTTTTCAGAAGCGGACGAGTCGCCGTGTCCGCTGACGAAACAGTCGGGAAGGAGCCCAACAATGTCCACGCTAGGGCCAATAGTAAAACGCGCATATAGAGTGAGGCGCAGCTGTTTATTGACCCCCAGCATCGGCCCGAGTGTAACCCCGTTGCCGAACGTCATTGAGCGTCGTCTTCAGTTTTGTAGCAACGTCAGATCGGCCTGAGTAAGCGTCTTTTTCCTCGGCCACGTCTTCCTTGAGGTTATACAACTCATTCTGCTTTGGAGCGTTCTTCCGCTTTTTGGCGGCAAGCGCAGCTTTCTGTCGATTGCGTTGCTCAAACGCCGGAGCATCGACTCGCTCAATCAGTTTCCAGTCGCCTGAGCGAATGGCATAAACCGCCTCTGCCGACTGCAAGATGACATGATCTCTGACAGGTGCTCCAGCCTCCTTCTCAGTGAAGGCCCTTAGCGCGCTCAGGCTGTCTTCAGCGTTGCCCTTGGTGAGGGGGATTTGCAAAACTTCGGCCAAGGTGGCCAGCACATCGGTGAGACAAAGCACCTGGTCACTGGTCGTGCCAGCAGGCACTTGCCCGGGCCAGCGTACGAGGAATGGCTCACGAAAGCCGCCTTCCCATTCGCTGTGTTTGCCGCCACGAAGTGGTCCGTTGATCTTCAGGCCCGCATTCATCGCAGTGGTGGCGGATTCGTTTTGCGGGTTCACTACTCCGCCATTGTCGCTGGAGAAGATGATGAGCGTATTCTCGGCCAGCCTATGCCGATCAAGAGCCTCCAGCACCTGTCCGACACTCCAATCCAGTTCCTGAATGAAGTCCCCATACTTGCCTTGAGGACTACCGGTGAATTTTGCATTTGGCGCAATCGGTTCATGCACGGCTGTGGGTGCATAATAGACGAAGAAAGGCTTCGTGTGGTTCTGGTCGATCCATTCGCCCACCTTGCCCGTGAGCGTCTGCATGATGTTATCCACTTCAAACTGCTTCAGGATGCCGGTGGTGGTCGCCTTTTCACGATTGCCCGTGATGGTGACAGGCTGTCCTTCGATCTTGTCGAGCACGTTTTCATTCTCGATAAAAGCATGCGGACCGTTCCAGGGATTGGCCGCCAAGCCATAGAAATGGTCAAAGCCAATGGTGAGGGGACCAGGCGTGAGTGGCTTGCTCCATTCCTTGGTAATCTCAGAGCCAAGACCTAGGTGCCACTTGCCAAAAGCCGCCGTCTGATACCCGGCACTTTTGCAGAGGGAGGCGAGTGTGGTGCGCGTTGGTTCGATGTGGAGAGGCGCATTCCCCGGGAGCACTGATCCATCCTTTATATCGGTGCGCCAAAAATAACGGCCGGTCATCAGAGCATATCGCGTCGGCGAACAAACACTGCCCGGGGCATAGGCATTCGTGAAGCGACGGCCTTCTCGTGCAAGTCGATCCAGATTCGGAGTAGGCACCACACCTCCGTAACAGGAAGCGCTGCCCCACCCGTAATCGTCACTGAGAATCACCACGATGTTGGGCTTAGTCGGTGTTTCCGCACCGAGACACTTTGCATACAGTACCGAAACCCCCATCAAAAGAAGCAGGGTTAATAGCAGAGGAGATTTCATAATGAATGGATAGCAGGCATCGCATCCTGCGCAGACCAAGTTGGCTCTGTAACGCGGCCCAACGACGCACCTTTCATGAAAGTGCCTACATGACACTGCACGGCTGGATGCCGTACAATCCCAATGAATGACATCAAGATGAGAGTGGGTGTTGAAAACTGGAGGCGCAGCCTACTGCAAAGGCATCCATGCTGAACGCTCAAGGTCGCTCACTACAACAATGGTCTTGCGAAGCTGAGTTCGCGCATGACTCGCAGGCGACGCGCTCGCAACCACCTTCCGAGTATACCAAAAGGCAAGACGAGCACGTTGTAGACAACCATTCGAAACAACACCCCAACCCAGAATACAACATCCGCATCTCTGCCTAACTCCGGGCGCTCACGCATGTCCTTAAACACGGAATGCACTTCAACGGCATTGATCATCATGGATATGAGCAACATACTTCCAAACACTCCAGGCCAGCCAAGAAAGCGAGCCGAGCAGAATCCGATGGCAATGAAACAAATCCACCATGGCCAGTAAAAGGCGACCTCGCATTGAAGAACAAGCGGTAGGTTCATTGTGAAGTCCGCTGCCGCTACAACACTCGCTACGCACTCACCATGACCTGACTGCTTTGGTCAGCAGTTGGCGCAGGAGCGCTGCGGCCTGGCGCCGCACCCTCCATCGCTGCGGCGAAACGATTGAGCACTTCGTGCGAGATCGTATTCAGCGTGCTGAGCACGTTCTGTCCGCGAGAGGCTGCTGCTTCAAAACTGTAGAAACGACGTGAGCCCTGATTGAGGAGATATTCCAGATACTCCACCGGCGCCGCATTGGGCAGATCCCGCTTGTTGTATTGCAGCACCATGGGGATGCGTTCCAGCGACTGCCCATTGCGGTTCAGATTCGCGTCGAGCGTTTCCCAGGCCTGCACGTTGTCTGCCATGCGGTCCAGTTGTGAGTCGGCCACAAAGACAAGGCCATCCGCCTGGCGAAGCACCAGTTGATAAGTGGCATTGTAGACGAACTGACCGGGCACGGTATAGAGATGAAACTTGGCCCTATAGCCATTCGGCATTGAGGCATCCACCGCCAGGAAATCGAAGAAAAGCGTGCGATCAGCAGCCGTAGAAAGGCTGACAAGTTCCCCCCGCGTACCGGGATCCAGGCACGAGTGAATATGCTGCACGTTTGTGGTCTTCCCACCCAGGGGAGGACCGCAATAGACGATCTTGAAGTTTACCGTCTTCTTGTCTTCGTGAATGAAAGCCATGGGCGCAGATAGCGGAGCTAGGAAACCATGGCTGCCAGTTCCTGCGTGATGAGGGTGATCTTCTCCATCAATGCAGGTTCGTGGTTGCCTGGGACGTGCAGGATGCCGAGGGTCAGACTGTCCTTGTTGGAGAAAATAAGCACACTCTGGTCACCCTTGATACAGAACGTTTCGGTATCATTGATGCCGGTCAGTGCGATGAGTGGCAGCAGATGCTGGCAGGCTTGGTGAGCGTGCTGTTGGAAGTTCTTGTCCTCTGTGGAGCCATCCCCAGCAGCGGCGAGCTTTTGTTCCCCGTTCAGGCAGACAACCGAAGTCACGCCAGGCTGCTCGGCGAGAAGATTGATCACACCGGCCACATCCAGATCGGACTGCGAGTTCAGCAAGACACGCAAAAGCATCTGTCGCTGCCGATCAGGTCGGACGGAAGTGATCGCCTGCAACGGGGCGGCCGCTACCTTTGGCTGAGCAGCCAACGGAGTTGGAGCCTTGGTCGACCCAGGTTTTTCCGCTGCCGCAGGGGTGGACAATTCGAAGACATTGGCGGGAACACCGGGAGAGGTAGGTTCGAGAATTTCGTCTTCCTGGATAAACGACTCGAAACTTGGAACAAAGTCTTCTTCGGACTGCGTCGGCTTTGACTGCCCGTCACCGCCTTTGCTGTACGAATCGAACGAAAAAGCTTTTTCTGGCTCTGTAGAGGGCGAAGGACCCTTTGACTCACCCGGCCAGAAGGAAGACGGTGGAGAAATCGCAGGGCTGGCCTCAGGTGTCTGAACTGATCCAAAAAAGCTATCCGCTGACGCAGGTGGCGAGGCGGGCAGAGAAGGAGCTTCCCAGCCAGCCAACGCATTCATATCTTGAGAGGGTAGCGCATCAAATGCCGCTGGCTGATCCGGGAACAGCTTGGCCGCAGGCGGTTCTGCAGGTGGGGGTGGGGATGGGGGAGCAGAAAACTCGGGAGCCGCTGCGCTGGGCGCCAACTTGGAAGCGGCAACGTCCACGGGGTTGGCCATGACCGAAGCCGGCATCGCATGGAAGAGGTCGTTGAGGGGCAACTCGACCATCAGATCGGGACGCTTGGGTGCCAGGAGATGACGAAACTCAGGATCGAGCCGCGACATGATCTCTGGAAAAGGAAGCACCACTCGCCCAGCACCCAATTGGCTCGCGACCAGTGATACAGGCAGAGTCACTTGAACCCACGACGGAATCAAATCGGGTTTGGTACCCAAATCCTCTTCACGGCAATTCTTCAGCGCAGTAGCCAGGCTGATCTTTATAGTCTCGCCACCTGAAGCGGATTTAGGTGGGACGAGATCACTGGCAGACGGCGCCTCAGATGCTGCAGCGGGTCCCGGAACCGAGAAAGCCGCGGGCATCGGAGTCGGCGGCGCATCGGCGACAGGAGGGGCCGGTGGCACGAATGCTGGCGCCTGAGGGGCGGCGGGATGGGTAAAAAACGGCGAAGGGGAGGACGCAGACGGCGCTCCCAATCCGAAATCCGCCATCGGTTGGGGAGGGGGGGCTGCGATCGGAGGCTCGCTGATGAGCGGTGCCGGCGGCATGCCGCTAAATGGCGCACTTGGTGGTGCTGGTGCTGGACTTTCCAGACCCTTTGAAAGCGCCTGAATCCGCTCAAAAGGATTCAAACTCGAAGGTGGCGCCTGCGGAAATCCGACGGGAGCCGTAGGCGGCTCCGTGAAAGCCGGGGCAGCAGGTGCCGGTGCCGGTGCCGGTGCCGGTGCAGGAGCAGGAGCTGGCATGGCAGGAAATACGGACTGCGGGGCGGGTGCTTGAGGCGTCCCGAAGAATCCCATGCCGCTTTCCGGTGGCGCGCCAAAGGGCGAGGGCAACGGTGCAGGTGCTGAAGGAGGCCCCGGCAGGGGCGGCTCGCTGAAAAACGGCGGCGCCGGCTGTTGTGCGGGTTGGGGCGTCGGCTCCGGGGCCGCAGGCGCTTTTCCGAAATTCGCGAAAACGGATTCTTGAAGGGGTGGAGACGATGCAGGCGGACCACTGGCAGCAGGCGGCGGCGCGAAAGAAAACAAGGGAGCCACATTCGCCGCCGGGGGTGAGTCCAATGGCATAGGAGGCTGTGCCGCTGGCACAGGAGCAGAAGGCGCAGCAAAGGGACTGGCAGGAACTGCCGGAAGCGAAGATTCCAATGGCGAGGGCGCGGGAGTTGCGGCTGCCGCCATGCCAAATGCCGCGAACGGATTAGAACTCGGAGCTTCGATTACAGGCGCAGGGCTAGGAGCAGGAGCAGGAGCAGGTGCGCTAGGCGTAGCTGCAGCAAGCGGCTCACCGAAAAACGGCTGGGGCTTGACCTCAGGCACACTTGAGAACGTATTTTCCACGGCTGCCGGGATGCCCCCAGACGAGACCGATGCCGAAAATGGATTCACCGGCAGCGAAGGAACCGAAGGCTCCGGCGCCGCAGGCGCGGGAGCAGCGGCGGCCAGAAAAGGAGACGGCCCCGCCTGCTGAGGCGGTAGAGATGGCTTCGCAGGCACGGCGCCAAAAGGGCTTGATGCCGTAACCGCAGGCGCGGCGCTGAAAGGACTGACTGGCGGAGCTTGAGAAGGCGGCGCAGCGTGATGTCCCTGTGGCAGGCCAAAGGGAGAAGTCATTCCATTGGGCGCGGCGGGCGGCATGGAGAAGGGGGACGAAACGCCAATAGGCCCGGAGGCAGGATCGTGGGAGGGAGAGGACATGCCAAAGGGAGAGGCTGCGGGGGTTCCTGGGTTTCTCTGCCCAGGGAGCAGATGGGCGATTTTGTGGGGAGGGAGAGGCACCATGCGGGTATCTTGAGGGGAGATGGGCGTCTGGAATAAGGCCGGGCAAACGCGGTAGATCTCGAAAATGGGTAATGCTGCCCGTCCGCTTTTCAGGGCGTGCTCCAGCACATCGTCGCCCAGCGCCAAAGGCTGGCCCGCGGGCAGATTGCTGTTCCGAGCAACCTCGGGCGGAAGCTGACTGAGAATGTCGCCCACCGTGATGCCAACCGCAGGAGGCGCAGACACCGCGCTGAAAGGCGAGGCAATGGGCTGACCCATCTGTTCCGCCCCATTCGCAGTTTTGAAAAGCATCCCATTTCCAAAGGGATTGCCGCCAGGAGGATTCATCTCGCCATGTCCCATGGATGGGTGTGGAGGAGCACCTGTTGGCGTCTCATCAGGAGCTTTATCCTTGCCAAAGAAGGTGCGTAGTGAAAAAGCCATAGGTTAGAGGAAGTGCAAGGCCGCCGTCAATAAATGACAATAACTATATTATTCATAATGAAAGCGTCAAAGCAAAAGATAAATTTTAATCAATCCTAATATTCAATGTAATTCGGGGCAAGGAGTTTATTGATCCTGCGAGGCAAGGCTCCCCGTTGTCTCAATGCCGCCAATCCACGCCCCCTATCAGTATCGACTCTGCTTCCAAGCAGCTTCCGTTCCGACCTCGCGTCGTCTCGCTATTACCCACCAAGATGGCCTAATGCCAGCAACCCGTAATACGTGTATTCCGCATCCAGGAAGTCATCCGCCCAGTGACCATGAAATCCCCCCTCGGCGCTCCAAAGCGAGTCCAAAAAATCTAGGCAATTCTCCTTAAGTTCATCACGGTAAGGGACCTGCAGGCTATCCAGCGCATGCAAAGCTGTGGCCGTGCTCAGCAAATCCGGGAGCGGAGTTCCTGGTGCCGCCAGAAACCCGCCTGCCGGATGAGCTTGGCTCAGGATCCAAGCCGCGGTTTCTGGACCGAGACCTACATTAAGATAACGAGCCAAGGCGACCGCCGCAGCCGTCGCGGTGGTCGTGCCTCGCACCATCCCCGGTTCATTGGCGAAAGACCCGTCCTCCAGCCGAAGTGACCGTAACACCTCCGGCAATTTTTCGGCGCCCGGCATTTCCAAATCCATGTCGGAATAAGCGCCCCAAGCCAGCAGGGAGCCATACGCGGAACTGTGCTGCCGCCCCTTTACCCCATGGTATCCCCCGTCACTAGAGCGATAAGCCTCAATCGAACTGGCAATTTCCTCTTTCCTAAGCGGTCCGGCTGGCCAACCAACATTAGCCAGACAACGAACCAGCGAGCACAGGTGCACGAAGTCCAATTTTTCCGGCTGGTGAAAGGACGTTAGATAAGAGGAAACTTGCTCTTTCGGCAAGGGTGCCTGGAGGGCGAGCAATCCTTCCAGACCGAAGACGGTATAATAGAGATCAGGACGACCCTCCCGATCGCCAAACCCTCCAGCCGATGTGAGATGGGAACGCAAAAAAGTTTCCACCAAAGAGGTGGCCTCACCCAGCGTTTTCGGCGCGAGCCTGGCCACCTGGAGCATTTCTAGGCGGAAGCTATGCAGCCGGGACATTCAAATAGAGAGAAGGAATAAGCCTGGGCGCCCTGAGTTCGACGACCCGAGGCTGCTTCACACCATTGCCGGAAGCAGCTTGCTAACGCTTCTTTTTGGACGCGCGAGGCGTTGCGACCGCGACTCGTTTGGACGGTGCGGCGCCTTTAGCCCGACGGGCGGCATTCTTTACCGCCGTTTCCTTGGCTTTGCCCTTCTCGGGATCCGCCTTGGTTTTTTTCGGCTTGGGCACCAAGCTCTCCTTCAATTCACGTAGTTCGAGTTCGACCTGCGCCAGACGCCGGGAGGTCGCATGCAGCCGCGCCGCCGTGATTCGGGCGATGAATTCATAGAGCGCTGCGTAAAATCCCGGATCCTCATCTCGAGGTTTCATATCCTGGAGAAACTTTTGATCCACCGCGAGACAGACCGTGGGTTTCGCTGCGGCGACCGTGGCGCTGCGGCGATCTTCGTTGACGACGGCCAGTTCACCGAAAACCTCACCGGCCCTCGTGATGGTGGCAACACTTTTATCTCCTTTGCGCACCTCGACGGCACCGCTCAGAAGAATGTAGATGCGCGTATCAATGGCCCCTTCGTGGATGATGACATCACCCTCTTCGCATTCCAGATAACTGCTGGAGTTCAGCAGGTCATCCAGTTGCTCGTCATTGAAAGAACCAAAAAAAGGTACCGCGCGCAATGTATCCGGCACCTGTCCGTGCTCGTGAATGATAGCGAATTCTTGCATGGTATCTCCGTATCCTCGCAAGAATTACGCCCTTTGTGAAGTCTCAGTTTGGAGATTACTAACTTTTCACATTCACTTCAGATCGGTTCCACCTAAGAGCGCGCCAAACTGTCTACTGTCTGATTAGTGGTGTTCGGCGATTCCTTTTGCGAAACAAAGACGGATCGCTATCATGGCCGCCCATGCGCAAATCCTTCTGCTCTTCCCTTCTATCAGTGCGCCGGGTTAGTCCCTTGCTCGCATCCGCAGCGGCCATCACCTTGCTGACCCAATGCGACAAGAAACCGGAAGCCGCCGCGGCGGAAAGCGCTGCCGTAGCAGCGGCTATCGTGAAGGAGCCCTCCATGCTCGATCATGCGGGCAAGCTGGGCTTCGCGTCGAAGCTGCCACTGGATACCGAGTTTTACCTGGGAACGGTCGGTTTGAAGGGACATATCGATGCGCTGAAAAAGACGAACTACTGGAAAGATTTCAGCGCACTGGTGGATGACAAGGCACCCGCCGCAACGGCAGGTGACTCTGCTCAGGAGGCGCTCAAGAAACTCTGGGGGGACGACGTCTTCATCGCTGGATCCTCAGGGTTTGGCGCAACGGGAGCTCTGCTTAAAGACCTCAACCGGCTCTACAACGAGATCTATTTCAAGATGATCATGAGCGGCACCGCCACGCAGTTTAAAGCTGGCGCCGATGCCGCGCCTGCTCCGAACCCGTTTGCCATGTTGCAGGGTTTCCTGGGTGATGCCGCTCAGTTGGAAAAAGTCGCCGACTTGGTCGCGAGGTTTGAACTCCCTCCTTTCGTGATCGGACTGAAGACCGAAAAACCCGAGGAGCGCATCAAGGAATTGCTCACGGAGGAGGTGCTGAAGGAAATGGAGAAAGGCAAGATTACCGTCGGCGATCTCAAGACCGCTGAAGGTTACGCTTTCAAGACCTTTATCGTGGACGTCCAAAAGATGGCCCCGCCGGATTCACGCCAGAAGGCGCTCAGCAGTCTTCCGCCAGATTTGCCACCTGCCTCCAAAGCAGCGATTGAAAGGGCGTTGGACGCTGCCCTGGCCAAAAAGTTCTACTTTGGACTCGGAGCTGTGGGTGATCATCTCATCCTCGCTACAGGCAAGAACCTTGATCACCTGAAGTTTGCCAAGACTCCAGGCGATTCACTCCTGGCAAAGCCGGAGATGAACAACCTGCTGCCGCACGTGGCGAAGAATGTCTCTTTCCTGGTCTATGGAGATGGAAAGTCTTTCTCCTCCATGCATGACGATCAGCCCATTTTGCCGATGCTGAAAGGCGTCGTCGCGGCGATGAAGGAAAACACAACGTTCAAGGCCATTGGGGACACCCTGGATAAAAAGCTTCTTGAGCTTGGCCCTCTCGAATCCGCCGTCTTTGGCATGGAATTCACAAACATGGCGGGCATTTCATGGTGGGATAAGGGCCTGCACGCAGACTTCCATGGCGGCGCAGTCCCCCGGGCTTACGTCCCGGGAAAAAAACTTACCTATGCGCCGCTGCTCGATCAACCGGGCGTGGTTATGGGATTCACCTACCACCACGACCCTGCCTTCGGTAAAGCCGTGCGGGCTTGGATGGAAAAGCTTTCGGGTACCGTTTATGCGGGAGCCCAGGAATTGGTGAAAGCAGGTATCGCCGGTCCGGAAGGCGGGCAGAAGTTCGCCATGTTTGAAATGATGTTCCTGCCGATCTGGCAAAAGGTCTATCAGGCCCATAAGGACATCGAACAAAAGGGTCTCGGCGAAGAGACGGCCTTCCTGGTGGACATCAACGGCAAGATGCCTGAACTGGACTATCTGCCCCCCACCCCAGATCTGGCATTCCCCCGGCTAACCACCATCTCGGCAGTCGTGAATCGCGGCGAGGTCGCCAAAGGATGGAAGACCATCACCGATACGGTCGGAGGCATCGCGGCTATGTTGGGAGCAGGCGGCGGTGCGCCCGGAGGACCGCTTATTCCTGAAGCGGAGAGCGCGGTTAAAAACGGCATGACTACTTGGTATTACCCTTCCCCCATGCTTGCGGGCGATCTTTATCCCTGTTCCGCCATCAATGATAAAATCCTGATCCTGAGCACCTCACGCGAAGCGGCCGACACCTTCTCCGCGGAATTGGCCAAGCCCTCCACCTCCACGATCGATGGCGTCTACGGAAAGCTCGACGTTGGCTCCATCGCAGACTACGCGGTGAAGGTCGCGGAGAAAGCACCTGGGAGTAACCCGGAAAAGGTCAAAGAAGCAAAGCAGAACATGAAGTGGATCAAGCCCTTCCGTGTGGCCAAATTTCGCGCCTATCTGGACAACGGCCACTGGCGCAGCACGCTGGATTGGGAAATCACGGATGTGGTGTCCTTTGACTGATTGCAAAGCTAGCCGCTCATGCGGGTCTTTTGACCTTGCCCGGGCATGCGTCAAGTAATCCAAGCAGAACCTTCTCGGTTGAAACTCCGGGAAGGATTTGATTTCCGCGATTGATCTCCTCCTTCTACAAGCCTTTTGACCAAGCGACGGCTTCCCCCCGTGGTGCAGGCGGTGGAGATCATCGCAACCCGTTTCAGATCGACCGGGATCGCATCGTGCACAGTGCAGCGTTGCGCCGCTTACAGGGAAAAACTCAGGTCTTTTACGCCTTTCTGGCCGGCGGGTTCGACTTCTACCGCAGCCGGCTTACCCACAGTCTGGAAGTGGCGCAGATCGGGTGCTCTATCTGTAAATGGCTGGAACAAGAAAGCCCCCATCTCAAAGAGGAAGGCTGCATTGACGCCGACCTCGTTGAGGCCATTTGCCTTGCACATGACCTGGGTCATCCGCCTTTTGGACACACGGGCGAGCGCGCCCTCCACTCGCTCATGGCGGAATACGGGGGGTTCGAAGGTAACGCCCAAACCTTACGTCTGCTCACCTGCACGCTTTTCCAAGAGAGCCGCAACGGCATGAACCCCACCCGCGCCCTGCTGGATGGCATCCTCAAATACAAAACGCTTAAGGAGGAATGGCCCGACGCCAGTCATCATTACCTGTATGATGAGCAGGCCTCTCATCTGGGCTTCGTGACGGACAACCTCCCTTTTCCTGAAGACCTCCCTGCAGGCAAGGTTCGCAATCAATTCCGGAGCCTTGAATGCCAGATCATGGATTGGGCCGACGATACCGCCTACTCCATCAACGATCTGGCCGATGCCGTACAGGCCGGGTTCATCACAGCCGCCAGTCTTGAGAAGTGGGCGGGCAATCAAAAAAACCTTGGCGCGGACGAAGTAACCCACGTCGAGTTCCTTCTAACCGCAATCCGAGATCAGCGCGTGGAATCCCGGCTGGGGCGCGCCATCGGCGAGCACGTCCGGGCCTGCTCTGTGACAGTGCGAGAAAATTTCCTGGATGGTCTCACGAACCGTTATCGGTTCAGTCTGACGGTTGAGCCAAGTGTGGTGCGAAAGGCTAAGTTGAACAAGCGCATCGCCACGGACCTCGTCTTTAACACGCCGCAGCTCCATCAACTGGACTTCAAGGCCCAAGGGGTGTTGCAGCAGCTATTTGCCGCGTTGCGCGACCGCTACATCGAGCGTACAAGCAACTCACACCGCCTGCATTTGCTGCCCGTGGAGACGGGAAATTTTATTGAGTCCCAAGAATCACCTCGGGAGCGCGCTCGCCTTGTATGCGACTGGCTGGCCGATCTAACAGATCGAGGCGCCTTGCGAATGCATCAACGCCTCTTTGACACCAGCATGGGCGGACTCGACCACATGCTGTGAGGGTGACAAAGAGGTTGTGTCTAACGAAGAAACTAGCTGCCGTCGTTGCCGATGGCTTCCACAGGGCAACCGCTCTTGGCCTCTTCGCAAAGATTGGTTTCCTCTTCGGACTCAGGTTGCTTGAAAACGTAGCTATGACCTCCGTCATCATCGCGGATGAAATTGGCGGGAGCGGTCTCACGGCAAAGGTCGCAGTCGATGCATTGATCGTCCACGTAATACGCACCAGCTACATTCTGCTGAAATTTGTTCGCTTCGTCTGCCATGTAATTAGGAGTCTAAGTTTTTTGATTGGGGGAGAGAGTAAGATCAGAAAGAGGGAAATGCAACTGCATTTTCCCCTTTAGCCGAGGTGACAAGGCCCTTCTGACAGCAGGCGGCGGGCCATTTGATCCGCAATCCTCAGAGCCGCTTTTCTGCCGATTGGAGCGAACCACGTCATTCGCCTAACGCTATTGAGTTGCTTCCCCGCATTCCAGAAGCAAACTTCATCTTCTCACCATGTCCACGACACCCTTTCCTTCTGATCCCACTTCCGAGCCCTCCGGGCCCAAGCCGCTTGTCTCTGTGGAGGGGCTTCACGTGGTGCACCTCTATTACACGATTGATCACGGACTGTGGCGGACCTTCAGCGAGGACGAACAGCGCGCCGCCAAAACTGCTCTGTCCACGCTGGTCCAGACCATTCGCTCTCATCCGCAGACCCAATTGCTCACTTTCAGCGTCGTCACCCCAAAGGCGGATATTGGCTTTATGCTGCTGACGGCGGACCTTCAGGACGCTAATCTCTTCGAAAAGCAACTGACTCTCAGCCTCGGCCCGGACGTGCTCCAGCCGGTCTACAGTTACTACTCGATGACCGAACTCAGTGAGTACACCACCTCGGAGGAAGAATACAGGAAGCAGGTGGTAGCCGAGCTGACCGAGCAGCAGGAGCATGGTACCGAAATCGTGTTGAACCCCAATGACATCGACGATGACGATCAGGTGGAAGGCCGGCTGTTCGAATGGCGGGCGCGGATGAAGAAGTATAACGAAGACCGCCTCTATCCCAATATGGCTGACTGGCCGGTGCTGTGTTTTTATCCCATGAGCAAACGCCGGACCGGCGAGGATAACTGGTACTCCCTGAATCACGAAGAGCGGAAGGAACTCATGCAAGGCCACGCCCGGATCGGCCGCCAGTGGCATGGAAAAATTCGTCAATTGATCACCGGCTCCACGGGGCTGGATGTCATGGAGTGGGGCGTGACCCTGCTGGCACACGACGTGTACCACGTAAAAGGCATTGTTTACCAGATGCGCTTTGATGAGGTGAGTGCTCGCTTTGCCGAGTTCGGCGACTTCTACATCGGCCTGCAGATGCCCCTCGGGGACCTCCTTAGCCGTGTGCAACTCTAACGAAGATCCGAACGGCCAATTTCTCTCATGGACCACGAGCCCCTCGTCATCGCAGGCCGCACGTTTAAGTCGCGCCTGTTCCTTGGGACGGGAAAGTTCCCGTCCGGTGAATCCATGCGCGCCGCGCTGGATGCGAGCGGTTGCGAAATCGTAACAGTGGCGCTCCGGCGCGCGAATCTCACCTCGCAGAGCGATCCATTCGCCAACATCCTCGATTTCATCCCGAAGGAGAAGTTTTTACTCCTGCCCAACACCAGCGGCGCGATGAATGCCGAGGAAGCGGTGCGCCTCGCCCGGCTCGCGGTCGCTGCAGGCTTGCCAGCTTGGGTGAAACTGGAAATCCACCCGGATCCACGCTACCTCCTCCCTGACCCGATCGAGACCCTCAAGGCTGCGGAAATCTTGGTGAAGGAAGGCTTCGTCGTGCTTCCCTATATCAACGCAGATCCGGTGCTGGCAAAACGCCTGCAGGATGTCGGCACCGCTACGGTCATGCCCTTGGGATCACCCATTGGATCCCATCAGGGCATCACCACGCGCAAGCAGATCGAAATCATCATCGAACAAGCCACAGTCCCCGTCGTGGTGGATGCCGGCATTGGCGCACCGAGCCATGCTGCGGAAGCCATGGAAATGGGTGCCGATGCGGTCTTGGTGAACACCGCCATTGCGATCGCCGCCGATCCCGCCCGCATGGCTCTCGCCTTCAAGCAAGCGACCGAAGCAGGCCGCGCCGCTTATGAAATCGGCATCTCGGATGAACTCGGGATCGCCGCCGCCACTAGTCCCATCGCGGCCTTTCTGGGCGGATCAGCGAATCCCTGAGAGATTCAAGAGCAATAACTGACCAGCTATTAACCAGTTTGGCGCTTGCGAAATAGTCTTACCTTGCTATCAGTATTGCAACTCATTCTCAATAACAAAAAATGTTAAGCATGACGTACCGCTTCTTTCTTCCCGCGCTCGCACTTACAAGCCTTAGTTTTCTCAACCATTCCGTTCACGCCGAGACGGACGTGCGCGAGGTAAAAACCTACTTGGTGGACACACTCAAGAAGGTGAAGGCGCAATCGGCGGACTTCGTGAAGAATACCACCGAGTATGCCAAGCTTTCCACAGACGCCGGCGGTCCCGAGAAAGCTTGGACAGCTGATAAAGGCAAGGTCGAAGCCTTGGTGAAAGCCATGCAGGAAAACTACAAGGGCATGGACAGCTTTGGCTATGAGACGGTGGAAGGCATTGTTGCCGGTGTTGAAAAATTTGCCCATTACGATGTCTACCTGGATGCTGGTCTGCCCAAGTCCGAAGGAGCCCCGGAAGAAGTTTCTCCCCTCAAGCTCACCCTCAGCACTGGGGATGTGGTCGATCAGGAAGGCGCTGGCTTCACCTACATCATCGAGCCAGCCTTATGGGGTGGCGACAAACGCTGGGTCTTGTCTTTGGATCTGAACGGCGACGGCCAAATCGCGGCCCGTGAATCGCTGCCACGTCCCGAGGTTCTGACTGCCGTGGCGGCGGACACGGACAAGAAAGTCGGCGAACTATTGGCGGAAGCCGAAGCTTGGGCCCCTACGGAAACGGACTGTTATGACGCAATGGTGGCCATGACCCCAACGCTTTCCGACTACTTCGAAGACTGGAAAGAGTCCCGCTACAACGAGCAGGCGTCCGGCCGCTTCTTCGCCGTGAGCCGTCTTTCGGATATGACGGGCATTATGAAAAGCTGCGCCGTCATGTATGCCGCCGTTGGTCCTGCGGTGAAGGCTAAAGACAAAGCACTGCATAAGGCAATTGATTCGGGCTTCAATGACATCTTCCTCTTCCTGACCGAAATCGAACGGGCTGAGGCAAAGAGTGCTGCCTTCAAAGTGGCGCAGATCGACGAACTGGCGGCGCAAGCCAAAGCCAAAACAGATAAATTGGTCCCTCAAATCAAACAGGCTGCGGCCTTGGTTGGCGTCCAGACAAATAGTTAATCCCCGCGCATTCCAACCCCCTCCCTTCTCCTTCACTGATGAAAAAAATCCTCTTCACAGCGGCGGCCTTGCTAACGACATTTTCGGCACGTGCCGACGTGCTGGACGACGCAGCAGCGGTGCAACGGCAGACGGAAGCGGCGATTGTCGAACTGTATGGCGGCGCGGTGACGCCGGAGACTTGGCAGGCGGTGGACGCGAAAGCGAAGGTCTTCGCCTCTCATCTGCAAAGCGACGCTGCCAAAAAACTGTGGGAACAAGTTTGGCCAGTTCAAGTGCCGGGCGCTGAGGAAGCCGGCAAAGCCTTAGGTCTCCGTCAAGGCGTGCTCCAGCACGTCTACGCCTTGGAAATGCTTCACCATCAGGCCAAGGAGAATCTGGAGGGAGCGCGCGAATGGCGGGCGCTGATTCAAATCCCTAAATACGCTGATGCCGTCCAAGGTGTGCTGGCTCTCCAACATGGCAAGGGCTCGCAACGTGGTGCGGCCGCTCAATTGCTCGCTCGTGAATATCTTGTTTGGCAGACAACCCTTGTGCGTGAAAAAGCGGACGCGATGCATCGTCTCATTCAACAAGGACGCAGCACACCAGAACTGCTGGCAACACGCAGCAGCGAGATCGGCACCCTGGCCGACTTTCCACCTTCCCTGCTGAAAATGGCGGTTCCGGATGCGCCCGCTCCCGCCCAACAAGCGCAGGCGAAGCTGGCCATCACCGCTGCCGACCAACAATTGAAGGCGTTTGACGACTGGGCAGGTCAGGTGCGCAAAACGCTGCCCAATCTGCTGTCTGAAGAGGATGTTACCCGTCGCGAACGTCTCCTCATCAAGCTCCTGAAGCTCGTTCCGATCGAATACGCGGCCGGTGTCCGTGACGGCGAGATCGTGATCCCTATCGAATACCGTGAAGCGCAGACGTTCACGATTCAAAGCCGTCAAATCCTCGATGAGCTGAGCGCTCCATGGGAGCGTTCTCGGGGTGATGTGTTCACGCAGCACTATCCTGTGCTGGCCTCGACCTTGGAAGAGCTTGAGTCAGTCATCCAAAGCAAAGGTGATGCAGACAAGGTGGAAGATCTCGCGGGCGAAGGGGTGGACATCCTCGCGGACAAATTCGGCATCAATCTAAAGCGGCAGGGCAAAGCTTCGGACGTTATCGCAGAAACGCTGCTCGACGTCCGCACATTATTGACCGAGTCGATGAAGGCGGCGCAGGCCGGGAATTGGCAAGATGCTGAGTCGCTTCGCCTGGAAGCCTACACCACTTTCGACCTCGAGATTGAGGCCCGCACCATGCCGCGCGATCCGGATCTTGCTTTGCGCACCGAGAAACTCTTTCTGGACGGCACAGATGAGCAGCCCGGTATCAAGGCGGTACTCGATGCCCGCAAAACGGGTCCTGTGCTGGCCGGTGCCTATGAAGCAGCGCTGAAAGGGATGAATGAATGTGCCGCGCTGTTGCAGATGGCCATCTCGCCGCTCACGGCAATTTACACGACCATCTCCGTGGTAACACGTGAAGGCCTTGAGGCAGTGGTGATTCTGGCGGCCTTGCTGGCAGGCCTGCGTGGTGGTCAAAATCAGCGCATCCGCCGCAATATCGGCATCGGTGTTGGCGCCGCGCTGATCGCTTCCGTGGCCACGTTCGTGATCTCCCGGATGATCATCACGTCCTTGAGCCGATATGGCGAGACGCTTGAAGCAGTCGTTTCCGTGCTGGCCGTGATCGTGTTGTTGATCGTTACCAACTGGGTTTTTCACAAGATGTATTGGGTGGAGTGGAACGCGAAGCTTCGCAGTCTCACGCGAGCCGTGAACTCTGAAAGCGAGACCGCGAAAGCGAATATGGCCATGATTGGCGTGGGCTTCCTGACCATCTATCGCGAAGGTTTCGAGACCGTGCTCTTCCTGCAATCACTTCTTCTCGAAGCTGGCCTGCGACCGGTGCTGATCGGCCTTCTAATTGGCCTCAGCTTGGTCTCAGCCATGGGCTTGATCGTATTCTACCTTGGCGCGAAAATGCCCTACCGCCGTCTGCTGGTTATCACGGGTGTGCTCGTCATCACGGTGCTTGTCACTTTCATCGGCTCTACCGTACGTCTCTTCCAAACAGTCGGCTGGATGCCAATCCATCCGATCCATGGACTTTCCATCCCGTCTTGGATGGGCACTTGGTTGGGGATTTATCCCTCATGGGAAGGCTTGCTCATTCCGCCTCTTGGACTGGCCTACGTAGGCGGCGCTTGGCTCTGGGTGAAATGGCAGAGCGCCCGCACCGCCGCCCGCCGGGAAGCAGAAGTTGGTCTGCCATCAGGGCAGCCGCAGTCCACGGAAGCTTAATCGCGCGCCGCTGTCTCCTTCAAAGGCCGGGATCTCTCATGATTCCCGGCCTTTGTCTTTGCAGGGCTTCGCTTGCATCCGTGCACGGGAGGGAGGTATGATAATCCCCCGTCCCGCCTTCGCTTTCCTGCCCACTCCGACATGCCTGATCCCGAACTGGAATCATACCTTTGGTCTGCTGGCATCGCATTGGCCGTAGCTCTGCATCTAGCTTTCCATCCGCAATTGCCCAGAATGCGGACCGCTCTGCGATGGGTGATTCGCCATCCCATACCCTGGCTGCTTTTAACCCTGGGGTTGGTCGTCGTTCACTTCCTGGCAACTCCTGAACCGGAACTTCCTTCCGATCATACGATTGCTTATGACTGGGCAGGTCTCTGGCTCGACAGCGCACTCTTCGGCCTTCGTCAGTTCGCGCTCCTCTTTCACGAACCCGTCGTACTGCCTGCTCTCATTGGCATTTCTTGGGCCGATGCTATCTGGCAGGCGCTTCTCTGCGCATTCGGTCAGGTGTGGCTCGGCTGTTATCTGCTTGATACCTCCGGCCTTTTTCAGGAAGTCGGCATGTCCTGGAGGCAAACGCTGGATCGCTGGCGCAGCATCCTGGTGCTCGCCTTGTATTACGCTCCCTGCCGCTGGCTTATGGATAAGACGGCAGCCACGGAATGGACTTGGGTGAATGCCTGGCTGCCCGAAGCTCTGATCTTCATGGCTCCACTTCCTCTCGCCATCGCTGCCACTTCCGGCGACTGGGGGCCATCCGGCGTTTTCACTCTGCGCAGTTGGATGAATGCCGGACTCTCATTCCTTTTCCTCGCGGTGACTGGCATCGTGATGCTGACCCTGCTGCGGCTATGGTTTGCGGTGATCTGGGATGTCTTGCCTCAGGTGGACACCGCCATACGTATCCTCTTCCAGGACCTCCTCCTCGCCGGCGTACGATCTTGGCTTTTCGTGAGCGCGGCCTTGCTTCTCATCAAGGGTGGCTATGATGACATGATTCCCGACGGCGATCTTTCATGACCAAAACTGTTCCCGTATCCCGACAGATTGCCAATCGCAGCAAGTCCAACCTCGCGTTGGCCTTGTCATCGCTTTCCAAAGAGCAGAAACGGGACATGCTGACCTTCTACGCCTTCTGTCGCGTCATCGATGACATCGCCGATGAGACAGACGATTCAGAACACTCGAAGCGCGCGAGTCTCAACATTTGGAAACAGGGCGTGCTGCACGGCTTCGCGGAGCCTGACGAATTGCAGCAGGAACTCATGGATCTTTGCAAACGCTATCCGATCAAGCCGGAGCACCTGGCCGAGATCATTGACGGCGTGGCGGAAGACCTCACTCAGACGCGCTATGCAACGTATCAGGAACTGCTCTCCTACTGTTACAAAGTGGCCAGCGTCGTCGGTTTGGTGAGCGTGGAGATCTTCGGTTACAAGAACTCCATCTGTCGCGACTACGCCATCAATCTTGGCTTCGCGTTGCAACTGACCAACATCATCCGTGATGTGGGTGAAGATGCGCGCATGCAACGCATTTACCTTCCTCAGGAAGACCTGCGCCGCTTTGGCGTGACCGAGGCAGAGATTCTCGATGGCAAGCCAACTGAGGCCTTTGAGAAACTAATGGAGTTGCAGTACTCACGCGCGCGTCACTTCTATTTGAAGTCTGCCACGCTGCTACCCGTGGAAGACCGCTCACACATGCTCGCGGCCGAGATGATGGCTCAGGTGTACAGCGAGATTCTGGAGAAGATCCGCCACCGGCACTTCCGTGTCTTCGACAAGCGCATTGGCCTTAGCCGTTTGCGCAAGATCACCATCCTCGGCGCCTTTACCGCACGCGGGCTTTTTAAAAGCATGCAGCCTTCCGAAAAATCGGAGTGAACTGCAACTGATTTAGTCCGCCTGCACTATGGTGTAGCCGGCGCCCTCTTGAGAAAAGATCAAGATCTCGCCATTGAGATCAGCGGCAATCACCGTGGGATTGAAAGGCTTATCCTTGGCGCCTTCCTCGCTCCGGCGAAACAAAAGGATTCGCTCCTGTATCGTCTTGGAATCCGGCTCATAACGCAACGCATACACCGTTCCATAACCCCAGTCCGCATAGATAAAACATCCCTTCAACTGCGGCAGTCGTTCACCCCGGTACACAAAGCCACCCGTGATGCTGATCCCTTCCGCATGAGTATAAGCAAAGACAGGATCTTCATACGTGCGATCCGGTAGAAAGGGACTCGTTTGGAACGTGCTCGTCCTCGGACCATCGCGATCACTCCACCCATAGTTCAAGCCTTTCCGCACGATGTTCACTTCCTCCCAGATGTCCTGACCGACATCTGCCAGCCAGAGATCACCCGTCTCTTTGTCGAAAGCAAAGCCCCAAGGATTGCGCAAGCCGAGCGCCCAGATCTCAGGGCGATATTCCTGCTTATCCGCAAAGGGATTATCTGCCGGGATGCCATAAGCAAGATTGCCTGATCGTGTATCCACATCCAACCGCAACATCTTGCCATTCAACGACCAGGGGTTCTGCGCCAGGCGGTACGGATCATCGCGCAATCCCCCGTCGCCGATCGTCATATACAGTTTCTTATCTGGCCCAAAAGCAATGCCACCCGCGAAGTGATTCGCCATGATATGCGGCAACTCCAACAACACGCGTTCCGATGAAGCATCAGCTTTGGCATGATTGCCAAGCTCCACCTGCATCTCGCTGAGCACATTTCTTCTCGGCTCTACTGACGAGTAGGAAACATAAAACTTCCCGTTTGAAGCAAACTCCGGATGAAACGCGAGACCATGACAACCCTCTTCAAGGAGGATCACCTTTTTCATGGCTTCCCGGAAATCCAGGAACAACTCCGCCCGACCCAATACCTCATCCTCTGGCAGCAGCCACACCTCACCTCGCTGTAGCAGCAGAGCGAGCCGTGGCACATCACCGGGCACCACCGCTAGCGCCACAGGGCAATCAAACTTCTGCTTCGCATAGAGTTTCTGTAAACGAAACTGCTGCGTGGCGTCTTCTGTCGCAAGAGCGGGTTCCGTGTGACCTCTTCCTTCCGTTTCCGCCGCAAAAGCGTGCCCGAGGATCAATGTAAAGAGCACGGCGAGGGTTCGCAGGGGGAAGCTCATGAGCAGATTCAAGCGGTGTTCGTGCCATCAAGGCGCGAAGTTGTTGAAAGAATCGCCCCACTCTGGCGGGATGGCTCTGCGAAGATTGTAAACTATTTGCCAAGTTGATGCGCAACGATCGCATCAATGGGATTCCAGTCATCGGTCAGCACATCACCGGCCGGAGGCATATCTGTCTTTTTTACCAGACTGGCGGCAATCGTTGCCTGCGGGCTTCCCGGCACAAAATACTTATCCTCAAACATCGGCCTCCAATTCGTTTCCGAGCCGAGCAAAATCAGGTTCTGAGTTTGATCAAGGGAGCGGTTCACCGCGAAGACCTCCACATGAGGAAAGACACTGGCCACGGTTGCATGGATATGCCGCAACAGTTCAGCTCCATCTCCTCTCACGGAACTGATGATGTTCATGAGGAACACACCCTCAGGAGTCAGTTTATTTTTCACTTCCTGGAAAAACTCACGCGTCACCAAGTGCGCCGGAATGTGGCGGATGCCATTGTAGGCATCGCCAAAGATCAGGTCATACTTCCCGGTCGCATCGCGCACAAACAGACGGCCGTCTTTGGCATGCGCTGTGACTCGGGGATATTCTTTCAGCCGGAAATATTCCTGACCCACGTTGATGACCGCGGGATCGATCTCCGCCACATCCACATCCATCCCTTGGCCATGAACAGACACAAGCTCCGGCATACCGAACGCTCCCGCCCCGATGAATAGCGCCCGGCGCGGCACAAAGGCTTCATTCAATCGAATGACCTGCCAGTAGTTTTGATAACTCAGCGGCAGATCCGGACCCTGCAGGTAGACGCCACCTTCCAGCGTGTTATCCAGATAAAGACTGCGAACCGGACGACCCCCATAGTCCTCTTCCTTTACGCGGATGCGGTGATAAAAACTGCTCTGCTCATGAATGACCCCCGCTTCTTTTGCTTCGCTTGCCGTTGCCCCCAGTAAAGCCGCAAGAACCACCACCACGGCGGGCACTGTGAGCTTTGACCAGTTCTTCTTACTCATCCAGTAAGCTAGCAAAGCCAGGAGCAGCAAGACTGTACCCGTGCCGAGAAAAATGGCCTTCACGCCGAACGCCGCCAGCAGCACAAATCCCGAGAGAAAGGTGCCTGCAAAGCTGCCCAGGGAGCCCAGCATGCTGATCACACCAGCCGCGGCGCCCACATGACCTGCGCCCATGCTTTGCGCATAAAAACGCACGCTGGCAGGCGAGACCGCGCCCAGCAGAATTCCAGGTATGGCAAACAGCACGATGGAGATCAGCACCGGCCCCGCAATCAATCCCGCCCGGATCATCCCCGGCCCCAAGGCCCACCCAATCGACGGTATCAGCATGGTCAGCACCGCCGCACCACCCAGCAGCCATGCCAGCAGGCCCGGATTCTTCGACTTATCAGCCCAGATGCCGCCGAGGTAACCACCCAGGCTGAAGCAAATCAGAATAACCCCAATCAGCGCCGTCCAGGTATGCAGGCTATTTCCAAAGAAGGGCGCCAGCAGCCGGATCGCACTGATCTCGATGATCATGAGCGAAGCCCCCGCCATGAAGCAGATAGCTCCTAGAATAAGCCGATTGAGCGGCTGAGGCGCCGGTGCCAATGCCGTTGCTGGCGTGGAGGTCGAGGGGGTAGGATTTTGAGCCATGGCGGTTAGCGGATCCACCGGACGCAAGCACGCCGCGGCAAATCACTTCTCTCCATAAAACATCAGGCTCACAATCTTCCAGTCATTTCCTTCTCGCCGCAGCGTGAACATATCCGTGCCACGCTCTTCATTCTGACCTTTCTTCAGCACCCACGTCACTTGGGCTTGGGCCGCTCGCCTATCCATTTGAATCCGCATCTCGAGCGGAGACTCGGTCATGGGGACCGTGGTCTGCTGGTGCGCCATCCGCTGCCCATGCAGAAAATCCGTCAGCCCCTGTGTCATGACCACTCGGTTTGAAGCATCCAGAAGATACACCCGCGCCTGACTGTCAAAGCATGCCTCATAGCCCGTCATGTCCTGACGCGACCAGGTATCGAAATATCGATTAAGAAAAGCCCGCACAGTTGACTCATCAGCATGAGGGGCAGTTCCCTTCGGAGAACAAGAGACCCCGGCAAGCAAAAGGCAAAGAGCCAGGCAGCGAAGAGCCAAAGTCATGGCAGAAGAAGCTAACGTCCTATCGCTACTCACCGAAATCTTCTTCGCCCACATTCATGAGACTGAGAAGACGATTCAGGTCATCCACGCCGTAATAATCAATCTCCAGGCGGCCCTTCTTCTCAGAGTGATGGACGGAAATCCCCGTCGCAAAATGCCGGGTGAGGCGTTGCTCTACCGCGTGTAGCGCCTGCCGCACATCCTCATCGGTCTGGGGAGCTGCTGGCTTCGCAGGCGGATTCAGGATGCTGCTTACCAGTTTCTCCGTAGCACGCACCGTCAGAGCCTTGCTCACGACCTGCGCCGCGGCGGCTTCCATCTCGTCGGAATTTTTCAGGCCGAGCAGCACTTTCGCGTGCCCAGTGCTCAACGCGCCATCCCGCAGAAGCTTCTGCACCGGACTAGGCAGATCCAGCAGCCGCATGGCATTCGCCACCGTCGCGCGGTTCTTACCCACCCGTTGGGCAATGTCTTCCTGCCGCAGGCTAAACTCCCGGGCGAGCCGCTCGTAAGCCTGCGCTTCTTCAATGGGATTGAGATTTTCACGCTGAAGATTCTCGATCAGCGCGAGTTCCAGCACGTCTTTGTCACTGGCCTCCCGGACAATGACCGGCACCTCATTCAGTCCCAGTTCACGGCTGGCGCGCCAACGGCGCTCACCCGCGATGAGTTCGTAGCGGTTATTCACCAGACGGACGATCAGCGGCTGAATGATCCCGTGCTCACGAATGGATTCCATCAGCTCGGTCAATTGCTCCGGCTGGAACTCCTTACGCGGCTGGAAAGGACTCGCCACCACCTCGTTCAGAGACACCTTGCGCACCACTTCGCCAGACACCGGCACGGGGGCGGCAAGAGGCATGGCGGACGGTGCGGAACCGTCCGTAGAGGGCGTCTGTTTGCTGATGAGAGCGCTCAGCCCTTTGCCTAGTGCCTGTTTTGCCATAAGAGGCGGAGCCTAGTCCCCCTCGGGAAAATCTCAATCAGCAAAACGATTCAATTCAGATGGATTAAATGCGGCTTTTGAGACGTATCTCAGTGCAACCGGAACACGCATGCTTGCGAACATCCGGTTTGCTTCATTGTCTCACTTTCATGCATCCGAAGGGTGCGCCCACGCTTATGAAATATTTGCTGCTGTTTGCTCTGCTCATGTCCTCCACTTTGTCCGCTGCCGAAACCCCCAAGACTGAATCCGCCATCATCGGAGGAGGTTGCTTCTGGTGCACCGAAGGTGTCTATCAAATGATCCCAGGAGTGGTTCACGTCACCAGCGGTTATTCCGGCGGGAAGAACGAGAACCCGACCTACAAGCAAATCTGCACCGGCACGACAGGACACGCCGAAGTGGTCAAGGTTGACTACGATCCTGCCAAAATCAGCTTCAAGGAGCTGATCGACCTCTTCTGGTATGCACACGACCCCACGACGCTGAACTACCAGGGCAATGACCACGGCACGCAGTACCGCTCTGTGATTTTCTACACCAGTGATGGACAAAAAGCCGACGCCGAGAAGTCGAAAGCCGAGCACAATGCCCACTTCAACAACAACATCGTGACGGAGATCTCCCCCCTCACAAAGTTTTATCCGGCCGAAGATTATCACCAAAATTTCGCGAACGAGAACCCGGATCAGGGTTACGTCTGCGCCATCGTCAAACCCAAGATGGCCAAGTTCAAAGAGAAGCTGGCCGCCTTTGAAAAGAAGCGCGCGAAGTAAGGCGCCCCTCTCAGGTTAGCTCTAGTCTTTGCCAATCGGCAAAGCCGGGTTATGATGCCGCGTGACCCCTCCCGTCAATATGGACTCTCTTCTCGGCTATTCGCTTGAGGATATAACGGGCGTGCTGACAGAACTGGGCGAAAAAACCTATCGCGCCAAGCAAATCATCGAATGGGTCTTTCGCAAGCGGGTGGAGAGCATTGGCGAAATGTCCAATCTCTCTAAGCCCCTCCAGCAGGCTTTGGAAAGCCGCTTCTTCCTGCGCAGCATGGAGGTAGCCCGCGTGGAGGGCAGCAAGGACACGACCCGCAAATACCTTCTGCGGCTGCATGATGGCCGCTTTGTGGAGACCGTGTTAATTCCTGCCTCTGTCTCCTTTGCGGGTGAGCGATCCGATCGTCGCACGCTCTGCGTCTCCTCCCAGGTGGGTTGCGCTTACGACTGCAAATTCTGTGCAAGCGGGCTGGCTGGCTTCACCAGAAACCTGACTGCGGGCGAGATCGTGGAGCAGATCGTCCAGGTGGAAAAGCACTCCGGTGAACGAGTGGATAACCTCGTGTTCATGGGCATGGGAGAGCCTTTGGCGAACTTCGCACAGGTTTCCAAGGCCGTTGAAATTCTCAACGCCACTTGGGGTGGCAATATCGGAGCCCGGCACATCACGATTAGCACCAGTGGGCTTGCCCCGCAGATCCGCAAACTGGCCGAGATGCCATTGCAGGTGCGACTGGCAATTTCCCTGCATGGCGCCAGCGACGCGGTGCGCAGCAGAATCATGCCGGTGAACGAGAAGTATCCGCTAAACGAATTGCTGGATGCTTTGCGCTATTGGCGCTCGCTCAAGAAACAGAAAATCACGTTGGAATACATTCTGATATCCGATGTGAACGACTCTCTTGAGGAAGCCCAGCGCCTTGCCAGAATCGCCGCGCCCTTGGAGGCAAAAGTGAATCTCATCCCCTACAACACCGTGGAAGGTTTGCCGTGGGTTCGCCCCAGCGAAAACCGACAGGTGGCTTTCCGCGACGCCCTATCCCGGCAGAACGTCGTGGTGACCTTGCGGCGCGAAAAGGGGCACGACATCGCCGCGGCTTGTGGCCAGCTTCGGCTCAAGCAGGAAACCGAGATGGGGATCATTCCTTCACCCGTGCCGGAACGCCGACGCGTCTTGACCACGGCTGGAAACTGAGGCTTGTTAGGTTCTGTCTCAAATATTCTTTTCCTCCTTACCAGCAAGGCAGGGCCATGCTTTGCTTGCTTCTCTAGGATTTTTTGATATTTCAACAGTTTAGGATTGCCCGAAAAGCCGGATGCCCAAACTACTGAAGTTCTCCTGCCAAAACTGCGGCACCAAGCTGGCCGTTCCTTTGAGCATGGCCGGGCAATCGGACCACTGCCCAAAGTGTGGGGCGGTCGTGACCTCGCCGGACCTGCCCCCTCCACCTCGGCCCAAGCGGCCACCAGAGCCCGAGCTTCCTCTCGATCTCGGTCACTCGTCCTTGGCCCCGATTCTCGCCGCACCCTCTCAAGAAAAGTGGACGTCGCAGGAGTTGGCGGATGCCTTGCGGCCAGCCCCCAGAAATCAAACCGAAGTCCCAGCGGCCCCGCAAGCCAGACCAGGGGCATCTATTTTTCCGCCCGCACCTGCTTCTGGGACTACCTTGGCGAGCTATCAGCCGAATCACGAATTCCAGGACGAATTACCCGAAAACGAGGGAGAAGAGGAGCCCGTCGAGCCACAGGAAACCTCCGTACGAACAATTGAGGATGCGGACACACCTGCGAACAATCTGCACGAAGAGGAGACGGCTCCAGAGGTTTTCGAGCCAACTCTAGAACCGCAAGCTGTTACCGAATCTGAATCCGGGGCCGAACAGGTGCAGGAACCTGAACCCGATCTCGATCCAGAACTCGACCCGGAATCAAGGCCCGAACCGGAACTGCAAGCTGACATCCCCGCCGAGCATTACGAACCGGCAGCTGAAACCGCCCCGGCTGAAGAAGAAGCTCCAGCACCGGAGCACCATCTCGAAGAGTCGACTCAGGTTAATGATAGCACTTCATCCACTGCTCTAGGACAGGCGGATGATGAGGAGGAGGAAGAAGAACCGTCGCCTCACTCGGACAGACTCCTCACCGCCCTTCTCCGCGAGCGTCAGGCGCCCAACCCCAACGCACTGCTGCCTTCGCGGCATTCGGCGGACCACAACATCCTGCACGAAGAAGCCCAGACTCCCGGCATGGGTGAGGTTCTTGCAGCCTCCACTTATACCAATGAGGAGCGTCCCAGATTTTCGGTGCCTCTCGTTCAGGTGTCGGATGGGCCTGCCAAGGAGAAGCGGCAGCGGAAGATTCGGAAATGGACCATCGGTATCATCGCATTCCTCGTTCTGGATGCGGCAGTGGTCGTTTTCCGCAAGGAACTGGTGGCCCTATGGTACCAGTGGAACACGCCTAACGCCGAACAACCCGCAGCATCAGCTGCGGATCACCCAGCGGCTCAATCCTTAGACCCGAAAGCTGCTACGCCCGGAGCGGCGGCTACCCCAGACCAACGAATCGCTTCAGGAGAAATTCAGATCGATGCGCCAACCGCGCCCACGATCTCAGCGCCCACGGACTTCACCTCTTCCTCGGATTCCCAAACCCCGACGCCAGCGCCCCCACAATCTGCATCTCCTGCTGCGATGCCGGAGGACAAGGTGCCTGCTGCCGTCCCTGTCACGGCTGACCATCCCGCAGCTCAGGCTCCGAGCCAGATGCCGTCGACACCGGCCGTCAATCCTTCATCGGTACCTTTGCCGCTCGTGCCTTTCAGCCCGATGTTGCCGGGATCCACGGCTGGCACTCCTCCGGAAGTTGGATCGCCCATTCAATTGACGCTGCCCTCCATGACGGATCCTCCAGTGCCGCCGCCACCAGTCTCGGAACCCGCCCCTCAGGCCGCCCACACTCCAAACCCAGTCGACGGCATGATCGCGGGCGTGCCGCCCCCGCCGCCGGACATGGCTCTGCCCAATGGCCCTCTTGAGCCGCCTCCGGCCGATCCATTGCCAGCACCTGCTGCGCCCCCCAAACTCAGTCGGATCACCAGCGAAGCCAAGCCGGCCTTGGAGGTTCTCCAGAAGTTTCTCAAGGCCGCCAACTGGACCGAACGCGTTGCATATTCCCGCCAGGGAGACCGTCTCAAAGAGGCCATGCAGACGCACGCGGCCAAGTATGGCGACGGCCCCGTTTATCCCGCGAATATCACCTTCGTGGATCGCCGCAGCAACAAGTCGGATGCAGCCCCCTACAACATGTTCGAATTGGAAGGCGGAACTCTGCGTCACCCCATCCTCGTTCTCGTGGAGCAGCCCTCAAAGGGTCCCCCTACCGTGGATTGGGAACTCTTCGCCGAATTCAAAGAAGACCTCCTGCTGAAGTTTCTGGAGAACAATGGTGCTGCGCCACAAACCTTCCGCGTGATGATGCGAAGGAAACACTACTTCGACAAAGATGTAGCTGACATCTCCAGCAAGGAAGGCTTTTCTCTCACACAGCCCGGCGCCTCCTTCGAAGGACATGTCTTCGTCCCCAAAGGCACGGCCATCGCACGTGATATCGAACAGAAACTGCCTTGGGGTTCAGAGCTGCCCATCATCGTGGAGCTGATTTGGCGATCCAGTAACAATTCCCGTTGGGTGGAAATCAACTCCATTAAAAGCTTCGGCTGGCGGATGGATCACAGCAAGAGCTCTGGGCGCAGCTGAAGACAGTCCTGCTGTAGGGCTAACCGGCAGAACCTCCTCCTCGTGTTAGCCACGCGACAGTCTTTGGAGCAACGGTGTTTCATGCAAGAGTAAAGTCAGGATTTTTGATGAGTTGGTTCATGACTGAAAGGAGCTTGCGCATGACGGCTGTGATGGCGAGTTTTGGGGCTTTACCCTCGTTGATGAGGTGCTGATAAAAAGTTTTAAGGATGGGGTTGTGATGGCTGGCGGTGAGTGCAGCCATGTAGAGAGCGCGGCGCACTTCGGTGCGGCCTCCGCTGATATAACGGCGGCCCTCTTTGCTGCCACTGTCACGATTGCGAGGGGCCAGGCCTGCCAGGGAGGCGGCCTGCCTGCGGTTGAGAGTGCCCAGTTCGGGCATGGCCGCCAGGACGCCTTGAGCCGTTACAGTGGAGACACCCTTAAGCTGACACAGGCGCTGGATTTTTTGCTGCAGATCAGGGTTTTGTTGGCTGAGCTTTGTGACCAGCGCATCGAGTTGATCGATCTGTTTTTGAAGAGCCTGCAGACCTTTTTGAGCCTGCTTAATCAAAATGGGGTGGCTGTGGGTTGGCAGACGGTTCTTCTCCATGACCAGCAGCTTGATGAGTTGGGTCCTGCGCTGGGTAATCTCCGCCAGCTCACGCTGGGTGTCGGTAAGCTGCACCGTAGGAGCCGGTGCCATCTTTTGGCCAAAGAGGGTTAACATCCTGGCATCAATGGGATCGGTTTTGGCCAGAGTGCCTGTAGCAGTGGCAAAGGCGCGCACCCGTGCCGCGTTCATACGGCTGACTGGGATGGCAGCTTGATGCAGAGCATCCATGAGGGGACGCTCGTAACCACCGGTGGCTTCCAGGACGACGTGGACCTGGGAGAGGGCCTTAGCTTTAGTTTTGAGTTTGAGGATGGCCTTGATGAGGCGCTGGTGACCGGCCTTGGTATTGGGCACCATAGGCAGGGCTGGCAGCACGGTGTTATCCACTTGCAGAGAGTCCTTGGCAACATCGATGCCTAGGTGGATAATCTGGGGAGAGTCATTGGGTCTCATACTTGCAAATGCGAGCTGTTCCTGGCAAGGGAACGCTCAATCAACGGTTCGAGTTCAGTGACAGGCGTGAGGGAACAGGCTCCAAAACAAACACGGCTGTATAAACAGACGGTTCAACTGCGGTTGGTTCTCACTGACGCCACCGAGGATGAGGCGGCCACCTCATCCTCGGTGCCAACCCTTTAAATGCGCTTCACAGCGGAACAAAGAGTCAGCTGCTCAGAACATACAACTGCGGTGGGAAGCCGAAGGCGCCACACCGCTTTGTGACCGCCTACGACGAACTGCCACCTTACCATTCCATCGAAAGCCCAAGATGCCTACTGGAGCGGCAATGCAACACTACGCTTTACCCGGCGACCCTTGATCGCCCACATCACTGCCCACTCGCCATCCGCACAAACTTGGCGAGATCAGCCTTCTGTTTCTTCAGATCCGCCAAATTCAAATACATCATGTGGCCCGAACTGTACTCATCCAACACTAGATTGCCACGCAACGACGGAGCGATATTCAGGTGATTGAACGTGTACTTCGTCGCGAAATAGGGCGTGGCCATATCGGTGTAACCTGACGAGACATGCACCTTCAAAAAGGGGTTCTGCGTCATCGCCTCCGCCAGGGCCTCGGCCACATTGAGAAAATCATTGTCCGAATCCCAGTTCCACGCACCGAGCGACGTGAGGATCTCATAGGGTTTATCTTCCTCGAACTTCAGGTCACGGCGCAGGTAGTCGTTCAAGGTGGATGCGAAGGCACCGAAGATGGCATCACCACTGGGATCATTCTCGGTGTGTTCGCTCAGGCGGTTGCGCACCGGCCCCGTGTAGCGGCTGTCGAATCGTCCGAGTTCGAGATTCTGATCGCGCAGGAGTTCCACATTGAACCGATGCAAACCTGGACGCAAATCCGCACGATCCAGATAGTCCGGGGTAAGCCCGGTGAAGCGGGCCAACTGAGTGAGGACATTCTTGCGCTCATCTCCAGCAAGCCCTGTCCCCATGAACAACGCATGACTGTAAGGCCCCGCGGCAAAGGCCTCCGCTTCTTTCAACACTTCAGGCAAAGGCTTCGACTGCAAATCCTGAGGCAGTTTGCGATGGTGCCAGGCCGTTGCGGTGTAGCTGGGAAGATACAACGCATGTGGCAGATCATTGCCTTCCCCACCCCAGATGGTCTGGAAGTTCAGCACGGTGCTGACAAGCATGATCCCATTCAAATTCATGCGATGTTTGTTCGCTAGCAGGCCGCTGAGATAGGCAGCTCGCGTCGTGCCATAGCTTTCACCAATAAGAAATTTTGGTGAAGACCAGCGGGTGTTCTTCGTCACATACAACCGAATGAATTCCGCAACACTTTGCGCGTCTTCTTTGACCCCGAAGAACTTCTTAGCCTCGTCCGGCTTTGAGGCGCGGCTATAACCCGTTCCCACCGGATCAATGAAGACGAGATCTGTCTCATCGAGCAGCGAGTATTCATTATCCACCAGGGCGTAGGGCGGAGGCAGCGCCCCTCCATCGTCTTTCAGTTTCACGCGGCGTGGTCCTAGCAGGCCCATGTGCATCCAGACTGAGGAAGAACCCGGTCCTCCGTTGAAGGAAAAAGTGAGCGGACGTTTGGTCAGATCACCCGCGCCATCTTTGGTGTACGCCACATAAAAAATTTCAGCGGTTGGTTTGCCCTCAGGGTCCTTGAGCGGAATGAGACCGGCTTTGACGGTGTAATCCACCTTTGCCCCGTTAATCGTTACAGAATGTTGGGTAACACTTTCCTTGGGCTTGTCCTTCGGTGGTTCTGCCTTTGAAGGCGAAGAGGCAGGACCAGCCGCGGCTTTCGCATCAGCGCCTTCAGGCTTCTTGGTATCGCCAGCCACTGGCGCGATGGGATCAGCCAGAACAGTTCCGCCGGCAAACAAAAGTGCGGCAATAAGGAAAGAGGAGCGCATACTTATCGGTACGCTCGTGTGATGCCTCTCTTCCTGCAACGAGAATCGGCAATTCGCTACGCCATGATGGAATCGGCGATCTCCAATTCCTTTTCTTCCCCGAACAGCTTGCGTACAAGAGCCAAACCGAAGTCCAGCGCAGTGCCCGCCCCTCGGGAAGTGATCAGTTCCTCGTCCTCAACGACGCGATTTTCCAGCAAGGCGGCAGGCAGTTCGGACTGGACTGAGAAATGCGCCGTGAAAGGACGGCCGTTGAGCAGGCCCGCATCATTCAGCACCGTGGGTGCCGCACAAATCGCCGCCACCAGTTTCCCTTCAGACGCGAAGTGTTTGGCAAGTTTGGCGGCACGCCCGTCTTTCCGCAAAGCCGCCACCCCCGGGCCGCCCGGAATCAACAATCCATCGAACGGCTCGTCAGACACATCATTCAGTAGCGTATCCGCCTGGACTTTCACCCCGCAACGCCCCGTCACCATGGTGCTTTCTCCCAGCGAAGCCAGAATCACCTCCGCTCCCGCACGGCGCAGCACATCCACAGGCGTGATGGTTTCAATCTCTTCGAAACCATCAATGAGCAGACACAGCACACGTGGCTTCATAGTGAAGGAATGACGACTTAACGCGTAGGCCGCTTAGGCTGCACCGCACGGCGGTAGTTCAACACGGCCTGCGTAATCACATCTGCCAACTTCGTGCGGAAGTTGTCAGCCGCGATCAGTACGCCGTCGCCGCTGTTCGTAACAAACCCGCCTTCAAAGAGAATACCCGGACGTTGTAAGCCTTTCAGCACATGCCATCGGGCCCGCTTCACCCCGCGATCCACGAGTCTGAATTGATGAATCACACTGGCATGCACCGCTGTGGCCAACGCAATATTTTCAGAATCCCGCTGGTTGCCTTGGAATGCCACATAGTCCGTATCACGCGGCCCATAGACTGATGCACTGCCTTGCGGCGAAAGCGCGAAGGTCTCGATTCCCGAAGCACTGGGCCCACCGGAGTTAAAGTGCAGACTGATGTAAATGCTGTTCGGGATTTTGTTGGCGACGGCTACCCGTGCCCCCAATGAAAGGAATATGTCGGTCTCTCGCGTCATGATGACCTTGAAACCCTGCTTCTTCAGCGCGTCCCGCACCTTGAAGGCAAGCTTCAGCGCGAAGTCTTTCTCGTAGCCGTACACTCCCTTTGCTCCGGAGTCATGACCGCCATGACCTGGATCAAGAATTACCGTATCAAAATTCCCTGCGGTGCTGATAAAGGCCGGTCGCAGGATCGGATCGATAAGTTTGCACAAATCCAATCGCGAGAAACAGGGCTTGCCATTGAGTTCCACCACCGGGTCACTCAGCATGAACTTGATATTATTGATCAGGATCTCCTGACTGCCCAAAGCCGCGCGGATCATGAGAACCTTGGAGCGGAAAACGATGTTCTTGCCATCAATGCTGAGCTTCTCGAAGCCATAGAAACGATTGATGCTGGGTGCCGTCACATAGTCCGCACCCTGATACTGAAGCAGTTCCCAGCCCGCCATATCGGTGTTGGTGGATCGCTTCGCGGTAGACTTCACCGACTCCTTGGGCTTTTCCGTCTCTTTGTCTTTTGATTTCGGCAGATCACCCGGAAACTCTTCGGACTCTTTGCCCTCCATGTCACGCGTAGAGGCTGGAGCACCTGTCACATCCACAGGAGGCTTCTTGGCAGCGGTCGCATTATCAGGACCGACTTTCGAGGGATCCGTCTTGGCCATTGCCACTTTAGGATCGGTCGACGCAGGCGGCGGCGTAGCCGTAACTGAACTCTCCGTTGGAGTGATCATCCTCGGTATCTCTTCACCAGTGCTCTTCGTTACTGCGGACCCAGGTAGCATTACCGGCGGAGGTCCGGGCGGCAAATCCGAAAGCGCTGGCGTTTCAGCCATGGTCTTGACCCCAGGCGATTCCTGACTTTGGCCCATGGGCACCGTCGGCACATCCCCCGTCTGCGGCACCGCCGGAATACCGGGAATGGATGTGATCGTTCCTTCAGACATCACTGCGGTAGCTGGCGCCACTGTTCCTCCCTCGGCCATGGCTCCAGGAGCGGGCGGGGCCGGGACAACAACTGGCACAGGCGGTGCGGGCGGCGTCGGCGCTGGTACAGGTGTTGCCGCTACAGGAGCAGGTGGCACAGGAACCGGAGCCACCGGAGCTGCCGCAGCATCGGCAGAAGGAGTCACCGCCGCGGGAACAGGTGCCTTGGCTTCCTCCGGGGCGGGTGTTTGCGAAACGATGGGTGCTTTTTTCGTCGGTTCCGGCGCGTCATCTCCCCGGTTTTTTATCCATACAAAGGCACCAACAAGGAGTACGGCGGCGCCAGCAGCAGCGAGAGTTCGAATGGGACGTTTGGACGGCTTATCCACGGGCTGGTCAGTCTACACGGTTATATCTTCTTTGCAACGCCACCGCCGATGTGACGGCTACTCCCGGGCTTTGCTGTCCATCCAGATAGTCACTGGCCCATCGTTCACCAGCGCCACCTGCATGTCCGCGCCAAAAATACCGCGCTCCACCCCATGACCAAGCTCTTTTTCGAGCGAGACCAAAAACGCTTCGTAAAGAGGAATGGCGGTTTCCGGACGCGCTGCCCGGATGAAGGAGGGACGGTTGCCCTTCTTCGTGCTCGCATGCAGCGTGAATTGGCTGATGACCAGCGCTCGCCCGCCCACGTCGGCGATACTGGCATTCATTTTCCCTTCGGCGTCTCCAAAGATACGCAGCCTGGAGATTTTCACCGTGAGCCACTCGACGTCTTCGGCGCTGTCGCATTCCTCGATCCCTAGCAAAATCAGAAATCCCGGGCCCACACTGCCCTTCACTTCCCCAGCGATCGTGACACTGGCTTCCGAAACCCTTTGAATGAGCGCCCGCATGAAGGCAGGATGGTAGCCCATGTGTCAAGAATACCCGCCGGAGGAAGAGGACTTCCTCGATGAGGATCCGCCTGAACCCACCTGGTGGCAGCGGACGTGGCAGCGCATTTGTGATGAATTCGCCTGGCTGATGCGCTTCCTGAAGCGCTGGACCCTGCGGCTGGTGATCTTGGCTCTGCATCTCCTTGTTATTTCGGCTGGATGCTACTTCCTGATCTGGTTTAAAACCCGGAAACTGTGTTATAGCAGCGTCAAAGATGTCCCCGCACGCACTTGTGGCCTCGTGCTCGGCTGCGTGAAAGAGGTCAACGGCTACCAAAACATTTTTTTCAACGAGCGCGTCAACGCCGCCGCGGAATTGTTCCATGCAGACAAGGTGCAATACCTCATTGTCAGCGGAGACAACTCCAATCATGGCTACAACGAGCCGGCCGATCTCAAGGTCGCCCTCATCGCTAAAGGAGTGCCTGCTGCACGCATCTACTGCGACTACGCAGGCTTCCGCACCCTCGATAGCGTGATCAGAGCCAGAAAAGTCTTTGGCCAACGCGAAGTGACCATTATCTCTCAAAAATTCCACAATGAACGGGCTCTCTATTTCGCCCTCAAAAACGACTTGGGCGGTTCTATTGGCTACAACGCAAAAGACGCTTCAGAAGAAAAAATGCTCAAAATCTATGCGCGGGAAGTAGGCGCCCGGATTCGCGCACTCGCCGATCTTTTTCTTTTTGACACCCAGCCAAAATTTCTCGGCGACAAGATTCCTATTGGTCCTCTGTCCCCTCCCGTGGACGCGCCAGTGAGCACTCGGTGAAATTTTCTGTCACTGAATGTCCTGATGCTACATACAGGAAAACATGCTGAATTCCGCCACTGCCATCATTCAGACCCTGCGCCATGCCGGTCATGAGGCTGTGTTTGCGGGTGGCTGCGTCCGGGACATGCTCCTGGGCAAAGAGCCGAAGGACTATGACATCGCCACCAGCGCCCGTCCCGAGGATATCCAACGCCTCTTTCCCGGTTCCCAGGACGTCGGAGCCCATTTCGGAGTTATTATTGTACGCAAAAACGGCAACGCCTTCGAAGTGGCGACTTTTCGACAAGACGGAACTTATCATGATGGACGGCGTCCGGAGTCCGTGACCTTTACCAATGCCGAGGAGGACGCGAAGCGCCGTGACTTCACGGTAAACGGGCTTTTCTATGATCCCGTAGCAACGAAGATCCTGGACTACGTCGGCGGCCAGGAAGATCTCCAGCGCCAGCTTCTCAAAGCCATCGGCACTCCCCAGGAGCGATTTCAGGAAGACCACCTCCGGCTCATGAGGGCCGTGCGATTTGCCACGGTTTTGGACTTTCAAATCGAAGAACGCACCTGGCAGGCGGTGTGTGAACTATCGCATCTCATTTCGCATGTCAGCGTGGAGCGTGTCCGCGATGAATTCGTGCGCACCATGATGAGCCCAAACCGTGTGCGCGGCTTTGACCTCCTCGTCGAGAGCGGTCTCATGACACACGTTTTGCCGGAGATCCTGAATCTCATGGGCTGCGAGCAACCCCCTCAATTTCATCCGGAAGGAGATGTCTTTACCCACACCCGCATCATGCTCGGCCTTCTGGCCCCTGACGCCAGTCTCCCTCTGATACTCTCCGTGCTGCTCCACGACATCGCCAAACCCGCCACCTTCACTCGCGATGAAACGGGACGTATCCGCTTCAATGGCCACGACAAGCTCGGCGCCGACATGAGTGGCGATATCATGCGCCGTTTGAAATTCCCCAACACCGTCATCGACCAGACCGTGGAAGCCGTGGCCAACCACATGGCATTCAAGGACGTCCAGCAGATGCGCGCTTCCACCTTGAAGCGCTTCATGGCTCGGCCCCATTTCGATGATGAAATGGAATTGCATCGCGTCGACTGCAGCAGCAGCAACGGCCTGCTGGACAACTATGAATTTGTGCAGACGAAAGCTGCTGAGTTTGCCCTGCAGGAAGAGCCCCTCATCCCCGCTCCCCTCGTGACCGGCCGTGACCTCATCGGACTTGGCCTCACACCCGGACCGCGCTTTCGTGAGTTGCTCACCGCCGTGCAAACACAACAATTGGAAGGAAGTCTCACCAGTCGCGACGCCGCGATTTCCTGGCTGCAGACCCAACTTCCATGACAAAAAATTTCCGTATGCCCTCTTGTGCTGCGGACCGACAACAAGATATCCTCCAAACCATGAAACGTGCCTCCTTGCTCTTAACCCTGTTTGCCGCTCTGACGCTGTCGAGTTGCATTGAAATGAACTCGCTCGTGACCGTGAACAAAGACGGTTCCGGCACCATTGAAGAAACCGTCCTCATGGGCGCTCAACTCAAAGCCATGATGGGCAGCCTCTCCCAACCCGGAGCAGGCGCACCCGCTGGCGGTCCCAACGATCCAGCCGCTCAGCTGAAAGGCCTCCTGCCCGACAAGGAGAAAGCGGAAAAGAACGCCAAAGCCTATGGTGAAGGTGTTACCGTGAAAGGCATCGAAGAAGTCAGCATGCCCGATGGCCGCAGCGGCTCGAAAGTGACTTATGCGTTCACCGACGTGAACAAAGTGAAGTACCAACCCGGTGACGCCAAGGCGACCGCAGAGGCAGGCGGAAAAGCGATCACCTTCAGTCTGAAGGGCAGCGATCTTGCCGTGAATCTGCCAAAGCCCGACCCGAACTCAGCCAAAAAACCTTCGGCCGAAGACACCGCCAAGATGAAGCAGCTCACTGAGATGGACCCTGCTCAGTTGGCCATGATGAAGCCCATGTTCGCCGGCATGCGCATGTCCTTCGCCGTGAAATCCGCCAGCGGCATCGCCAGCACGGACGCCGCCCATCAAAACGGTGACGCCGTCACGCTTATCGACATGAACATCGACAAGCTCATGGAAAATCCGGACGGCTTGAAGAAGTTTGCCGTGGCCATGGAAGAAGGCGGCAACGACTTCGACCCCAAGAAACTCGCCGAAACCTTCAAAGGCGTCGATGGCGTGAAGTTCGAGGACAAAGAAAAAGTCTCCATCAAGCTGAAGTAACTTTGTTCACCGGCTTCGAGAGCTTGTGTTGAAACAGTTCTAGAGCCTATCCCATATCTCGAATCAACCAAAGCTCCGCAGGCCATCCGGTCAGCGGAGCTTTTTTTTGCGGCTATACATCACTCCATCCCATTCAAACCTTCGTGCCTTCGTGCCTTCGTGCCTTCGCGTCTTCGTGGTAAGCCAAGGACCTCGAATTACCGCCAATACTCCCATCCTCGAAACCTTCGCGCCTTCGCGGTAAATCCAAAACGCCGTCCTCTCCCACGTTTCACTCCCTCACTCCCTCACTCAACCACCGCGCCGCATCCTTCGCGAAATACGTCAAAATGATATCCGCCCCTGCCCGGCGGATACTCGTCAGCGCCTCCAGCGCCAGCTTCTTCTCATCAACCCAACCACTCGCAGCAGCCGCCTTGATCATAAGATATTCGCCACTGACATGATACGCAGCCAACGGCAGCGACGTCCGTTGCCTTAGACGCTGCAAGATATCTAAATAAAACGTGGCCGGCTTCACCATCAGCATATCCGCGCCCTCAGCTTCATCCAACGCCGCTTCGCGTTCCGCTTCCCGCGCATTTGCCGGATCCATTTGATACGTCTTCTTATCCCCAAAACGCGGCGCCGAATCCAGCGCACCACGGAACGGCCCATAACAAGCGCTGGCATACTTCGCGGTATAAGAAAGGATGGAAACCTGCGAATAACCTTCCGCATCCAAGGCTCCCCGCAGCGCCGCTACCCGGCCGTCCATCATATCACTCGGGGATATGATATCGGCGCCGGCTTCCGCATGACAGAGCGCCTGTTTGATCAGCGCCGCCACTGTCGCGTCATTCAAGACTTCTCCAGCCTCTGAGACCAGTCCATCATGCCCATCTTCATTGTACGGATCGAGCGCAATATCCGTGATGACCGTCAGCGTCGGATGCGCTTTTTTCAGAGCCCTAATCGCTGTCGGCACCAGCCCTTCCGCATTCCACGCTTCCTTGCAGTCTTTCGTTTTAAGCGCGTCCGCTACCGCGGGAAAAAGCACCACGGCTGGCACACCGAGCGCATGCGCCTCTCCTGCTTCCTTCACCAATCCCGGCAGGCTCCACCGCGTGCACCCTGGCATGGAAGCGATCGGCTGATCGTCTTCACCCACATGGAAAAATACCGGCAGCACCAAATGCGCTGCCGTCAGATCCGTCTCCCGGACTAACCCACGCACGGTGGGTGTTTTCCGGTTTCGTCTTGGGCGAATCGGCAAATTCATGGCAGTTAAAATAGAATGGTCATTTAGGCCTGACGCACCAGGTCCCAGCCGTCCTTACGATCCTTGACGACCCAACCTTCCAGTTCGATGGCTTTGCGCATCTCATCGGCCGTGGACCAGTCCTTGGCTTGTTTGGCATTCCAGCGTTGCTCAGCCATCGCACGAATTTCTTCCGGCACATCGCCCGCCTCATCCTCCCGCACCGGCGGAAGTTCCAGACCCAGCGCATCCAGAATGAAGTGCAAGCCAGTCCACGTCGCCTTGGCTTCATCGGCGGTGAGAGTGGCAGGCTTTGCTTTCTTTAAAACCCCAAACACTTGGCCCAGACTGCCGGTTACGTTCAGGTCATCCAGCAGGCACTTCCAGGCCGCTTCAAAAGGCCCCGGCGCTCCCGCCTTCACAAGGGAATCATGCGATGGAGCCGCGGTGCCTCCCGCTGCTTCACGCAGACCTTTCTCAAACTTCGCCAGCTTTTGCAGCGTCTCGCGAGCCGCATCGAGCGAGCCCAGCGTGAAGTTCAACGGCTGGCGGTAATGCCCATTCAGCAGCGTGTGACGAACTTCCGCAGGCGTAAAACCGCGATGCTGCAAATCCCCCAACGTGTACAAATTGCCGAGGCTTTTGCTCATCTTGCCTCCGTCCACCATCAGGTGGGCCGCGTGCATCCAGAGCCGCGCGAAGTGCCCCTTTGTAGAGCAGCAGCTCTGGGCGATCTCGTTCTCGTGATGAGGGAAAATTAGATCAATCCCGCCGCCATGGAGATCAAAGTCTTCACCGAGATATTCCAGCGCCATGGCGCTGCACTCGAGATGCCAGCCGGGGCGTCCCCGTCCCCAGGGACTGTCCCAGGCGTTGTCGCCATCTTCCGCCTTGTAACCTTTCCACAGAGCAAAGTCGGCCAGTGAGTCTTTGCTGTATTCATCACTGTCCGTCGCCGTTTGCGCGGAACCGAGACGCAATTCGCGTTCATCCAGACGCGAGAGCCGTCCATACTCCTGGTAGGACCCGACTCGAAAATAGACCGATCCATCCGGGCTCGCATACGCGTGGTCAGAGGCGATCAGCGCCTCGATCATGCGGATCTGATGAGGTATATGCTCGGTCGCACGCGGCTCCACTTGCGGTGCCAACAGCGCCAGCGCCCGGCAATCCTGATGAAACTTCTTGGTCCACAGTTCCGTGAAATCAGTCAGACTTTGGCCTGCCTTTTGGGAATCCCGGATGGTCTTGTCATCCACATCCGTGATGTTCCGCACATGGAGCGTCGGCGTCCCGCTTAGTTCGACCACCCGGCGAAAAACATCCTGCACGATGAAGGTGCGGAAGTTCCCGATATGCGCGGGACCATACACCGTCGGGCCGCAGCAATAGAAGCGCAGGGTCTTCGTATCAGACGGCTGCACGGGCTGTGTCGTCCGTGTCAGCGTGTCGTAAAGGTGCAGGTTGGCTTGTTCCGGCATGGGAGACGGAACTTGCCCGGTGTGGGGGATTTTGCAATGAATTGCCGGACTTGGTATCCGGTGGGCGACCGCTACTTGATGTATTCGTAGCTGCCTTTCTTTGTGATCCGCCCCAGGAGTTCACCCTCCACGCGAGTGTCTTCCGTCCCTGGATACGGTCTGAAGGACTCCACATGACCGTCCACAAAAAGGATGTTTGCCCGGCCGCCATGGCGAAAATGCACCGTCGAGTAGCTCTCGTTGATGATGTAGAACTCCTCGATCATTGGGTTGGCCTTGCTGGCCGGCGCCTGAAACGTATTCACCTGACCGCAGTCTCCAAAGAGGATGATGTTCGCACTCTTTCCCATTTGCGTGATGTTCATGGGGCTCCCGCCGGAGCGGCCCCCCAGCCACCAGTTGTAGCCATACCCATAACTGGCGCCTTTGAACTTGGCCTTCCACAAGGCACTGCCGTAATTGAATCCCTGGCATACCTCAACACTGCCCACGGATAGAATATAGGGATAGAGCGGCCCCGCATTTTGATCGAGATCTCGATCCCCCTCTGAACCCCCACCAGTCTCCAGGCCAAAGTACCACATCCGGCCTTCGGGCGTGTTCTGCACGTAAGGCACAAAATCGCCCATATGATCGCCTTGGTAGAGCGACATCGCAGCGCTGAGTTGCCGGAGATTGGACGAACACTGGGCTCCAGTGGCGACACCTCGATACGCTTTAAAGCCCCCAACTCCCAGCGCCGCCAGGATGACGATGATGCTGATGGAAACCAGCAGCTCCAGCAACGTAAAGCCCCCTTGGGGCCTCCCGTAAGCATCCCCGGCTCTTTGGCTCTGGTCCGAGCGCTGCATGATCGGAGTCATCAATAAAACCGGTCTCGAGTCTCAGCAAGTCCGACGACGTCGCATCACAAGTGCCATTCCGCCCAAAAGCAGCAAAATCGCTCGGCTGGGTTCCGGCACGGCCACGGCGAAAACATTGTAGGTCAGCCCATTCAACCCAGTCCCACTAGCGACGATGGTGGTCAGATCAGCAAACCCGCCCGCGGTGGTGCCTACCCCGGTAGGATACGCCACTGGATTGTAATCCAAATCAAATCCACCATATCCCCAACCGTCAAAACTGCCGTTCCCCAGCAGACGAGCAGTGTAGCCAGTCCCCGATCCATTCCAGCCGTTGGGGGAGGTGACGAAACTGTATTCGTCATCGTAGTCGCCACCCGCCGCCCAGTAGCTCCAGGAATTCGCGCCGGCCAGGCTGATCTCAGTTCCACCCAGAGTAAACGAATACAGGCCATTAAAACCGCTGCCATTATAGGCAGGAGTGCCCGTCGTATAGGTGGCACTCGCGTCCCATACGGTGACACCGCCTAGGGAGGAAGTGGCGTCAAACGTCGGACGTTGCGCCGAGCCACCGTAGGGATCCGTAACAGAACCGCTGAAAACGAAAGGGCCGAAGATCGCCGTGAGCAGATCGTTCCCCGTTACCAAAGCAGAGGTGTTTGACGTCGTATCATGCTGGTACTCGACCTTCCATCGATACGTCTCAAGCCCTGGCAGAGTGCTGGTGAAGTTGCCCTCAATGGCCAGGTAGGAAGTGTAAGTGACAATCGCTGCCTGTAGCGGCGCCATTGCGGACATCACCAATAGCGCGGCGGAAGCGGCAAAAACGCGGAATGAGAGTCGAAAGGCTTTCATGAGAGATATTGTCTAGGTGGATGCTGGACAGTTTCTAAAACAGAGCGCCGCCACTGTCTATAGATTTGTTAGACAAATATCGCCTTGTCTTATTCCCACTTGTGACGTTTCATATCTCCTACCGTTATGTTGGAAAACGACGCTTCTTCCCGCCCCTTCCGCTCCATCTGGCTGCCCATGATCCTGATGCTCGTAGCACTGGTCGTTCGAGTGCTCAGCCAGCGTGATATTCTTCCGTCTCAGACCAACAATCTCTCGCCTCTCGTCGCCTTCGCATTTGTAGGCGCCATCGTTTTCCCGCGCCGCCTGGCATGGTGGACTTGGCCCCTGCTCATCATGGCGGTGGATATGCTCACCAATGGCTCTGCCCTCTGGGCGCAGGCCGATCACCGTCTCGAAGTCTTCCTTACATACGCCTGCTACGGTGCCGTCGCTTGGTTCGGAGCTCAGTTGCGCGGTCGCGCGGGTGTTTTGGATACGATGTTGGGAACGTTGGCTTGCAGCATTGGCTTTTTCCTCCTTACGAACAGCCTTTCCTGGTGGGTTGAGCCCTATTACGCAAAGTCCTTCAGCGGCTGGTTTCAGGCGTTGACCGTGGGTGTTCCCGGCCCTTGGCCGCCCACCGCAGTATTCTTCCGCAATTCAGCCATCGCAGACCAGATCGCTGCGGCGGTGCTGCTACTGGTTTACAACACGGAGGCGGCAGTGCGCCAGCTCCGCGCCATGGCATGGTGGGGCATCGGCTCGAAGGCTTCTTCCGTTACGCAGTAGGCGGGTTAACTTCTTCGACAAAGCGCCGCACTGCCTTGGTGATCTCCATGGCGATGTTGGCATGACTCTTCGCGAAGGACGGCTTGAACCAGGGGTAGCCGCCCACCAGATCAGGGGTCACAAGCACTTGCCCGTCGCAATTGCTCCCTGCACCGATGCCAATCGTTGGGATCTTCACGGCAGCCGTGATGCGCGCCGCCACTTCCGCCACCGTGCTTTCCACCACGATCGCGGCTGCTCCAGCGGATTCGAGAGCGATCGCATCCTCGATTAATCTTTCCGCTTCTTCCTCACTCTTCCCCTTCTTCTTGTACCCGCCCTCGTGCCGGACATTCTGCGGTAACATGCCAATGTGCCCGACGAACGCGATGCCCTCTTCAGTGATGGCCCGCACTTGGTTGACCACATTCAACCCGCCTTCCAGCTTCACCGCATCCGCCCCGGCCGCAATAAGACGGCGGGCATTGTGCAAAGCCTGATCGGCCATCCCGTAGCTGAAAGCAGGCAGATCCACGATCACAGGAGCCCGGCGCACACCCCGGCGCACGGCTGCCGCGTGGTGCAGCATCATATTCATCGTGACGCCCGTCGTATCCGGCAGCCCCAGCACCACCATCCCCAGAGAATCGCCCACCAGGATCAGATCCACTCCGGCCTCATCCAGCAGACGCGCAGTCGGGTAGTCATACGCGGTCAGCACCGCCAGTTTCCTGCCGGCAGCTTTGGCATCACGAAGGGTTTCGAGAAGAGAGGGCACCAGAATGCATACATCCTTCCCACTCTAGCGCAAATGCCGCTCTCCGCTCCATCCTCAGGAATCACTTTTCTCCGCTAGACACCGGCCCACAGAACCGTTTTGCTCCCTCTACCCAAACTATGAAACTCTTCCGCACTATTTTTTCCCTGCTGGCCCTTGCGACAGCCTCTCTCCACGCTGGCCAAGGCGCCAAAGTCGATCCCCCTTACGCCGCTCCTGACGTGGAAGCCACCGACCAGGATGGCAAGACCGTCAAACTCTCCGAAGTCTACGCCGCCAGCCCCTACGTCGTAGTTTACTTCTACCCCAAGGCAGACACCCCCGGCTGCACCAAGCAAGGTTGTTCCCTGCGCGATTCCAATGCGGATCTCACCAAGGCCGGCGTCAAAGTCATCGGCGTCAGCGCCGACTCCGTGGAAGCTCAAAAGGCGTTCCATGACAAATATACCTTCCCCTTCACCCTCCTCGCCGACAAGGAAGGCAAAGTGATCGACGCCTTCAAGGTCAACAAAATGCCCAACGGCATGGCCAGCCGCCAGTGCTTTCTCATCAAGAAAGGCAAAGTCGTCTGGCACGACCCCAAAGCCAGTACCGAAAAACAAGCCGAAGACGTCCTCAAGGCCATCGAAGAAGTGAAATAGTTCTCAGAAACTTTTCTTTCCCCTTAATCGGATCAACTGCAAGGCGGCGTCAGGCAACTGACGCCGCTTCTTTGTTTGTTGACGGGTTCAAATTTCATTATTCGGCAGGTCTTCACTTCCAGGATGGCGATGCGAAAGTTTTTGGAGTGCGCGCGGCAGCCGTAGCGAAGCGGAGACAGCCAGCCGAAGGTTGCCCGCAGGGCGGTCACAGACCGGCAACCGAAGCGCGACGCCGCTTTGTAACCGCGCAAGTGCAAATCCCATCCTACCACTTCACCGAAAGCCAAGTTGCCTCTGTGGGGCACCTGTCGTTCCGAAAGCGTTCGCCTCGCTCGGAACATCTCTTTTCACACCCCCCTCAAATCGGAAACAACTCCACATGCTGGTCCCCCTGCCGTCCTAAATACGTCACCCGCCTCCCCCGCAAAAACGCATAATACCCCTGCACGCCCGCCTGCATCGCTCTCCTCGTAAACTCGCGATAACTCTGCCCCTTCTGCTGACTGTCGCGGATATCCTCCCGCAGATCCTCCACCGAAAAATCAGTCGCCACCTTCGGCAATCCCTCAAACGGAATGGCTGTCGTCACCACTTCACCGCCCGCGCCATAAAAGCTCTTCCGAAGAGCGACATAATCCACCAGATAATACTCCACACCCTCGGCCATCAACTGACCAACCACCTCTGGAAATGAAATCGTCCCTTCAATGGTTCTCCGTGCAACTTCCGTTATCTTTTTAGCATCCATAGCTTGTTAGCATTGTAAAATTACTACTTCATCCGATCTCCCCCACGGCCCAACCCGTCCCAGCCGTGCGCGCCCAGGATCTTCCTCACCAGCCGCAGCAGTTCCTTCCTTTCCTGAACCGAAAGCATCTCAAAAAAACGCTGATCATTCTCGTCAGCCAGGGCCGCAAGCCGTGGCACCAACTTCCGCGTCGCCGTCGTAAGTGCCAACCGCACCGATCGGCGATCCTCCCCTTCCGTTCGGCTGACAAGCCGCCGTAAGACAAGACGCTCCACCATGCGCGATAGAGAACTTTTATCCACCCCCACCAAATCCGCAGCCTCGTTCAGCGTGAGGCATTCATAATCATACAGCGTCCGGAGCACCACCCACTGCGCCACAGACACATCCTCCCCAGCCAGCTTCTCAGCAAAACTGTCTGAAACGAAGTTGGAAACACAACGCAGCCAGTAGCCGAGATGATCTTCCAGTTTGCTTACCTTGTTTTTAGTCACAATTCCATATAGTTGCATATGCAACCATTGTCCAACCAATTATTCGCGACGAGTCTCGCGCCCTCGCCTGAACACACCAAAAGGCATCAGGCTCGCTCCAACCGCCCCTGCCATCCGTTGCAATCACAACCCCCTCGGTCACCTTGCCCTTATGCCGATTTGCACCAACGCTCACGCCCTCGAACAACGACCTCCCCACGACTCAAATTCCCCAAATTTGCCCCATTCCGTACTATGTAGTACGGAAGATCGCGGATTCCGACACACTCCATCGGCACCACGTGTACTTTTTGCGCCAGTACAAACCACCAACCGCACTTTGAAGGCCTCATGGCTCGCCCCTCAAATTCTCCAAATCCGCGCCATAACGTACTACATAGTCGCCCCTGAAAAACCCACCTTCTCCTAGGGAGGAAGCTGGAATACTGAGGATGAGTGTGCGATAAAAACGACCGGAAAGGACGCGACTGGGCGCAAAAGCCGGTCGATTTCAATTAGCATGAAGCACCGGCAACTTCAGGATCAGCAGAAGAGCTTTTTGATGCAAACCTTGGAGGAGCAGTGCGATCCGCGCCATCCGCTGCGCAAGCTGGGAGGAGCGCTGCCCTGGAAGGAGATGGAAGCGATGTTTGCGTCCCGTTACAGCAACACGGGACGGCCTGCCAAACCCATCCGGCTGATGATCTCATTGCTGTTGCTCAAGCAGATGCACGACCTCAGTGATCAGGCCGTGGTGCAGCGCTGGGTGGAGAACCCCTATTGGCAGCACTTCTCAGGCATGGAGCACTTTCAGTGGGAACTGCCCTGTGATCCCAGTGATCTGGTTTATTTTCGTCACCGTATCGGTCCAGAAGGTGTCGAGCAGTTGTTAGGCATCAGTGCGAAGCTCCATGGCGAAGCCGCCCAGGAACCCCAACTGGTGATCGACAGCACGGTGCAGGAGAAGAACATCACCCATCCGGTGGACAGCAAGCAGTATGGCAAGATCATCCAGCACTGCTGGAAGCTGGCCGACGATCACGGCATCAAGCTAAGACGAAGCTATGGCAAAGAGTTGAAGCAGTGTGTGAGGATGCAACGCTTCCACCGAGACAAGCAGCAGCGTCAGAAGGCCGATAAGGGCGTCAGACGCATGCAGACCATCGCGGGAACTTTGGTGAGGGAACTGACCCGCAAGCTGCCTGCACAGGTGGCGCACGAGTTGGAGCCACGTTTTGCCCTTTACCAGAGAGTCCTGCAGCAGAAGCGCAGCGACGGGGACAAGATTTACTCGCTGCATGAACCGCATGTTTACTGTGTGGCCAAAGGCAAGACGACTAAGAAGTATGAGTTTGGCACCAAGGCGTCCCTGGCGATGACCAAGACGGGCGGGATCATCGTGGCAGCGGTGGCACATGCCACCAATCAGTATGACGGGCATACCCTGCCTGAAGTGTTGGCCAAAGCGCAACTGGTTCAGCAGAAAGTGCCGGAGGCGGCCATTGTGGACCGGGGATATCGAGGTCAGAAGTGGGTGGGGCACACCGAAGTGCTGGCCCCAGGACCTCGTGCCAAGGGTCAGTCCAAACGGAGAACTCAGCAGCTACGACAATGCTTCAGAAGAAGAGCAGCCATTGAGCCGGTGATCAGCCACCTCAAAGCGGACTACCGCATGAGCAGGTGTCTGCTTAAAGGCTTTGCTGGTGACCAAATCAACCTGGCGATGGCAGCGGTAGCATGGAACCTCAACAAGTGGCTGAGGCTTTTTTGGCTCTTTTGGCTCTTTTGGCTCCGGCTCTGCCAAAGCATCACTTTGCTGCCCAAACCGGCTGCTGCCTGCGGAAACTCAATATCCCTTTTTCAGCACTGACTAGGTAGTACGCAATATCGCGGATTGCGACACACCCCATCGCCACTTCACGCATTTCTGACCCGGTTCAACAGACCCACCGCACTTGGCAGGCAAAAAAGAAGGCGTCCTCACAGACGCCTTCGAACAAGTAAGCAAGTCAGCGAAACCTTACGGTTGCTTCCAAATCAGAGAGCAATTGTGGCTCACCGCCTCAAACGCCAACCCACCGGAGAACCCTGCTGTCTCTTCCCGCTGATGCGCACAATGAAGGAGATAGTTCCCCGGCTTACCCAGGGTGAAAGTTGCTTTGCCTTCTTTGTCAGTCGTGATTTCCTCTTCCTTATGGTCAGGTCCAACCACGGTGATCTTCGCCTCAGGCACCGGCTTCCCACGGAACAGAACTTGCACTGCCCCCGGAACTGCTCCCGGGACAATATCAAAGATCAAAGCAGGCTTGGCTTCACCAGCCGCAGCATGATGCCATCGGGCATAGAAGTAAGGCTTGCGAGCCGGACCCTCACCGCGCTTCATGACCGCGAAAGAAGTCTCGGCCTGAATGCCCTTGTCCGCTTTGGCGCCCACGAGAAGAAAGTGATCCGCTTTCTTCTGCACTTCAAAGGCCGTCGGCTTACCATTGTCACCCCATGACCATGCAGCGGGCAGAGAGAGCGAATCCAGGAAGCCCGGAGACTTTTCATAGTCTTCCCCATACTCGGCAAACCGGATAACCAGTTGCCCCTCACTATTCTCCTCAATCCACACCTCATGCGCATTAGCTGTAGAGTTGAGACTGAATGCCACCACCAGAGCGGCAGCGGCTTTGCTGATGAGAGAAAGAGAAAAACGAGCAAGCATAATAGAAATATAAAAAGAGGAACTAACCAGGCATTCGCTGACAAACAAACGACCGCAGACAACCACTAGTTGGAGCTGACCGCTGCTGGGGCTTCCAGCGTCACCACTTCAACCGTATCGAGAGGATCTTCACCGGCGCTGCCGCCAAGGGCGATGACGGTTTGATCCTTCCAGGCTTCGAGCTGGTGGAAGAAGCGGGACTCTTTCAATTTACCAACTTCTTTCCAGGCGCCATTGCGGAGGGCGAAGACCTTGCCGCCGCGCGGGCTGGCGATGACTTCGTTTCTCAGATCGCAGGCTGCCGTGGCAAAGCCTTTAGTGCGGCCTTCGGTCGGCACATCAGCGATCTGCGTCCACGTGTTGGTCGCAGGATCGAAGCTGTCCACACGGGAGCTCACTGCATTGTCAGGCGTCATGCCACCGATGGCATACAGTTTGCCCCCGCTAGCCACCAGCGCGATCGCGCGCCGCTCGAAGTTCTGCGGCACCGTCTGCCAGCCACTCTCAGGCTTCGCCAGATCCAGCACCAGGGTGGACTTGTGGAAAGGACGCGTCTTGTGCCGATCATCAGGCGCGCCGGTGTCTTTGGACGTATCCAGCGGCCAGCCAGCCACCGCGTACAGCTTGCCATCGAGCACGGCGATGTCATGGCTGGAGCGCGCTTCCGGCAGCTTAGGCAGGTCGGTCCATGTGTTGGTTTTAGGGTCGTAAACACCAGCGTAGTCGAGGGACTTCAGAACGGGCGGTTTGCCTTTGTCGTTCTGAGGCTGCATCCCGCCTACAAGATAAACCTTTCCATCATATGCTGCGATGCCGGGGCTCTGCACGGCCGGGCCACCTTTCAGCTCTTCCCATTCGGTAGGGTTGGCCAGATCCAGCTTCTGAAGCTTGCTGCTCGTGGTCGGCAATGACCAGGAGTGCGAGCCAGCCTTATGACCGCCGTAAGCGTAGAGAGAACCCCCCGAAATCACAGCGCCAAAGCTGGTGACAGGTTCCGGTAATTTCGGCAGTTCAACGGCGAAAGATACCGCCGGCAGAGCGGCGATTACAAGAGTGGTGAGGATGGAGCGCATGAGTGGGTGAGTGAGTAGGGTGAGTTAAATTGAATAGAGATAGGTGTTAGACCACCGCTCGGCGTCGGCGTCGCAAAGTGAGTCCAGCCAGGGCCGCAAAAAGTAGCAATCCGCGCGAAGGCTCAGGCACTGCGTAGACCAGCACTAGGCTGGTGCCGCCAGAACCGAGCACCACCGAAAACTGATTCGGATGAGAATTCATAAAATCGGTGGCGTCCACGCTGAAGGCATTGGCAGAAAAGCCGGTGATGCTGCCTGCAGTCAGTATGGTCCAGGAGTAATCCATCAAACCATTGAAGTCGCTAGCCAATCCGGATGCTCCACCAGCGGTGATGGTATTAACGTCGATGATGAAGCGGTTGGAACTGCTGGCCGTGATGTTAAGTGCGCCCGTGATGGTGATGCGATCCCAGCCTGATCCCGGCGTTGAGTCCGCGTCCGTCAGATCCCACTGGTAGATACCGCCACCGCCCAGCACAGCGCCGCTGGAAAGAGCGAGCGTACCCACACCACCATCACCGGGTCCGATAATATCCGCAGCATCAATCGTAACGGCGCGCGACACGGTTCCCGTGCCAGACAACAGACCACCGGTGATCACCAAAGTGCCAGTGCCGCCCATCGTTCCGTTCACCTTCATTTCTCCACCGGCATTGACAGTCACCTTGCTGGGAGCCGCCCAGTTGAAGCCGCTCGCCAGTTTCAAGGTAGCGCCATTTTGGATATTGGTATCTCCATTGTAATTTTTGGCAGACCCGGAATATTCCACCGTGCCTTGGCCGCCGATCGTCACGACAGTGTTGGCAGCCGCAGAAAAAGCAAACTGCCCGCTGAATACGGCTCGATCCGTGGCATTGACCGCTTCCAAAGTAACATTGGTAGAAGTACCGAAGGCAATGCCCCCTGTGTACAAAGCTCCTGTCATCGTGTTCATCGCTCCAACTCTCTTCACAAAAGATCCTGTACTCAGCGCGATGTTGCGAGCCATAGTGTAGTCACCTTCCACATAGAATGCGGCGGGGTCCGAACCGGTGAATTGGGTGCCATCTGCCCCCAGGGCAACCGAGGTCGCATCAGTCCCCAGCCCTCTGCTGGCAGTGGTCGCGTTCGTGGCCAGAATCAGCGTTCCAAACGTCACCGACGTTGTGCCCGCGTAAGTATTGGTTCCAGCGATCCGCACCGTGCCTTCAAAGACCCTGAGACCACTGTTGGTTCCCGTAAACGTGTTATTGTTGTTCAGCTCAAGCGTTCCGGCGCCCTCTTTGATCAGGCCATAATTCCCGGAGACCACGCCGTTCAGCTTCGTTGTCGTACCCGCGCCAATGTTCATCACTTGGTAGGCGCCCATCACATACGAATTGCTGATGGTGTGCACATTGCCGGCGCTGGCGGCTGCCACTATGCCCGTATTTACGGTCAGCGCAGTGGAGCCTGTGACGCCATTGATCGTGGTGTTCGCACCTTCAAATCTAACTTCGCCAACCGTCCGGTTGATGTCCAGCGTAGCCGTCGACGCCGCCGTATTGACGAAGCTGACATTTCCGTTCGTGACAGGCACGCCGCCCTCTTGCCAGTTGGCGGTTGTGCCCCAGGAACTTGCTCCATTCGTCGTCCAGGTTTTGCCGGCAGCCACCACCGTGGCATAAGTGGCGGCCGTATCCAGCAGCACTTCCTGCAAGCTGGCGTGCGAAGCCGTATCCATGACAATCTGATAAGAATTGATGGCGCCAAGGCCCCTCAAATCCCACTGGATCGAGACACGCTCCGTATAGCCACCTTGTGTGCCACCAGGTCGGTATTCACGAATGTATTCCACTCCATTCAAAGCCGAAGCCAAAACCGAATACTCAGTGCCACCTTGATTGTAAACCAGCCGCACATCCGCAAGATCCACCACCTGACCCTCCAACTGAAACTGAAAGACCACCGTCCCCACGTTGTAGGCGGTAGCTGCGTCTACTGTGCTGTCGGTCACCACAAACTGCATGGGACCGTTGATACCGTAGATATTCGCCGTGCCCGTAGTTAGCAGCGCTGAGCCGTCGATCGTTTGAATGATATAGGGATTGCGGGCGTCCGTGTAAGGCCCTGGCTGACCGACAGGTTCAAAGGGCGCGTTGATGTCAGGTTTGTTCTGGCCGTTGTAGGCGGAAGTGAAGGCGTCCCATTCACTGAATTCCGTGTTGGCATTGCCATAAAAACTCGGGAGGAGATAATTCTGAAAAAGATACTCAGCACGCAAGGCAGCCGCTGGCCCGAGCACAAAAATGAGACACAGGAGAGGCGAAAAGACCGGCCTGAGTTTGGAGGTGAAACGAGGGTTTACCATTGCCGTTAGCGTCTCCCCGATCCGCCCGATCTCTTGGGCGAGTAATTTTCGTCATCAAGATCAGCCGCCGCGCAACTCCAGAGCCGCATATCTTGCAGCTCATCCATGCCGAGCACTCGCACTGCTCCGTCGAGAAAGGCGCAGACCGCCTTCCCACCATACCGTCCATCCACGTTGCCGTAACTTTTGGAGGAAGACTTCCCTTCCTCCCAGTCCGCTGAACTCCAGGTGGCCCCTGGAAAGCGCGGTGGGGTGATAAAACAATATCCTTCCACCATCTCATCGCCCGACGCACCATTCGATGCTGAGGCAAAAACGATGGGCGAAGAAGTTGTCTGACCGCCAACCGTTACCGTGTCCGACATGGTGAGGGCACCTGCGGACGAGATATCGCCCCCGATACATTGATAATTGATACCCATGCTCGGATAAAGGCTCATCTGGTAGGTATCGCCTTCAGGGATCTTGGCGACGTTTTTACTCGCCAGAATGGCGCCGTCGTAATTGTAATCGTAGTACTGCGCCAATCTGAAAGGGTAGCGATTCGCGGTGGGTCCGGATACGGTGCTGCCGTCCGGCAGTTCCACACTGTTGATCCGCTTGTCATGGCCGGGCATGTACTCCCCATCGTGCTCGCCGGGATATGCCTGGAATGCGGAGATGAGTGTCTTGGCCGCTCCAATCTCTTTGGCTTTCCGGGCCTGATTCATGATAGCCGAAGTGCTGGCAAAGCCTATGGCCGCCAACACCGCGATAATGGAAATGGTCACGAGCAACTCGATCAGCGTAAAGCCAGCGACCGGGGCGAAAGTCCCCTTGATGGTATGACTAGAAAGTCTCTTCATTGATACTCCTGTCTTTTGGAAAGCATTCCGCCGCGCCCCCTTCCCCTACAAAAGGCCCACGCAGCCCTCACCCAGACCCGCGCGGTCGGAGGAAGGCGCGGCGAAAAATTTGCACTATGCCGTGATCTTGCGACGGGACCGGCGCATCATCAGCGCTCCCAGTGCCACAAAACCCAGCATGGCGCGGGAAGGCTCAGGCACGGCCTCAGCGAAGACTGTGCCCTGCATCAATTCAGCACCATAGATGGCGGTGTGCTGCGTCGTGGTCCAAACAACCTCGAAGGACGTGATCGGAGTCAGGATGCTGCTGAGATCCCACTGGAAGCTGTAATATCCCACGCTGCTACCGTTCGACACGCCACCGGAAACAGTCGTGGTGTTGAATCCATCCAAATCGAAGACCAGCATTTGGCTGCCGCCGTTGTAGTTGAGAACTGGAAGGCCACCCGTAAGCTGACCGTTGTTGACGCCTCCCATGGTGAAGCCCGTCGTGGCAAAGCTGCCGTTCATCGCCAGATTGAGGATTACGGTTTCAAGATCCGTGATTGGCGTCGAGTCGGATACGCTGAACACCCCACCAACCGTGTTGTAGGGAGGAGCGAAGCCGCCAGGTGTGTAGATGTAATCCTGCGGGCCAGGACCTGCCATGCCGGAAGACGGGATGTAGCCGCTCGTCCCGGTCACCTTGCTGAGCGCAGCTCCGCCGGCACTTGCTTCATTAGGAGTCAAGGGTGCCGTCCAGGCGCCTGTCCCTGGATACCCGCCGGTTGCCGCAGGAGCCGCACTGGCGAAGTTGGTTTGACTGATATCGTCCCAACTGTCGTAGCTCGTGGTTCCCGTGAGCTCTGTCCTCCAGTCGTTCATGGTAATGGCCGCATGGGCCGATCCTGCGAAGGACGCCGCCGCGATGACGGAAAAGAGTGTCGTGGAGAATTTCATGATCAGCTGGGAGTCAGTGTAATGATATTGCGATGCTATCTCATTAGAGAGAGCCGCGTGACCCCCGCTTGACCTGAATTGCCGAGTACCTGCCCATCCTTTGCTGGCGACTTGTGATCGCGAAGATGGCGGCTCAGGCGCGTCGCAATTATACCGCAAGTAACTCAAACGGAGCCACTTGACGAGGATATCATTCGCGAAGGCACCGAAGATGCCTGCTGACTTGCCCCGAATCTATCACTCGTAATCCCATTTTTGTTCCCAAGGATCGCCGCTTTGCTTCTGAAATTCACGGAGCTTGGTTTTGTATTGCTCGAGAATTTGGGCAAATCCGGGATCGAGAGCCAGGTTCTTGGACTCATCCGGGTCGTATTTCATGTCGTACAGTTCGAAAGCGGGTCGGTGAATGTATTGATCCACGGTCCTGAGACCGTAGGGCGCGTCCTTCCCCTTCTTGAGCTGAGCCTGCCAGGTGGAAGCACTCCACAAATCCGAGGCAAACGGGTAAGGCAGGGGGTTTGCGATGTTCCAGATCAGCTTGTAGGATCGGTCCCGGATAACGCGCATCGGATAATACATTTGCACCTCGTGGAAGGTGTGGGAGGCGAACAGAAGATCACGCGAGGGATCATGGTCTTTGTCCAGGATTGCGAGCCATGACCGGCCATGGTACGCCGGGTGCTTTTTGCCCCGGTTCTCGCCCACCGCCAAGTTATGCTCCTTCCAGAAGGCGTCGGCGTCCACAGGCTTAATGGGAGCATTCTTGGCTTTGTCCAAGCCACCGGCAAAATCGAGCATGGTCGGGGTCAGGTCCACATGGCTGACGAGCGCTGAATTATGAATCCCTCGCTTGGCTGTGTAAGGATCGCGCACGATGAGCGGCACACGCAACCCCGGTTCGTAAACGGTGGTTTTAGCCCCTGGGAAAGCCATGCCGTGGTCACTGGTGATGATGATCATGGTCTTCTCATAGAGACCAGCCTCTTTCAGCATCTTAACGAGGTGGCCCAGCCCCGTGTCCACCCGAGAGACGCTTTGGTAATACTGGGCCAGTTCCGCACGGCTTTCCACGGTATCTGGCAGAAACGAAGGGACGATGACCTCCGCCGGGTCGTAGAAAACCTCCTCAACGCCGGGCCAGCTGCCACCCTTCGGCTTGTTCCCAAAGGGATTGGGCTTGCCGGGCACATCATCGAAGTCCTTGCCTCCTCGGTGCGGGTCAGCCGTAGCGATGTAGGCGATGAAGGGCTTATCTGTTTGCTCCGTTATAAACGCACGGGCGTTTTCGACGAGTTCCACCGTGTTGCGACTCTTCTCGGCCACCATGACGTCGTAGTGGAAGATATCGAGGGGAGCCACGTGGTGCTTCCCGAACTGGCCGGTGCGATAACCCGCAGCCTTCATGACCTGTGGCAGCGCGAGGGAAACTACGTTCGGGTAGCAGGAGAAGTGCCCTGTGTCATGCTGATGCCCGTATTGGCCATTGGCGTGATTGTGCAGGCCAGTCATGACCACGGACCGGCTGGCGCTGCAACTGGCCGTGGTGGCATAGGCATTCGTGAAAACGCAACCGTCCGCCGCGAGCGCATCCATGTGTGGGGTCTTTATGACCTTGTTTCCGTAGCAGCCCAATTCCGGGCTCATGTCATCCGCGATGTAGAAGACAATGTTCTTCTCAGCCGCCATAGCAGCGGCAGTCAGGAAGAGCGGAAGGACGAGGGAAAGGAGACGCGCGATCATGGGAAGAGAAGCCGATGCAACGAAGCAGACCGCCCTATCTTCCAAACAAGCGGCCCTAAATTGGAGCAAAATCCAAATAAAAGGCCCGCGACGCGGGCTCCCAAAGGAAGCGCCAGGTCACGGGCCGAATTAAGAGCCTGAGGCTGCCGGAAACGGTTCGTTTCCAGCCGATCACTTACTTCACGCCTTTGCCTTTGAGTTCGTTGTAGAACGCGAAAGCGTCATCAGCGGACAGGTTTTCATGCACCACGGCGCGAACGGCCTGCATCATCGAGATCGGAGCATCGGACTGGAAGATATTCCGGCCCATGTCCACGCCACTGGCGCCTTCTGCGATAGCGCCTGCGCACATCTTGAGGGCATCCAACTCTGGGAGCTTCTTGCCACCAGCGATGACGATCGGCACAGGGCAGCAGCTGGTGATGGTGTCGAATTCCGTGTCCGTGTAATAGCACTTCACCATGTGGCAGCCGAGTTCCGCCATAATGCGGGTGGCGAGACGGAAATACTGAGGCGTACGGGCCATCTGTTTGCCCACAGCAACCACGCCCATGACGGCGATACCATAGCGGTTTGCACCGTCGATGAGGTCGGTCATGTTCTTGATGGTCTGGCGCTCATGTTCGCTGCCGATGAAGACCTGCACGGCGAGAACGTTCGCGTTCAGGCGGATGGCTTCTTCGATGGAGCAGGCGATGCTCTCATTGCTGAGGAGATCGGGCTGAGCCATGGAGGTGCCGCCGCTGGCCCGCAGGGCGATGGCTTTCTGCGTGGTGGCCGGGATGACGCTGCGCTGGATACCGCGGGTCAGCATGAGGCAGTCTGCGTAAGGCTCTAGGGGAAGGATCGTCTGGTCGACACGCTCAAGACCCGTCGTTGGGCCTTGGAAATAACCGTGGTCGAACGCCAGCATGACAGTGCGGCCGTCTTTGGGATTGAACACGCGGCTCAGGCGGTTCTTGAGGCCCCAGTCGTACTGGTGGGATCCCTTCAGGAAGAAGCCAGGAGCGGCTTGAGGGATGTCGGTGAAGAATTCTTTTTCCTTCTTTTCCAGTTTACTGACGTCGGTATCGGCCATGGTGATCGGTGTGTTTAAGGTGGTTAAAGGGGGAGGGACTTTGGGCACAAACTGGCCCGGCGTCAAAAGCTATGTGAAGAGCGGTTTCAGCTGGAATTGGCTCTTCAGGCGGCAATCAGCGATTCATCTGCGCCAAAAGGGTCTCCGCTGCTGCTTTTGCGAAGGTTTCGTCATTGATTTCGGCATCCACATCCACGCAGGAGACCTGCGGATTCAGGTGAGCCTTGATGGAAGCGAAAAGAGCTTCATCCGCGGCCGCATCGCAGAAGGTCCCGCCTAGAGCGCTGATGATGCTGACCGCTTTCCGGGGCAGCAGCACTGTGACAGGTGCGGTGTAGGCATTGACCTTTTCCGCCAGGATCCTGCCTAGTTCGCGATTCTCCTCCACCGTCGTCCGCATGAGGGTGACTTGGGGATTGTGGTGATAGAAAATCCGGCCTCTGAACTTCTCAGGAACAGTCGCTGGCTCGCCGAAGTTCACCATGTCCAGACAGCCCGGCGCAATGACGGCAGGAATGCCAGCTTTTCCGGCCGCCTCCAGACGATGCGGGCCAGCGCCGAGGATGCCGCCCACCAGTTCATCCGCCCATTCCGTGGTGGTCAGGTCGAGAACACCGGCGACAAGGCCGCTTTCGATAAGGGATTCCATGATTCGTCCACCCATGCCGGTGCTGTGGAAGACGAGCACTTCGTAGCCCTCTTTCTCCAGAATCTCCTTAGCCATAGAAACACATTTGGTGGTGTTCCCAAACATGGAGGCGACGATGAGCGGCTTCGTCTCCATTTCTGGCAACTCAACTTCCACCATGCCGCAGATGGCACCAGCCGCTCGGGCAAGAAGAACGCGGGACAGGCGATTGAGGCCGGACACATCCACAATACTGGGGAACATGACAATATCCTTTGTGCCTACGTACGGCGCGACGTTCCCGGCTGCGAGCGTGCTAACCATGACCTTGGGGAAGCCAATCGGCAGACTGCGCATGGCGGCGGACCCAATGGCTGTGCCCCCTCCCCCGCCCAGCGAAATGATGCCCTGAACACGCCCCTGCTCCACGAGTTGGAGCATGAACTTCCCCGCAGCGTCCGCCATGGCCGTGACACTTTCCCCACGGTCCTGGCGGGCACGCAGAGCCTGCAAATCCAAATCAGCGGCTGCGGCCACTTCTTCACGAGAGATGTCCGGAGCAACCTGCGGGGCGTCGAGGGACCCGACATCAATCAGCAACGGCTGGTGCCCGCGCTGGCGGATAATCTCCGCCACATAGGCATGTTCGTGGCCTTTGCTATCGAGGGTGCCCAGAACGGCGATGGTGCTCATGGCGACTTTCATACACAAGCAACCCGCACGCCGTCAACGTTGCTCGACGAAACTGGCTTTCAGGCCCTTAACGGCCGATCTCGAGCAAAGTCACCAATTGGGGAATTGATGCAATACCACCACCACATCACCATGCTGCAGCATTTTGTCGAAACTGTCTTCAAAGCGCACACTCTGGAGAGTTCTCTTATACCCCTTACGAGTGCGTTTGCGCGAGATCACCGCAATTCCGCTCTGGGCACCTTGTTTCATCAGGCCAGCCTTCGCGATGGCTTGGGATACGGACATCTTATCCGCAAGGAAAATCGTGAAAGGTTTGTCGACTTCCCCATACACAGAAATTTGGCCTGACCCCAAATCATCAGGTCTTTTCGTCTGGCATGAACAGAGCATAGCTGTCCAAAGCAGAAAAACCGCGCTCCATCTGGTTGGCAACTTCATAGTGGGAATTGAGATCAACCCACCTCGTAGTTCACCGGTTCCTCGGTGATCACGATATCGTGCGGATGGCTTTCCTTCAGACCGCCTGCGGTGATGCGCACGAACTGGGCTTTCTCGCGGAGTTCATCAAGGCTGTTGGCCCCGACGTAACCCATGCCGCTGCGGAGACCGCCCATGAGCTGGAAGACCACATCGGCGAGCGGGCCTTTGAAGGGCACGCGGGCTTCGACGCCTTCCGGAACGAGTTTGCCACTGGAGTTCTGACCGTAGCGGTCGCCTGCCCCTTTGCGCATGGCCTTTAGCGAGCCCATGCCGCGGTATTCCTTAAACGTACGGCCCTGCCATTTCACCGTGGCGCCGGGGCTTTCCGCCGTACCAGCGAGCAAGGAACCGATCATGACCAGATCCGCACCAGCGCCGATGGCTTTGACGACATCTCCAGAGTAGCGAACGCCACCGTCAGAGATGACAGCCACGCCACGGGGGCGGCAGATTTCGGCCACGGCCTGCACGGCGCTAAACTGTGGCATGCCCACGCCGGAGATGACCCGGGTGGTGCAAATGGAACCAGGGCCAACGCCGACCTTGATCGCAGAAGCTCCGGCATCGCAAAGATCACGTGCTCCTTCCGCCGTGACGACATTCCCGGCAATCACCGGAGTGTTAGGGCCGAGAGCTTCACGAAGTTGCTCAATGACGCGGATGACACGGCCGGTATGACCCGTGGCGGCATCAATGAAAACGGCGTCTGCGCCTGCTTCCTGCATGGCGAGGGCACGCTCCACGCAATCTTCACTGACGCCTACGGCAGCGCCCACCCGAAGGCGGCCCTGATCGTCCTTGGCGGCATTCGTGAACATCCGACGCTTTTCAATATCCTGCTTGGTGATCAAGCCAGCGAGACCGCCGGCAGCATCCACCAGAGGGAGCTTTTCGATACGGTGGGTGTAAAGAATCTTGAGAGCTTCTTCCCAGTTCGTGTCGGGAGCGCCGGTGGCCAGCTTATCCCTTGATGTCATCATCACACTAGCAGGCGTGGTATCGTCCTCGAGGTACCACATGTCACGGCTGGTGACCATGCCCAGGAGACGATTGGAGTCGTCGACAACGGGGAAACCGCTGACACCCTTTTCCCGCATCAGGCGAGCCAGCTCAGCCAGGGTCGTGTCTGGCTTCACGGTGAGAGGACGATGGATGACGGTGTTTTCCGAGCGTTTCACCCGGCCCACCTGCTCAACTTGATACTCGATGGGGCAGGCGCGGTGGATGACGCCCATGCCACCCTCACGTGCGAGAGCAATGGCGAGTTCACTTTCCGTGACCGTGTCCATGGCGGAGGACAGGACGGGAATATTCAGCGGGAGTAACGTGGTCAGCTTCGAAGCCAACCCAACTTCGCCGGGGAGCACTTCGCTCCGTCCAGGCAGGAGAAGAACGTCGTCAAAAGAAAGTGAAAGAGGTATTTCGCCCATGTGCCATCTAAGCGAGGGCTGGGCGCTTGTCAGCTAAAATCTGCGTTTTGCCTGGGCGGAGGCGACTCGTGATCGCCCTACTTCGAAAGAACCCCAGCCAACTAGGCGAGGATGAATTCTTCCATCGCCTTTAGGATCACGGTCACGGACATGGCGCCTGCGTCAGGGAAACCGATCGCGGCCTCTCCCAGGGTCTTGGCGCGGCCGAATTTGGCGACCATGCTTTTGCTGTGCTCCAAACCAGCATCCGCTGCTGCGGAAACGGCGGAGATGGCCTCCGGCAGAGCTTGAGTTTTGACTTCTTCTGCCTTGAGAGCAGCCGGCTCCATGGCATCCACGACTGTCTTATCCCCAACGGACGCGCCGCCACGGGATTTCACACCATCCAGGCCCGCCTGAAGGAAGGCAGCAAGACCTGCGGAATCTAACTCGGGCTGGCCCGCCAAGGCTTTGCCGCCATTGCGGAAAAAGGTGCCAAAGATGGCGCCGGACGCTCCGCCCATGCTGCTCATCATCGCCATCCCGACGGCGCTGAAGGACTTGTCGATGCTTTCCTCAGCGGGGAGGCTGTCGAGTTTTGCCTTCGCCGCATTCATACCGCGCTGCATGCCCAGACCGTGATCGCCGTCGCCAAGATTGCGGTCAGCTTCGGAGAGAACAGGTTCGGCCGCGATGATCCGCTCGCATACGAGCTTGAGCATGGCGATGACATCAGCGTTGGAAAGCGTGGTTTTGGGCATGGCGGGGAGGGATTCAAGGCGCAAGGGGTGCCCTTGTCAATTCCCAAACACCCAGTAGCAGGCAAGGCAAGGCCAGCACCGCGCTACAAAATGTTGGGATTACTGCCCAGTCAGGTCTTTCAGCAGGATGCGCCTTACCTCCTCAATCGCCTCCCATGCCATGGCGCGTCCGTGCCAGCGCGGAACGATGACTTCGGACTCAGCGCCTTCCAAATGCGCACTGGCGTAAGGGACCACGCCATCATTTGCCCGGGTGCTCTCTTTTCTCCTGAACAAGTCGGCAATGACGGAATGATAACGCGCATGGATAGGACGGTCCTTCAGCGCCGCGAAAAGCGGATGTTTGGGGGACAGATTCTGGATGCTGTTCGGCAGAGAGATCGCCTTGGCAAAACTGTCGAGAGGCGAGCGCAGATACGCGAGATCCAGCGTGACAATCAGTTTCGAGATCTTGAGCAGGTCGGCAGGCAGTTTGACGATCTTGGCTCCTACCAGCCCGACCACGCTGTCCGCCATTTTGCTCCCTTGGTGAGGCGTCGCGATGAAGACCAGCCGGTCGATATCCGGATTCGGATGGAACTGGTGAGCCGCGATGAAGGCCCTGGTTTTGACGTCCAGCTTTGTGGCATCCACCGGCTTCGCCAGAGTGACCTTCCAGAAATCATCGCCAGACTCCGTTACCTGCAGACGGGAGACCAAGCCACCCATGCTGTGGCCCACGAAGACCATGCGACGAGCGGCAGGCGAAGTTCCGAAAGTAGCCTTTACCTCTTCCAATGCCTCACGAAGCGTCGCGGAAGATTGCACAATGGGAATGCCGGTCGGATAAACGAAATACCAGCACTGGATGCGCGGACCAATGACCGGATCGGACATCAAGGCCGCACACATTTCTTCCCACACGTGCGGATCCGAGAGAAGGCCATGCACGAAGACTACGGGGATTTTGTCCGCACGATACGGCTCGAGCATGTAGAGCCCCCAGTCGAACTTCACGCGATCCGGCCAGAGCGCGCCGCCAACGGTGTTCCGCAAAAAGCCTTTGCGCTCAAGGGCGTGATGCATGGGCGTAAAGTAGTCCGCCGCGACATTGAAAGTGTGGTCACCTATCTGGAGGGATTGCTTCTCGCGCGGGTCGTAGAGTTTAAGGATTGGCTCGCCCTTTTTTGAGAACTCCACCACTGCGGTCGCGGGAAGATATTGGCCCTTGGGTGGAAGAAAGGCTGCGGTCGCACGGATGTCCGTTTTCTTCGGTTTTCGGACCGCCATTACGGGAACGCCAATGCCGTCGCGCACCAAGCCCTTCGTTCTCCAGGGGTGAGGTGGGCGAGCAATCTTAAGGTGATTGATTTCATCCATTGACCATGCCTGCGAAGAAGCACTGGCCTGACGAATGGGTATGCCACCCAGATCGATTGTTGAATCGCTCTGGTTCTCGTCCAAATCACCTGCGACGTCCTTGACGATCTCGCTCACGGCAGTGTGGTATTCGCGCAAAAGACGCGGATGCTCCCCTTCCGGTGTGTCCTTGGAAGCCAAGGCTTTCCAGGCTGCGGCAGCGCGGGGCAGTGGCGCGCGGTCCGGGGCAGGGAGCGAGCCAGGGTGATTGACGGAAAGATGCCCACAGGATGTAAAAATCCCGAGAGTGGCGAGAAGGAGCCAGGGCCGCATCAACCACGCTTCAGTCATCTGGGAACAATGAAGTTTACTGCGAAGAAGATTTCCAGCATAGAATCAAAAGGCCTGCTCTTTAAGATTCATTTCGCAGTCCCCCATACCTCTTTAGTCATGCGCATTCTCCCTTTGACTCTGATCGCAGTACTCGCAGCGATGGCGCATTGCAGCGAGGTTGCCTTCTCGGCCGACATGAAGCCCTATACCTATAACCGCGCCTTCATGGGAACTCAGGTGTATCTCTACCTCTACGCCGAGAAAGAAAAAGCAGCCGTGGACGCTGCCGCTGCCGCCTTTGCCCGCATTGAGAAAATCAATAGTGTCGCCTCGGACTACATGCCCGAAAGCGAGCTGAGCCGCATCAATCGGGCACCCGTGAACCAGGCCATTCCCCTGAGCGAAGACATGTGGAAACTGCTCAGCCAATCGCGTGAATTTAGCAAGAGAACGGAGGGTGCTTTCGACGTGACGGTAGGCTATGCAGCGCAGCTTTGGCGGCGGGCCAAACGGCTGAACAAACTCGCATCGCCGAAAGAATCTGAAAAAGGCAAACTCCTCACCGATTGGAAAGCGCTGCAACTGGATGAGGACAAAAAGACGCTCACCAAACTGAAAGAAGGCCAACTGATCGATCTGGGTGGCATCGGCAAAGGTTATGCCGCTGATGTGGCCCTGGCAGAATTGAAGAAGCATGGCGTCTGCCAAGCTTTGGTGGCGGCGAGTGGTGATCTGGCTGTGGGCGACGCGCCGCCCGGGCATGAGGGCTGGGAGGTCAAGCTGCGGACTTTCGAAAAGGAAGAAGGCCGGGACCGGTTAATCAAAGTCCTTTTGAAAAACGCCGGCTGCTCCACCTCGGGCGATCTCCATCAAAGTCTGATCATCAATGGAAAACGGTATTCGCATATCATTGACCCGAGGACGGGGGTAGGCCTGACGGATCGGGTGGCTTGTAGCATTGTGGCGGAGAGCGCTATTGCCAGCGATGCCATGGCTACAGCGGTTTGCATCATGGGATGGGAGAAGGCTCAAGATGTGCTGGATGACGACGACATGTCTGCCCGCTTTGCAAAGTTGGATGAGGACGGGAAGATTGTGACGAGTATCGCAGGGAAATTCCCCACCCTTCCAGAGCCGGTCGAAAAATCACCGAACCCCTGAACGAAGATGGGTACCGCTGAACGGCGGAACGGGGCTCTCAATTTCTTTTGCCATGCGTTCCCGCGCTCTTCACAATAGCGCGCACGCATGACCTCTCGCTACGCTCTCGGTATTGATTTTGGCACCAATTCCTGCCGCTCCCTCCTGGTGGATCTGGAGAGCGGTCAGGAAGTTGGCTCATCGGTTTTCGCTTACCCAAGTGGAGAGCTCGGCATTCTGACTGATCCACGTGACCCCAATCTGGCCCGGCAAAACCCGCAGGATTATCTCGATGGTCTGACGTCAGTCATTCACGGAGCGCTGGAGCAGGTGAAGCAGGCCCGGTCCGGCTTCGGGGCGAGCCAGGTCGTGGCGATCGGTATTGATACCACGGGCAGCACGCCGATTCCGGTGGATAAAAACGGCACGCCTCTGGGACTGCTGCCGGAATTCAAAAACAACCTGAATGCCCAGGTGTGGCTGTGGAAGGACCACACCTCCCACGCGGAAGCGGTGGAAATCACGCAACTGGGTCTGGCTATGCGTCCCCAGATCATGGCGAAGTGCGGAGGCATTTATTCCTCCGAATGGTTCTGGAGCAAAATCCTGCATCTGTGCCGGACAGATCGGGCGACGTTCGACGCAGCATATAGTTGGGTGGAACACTGCGACTGGCTGCCCGCGGTGCTGGCGGGAAACACAGACCCACACACGCTCAAGCGCAGTGTGTGCGCGGCGGGGCACAAGGCCATGTTCGGAACGGCGTGGGGCGGACTTCCAGATAGGGAATTTCTATCCAAGCTCGATCCTGCCCTGGCGGATCTGCGGGACCGACTGTACTCCGAAGCTTTTCCGGCGGATACCGCAGCCGGACACCTCTGTGCGGAATGGGCGGAACGGCTTGGTTTATCGGAAGGGATTGCCATCGGCGTCGGGGCTTTCGATGCACACACAGGTGCGGTGGGTGCCGGGGTGAAAGAAGGCACCCTGGTGAAGATCTTGGGAACGAGCACATGTGACATCATGGCCACACCATCGGACAAGCCGCTGGCGGACATCCCGGGTGTCTGCGGCATTGTGGATGGCTCGGTGCTTAGCGGCCATTATGGCATCGAAGCAGGGCAGAGCGCGGTGGGTGACATCTTCCTTTGGCTGGTTCATCAGCTAGTGCCGGACAGCTATGGGGCGAGCAGTGGTGAAAAGTTCGCTGCGATGGAGCGCGCCATGTCGGAACAAAAACCGGGAGCTTCCGGCTTGCTGGCTTTGGATTGGAACAATGGGAATCGCACGATCCTGGTGGATCAACGTCTCACCGGTCTCTTGTTAGGCCAGACGCTGCACACGAAGGCGCATGAAATTTACCGCGCTTATATTGAAGCTACGGCTTTTGGCGCGCTGACCATCATCAATCGCATTGAGCAGTATGGAGTCGAAGTAAAGGAGGTCGTTAACACTGGCGGCTTGTCACTCAAAAACTCCACGCTCATGCAGATATATGCCGACATCATTGGACGTCCTATGAAGGTCAGCAACAGCGAGCAAACTTGTGCACTCGGAGCCGCGATATTAGCAGCAGCGGCGGCGGGAGTCGCGACCGTGCCGGAACTGCAAGCCAAGCTGACTTTGATCCGTGAGAAAGTGTATGAGCCGATCCCGGAAAACCAGGCGGTGTATGCGGAAATCTACCGGCTCTACTTGATGCTGCACGATGCCTTCGGCACGAAGACGTGGCAGGGCAATCTGCATGACGTCATGAAAGGACTGCTCGCTATCCGCTCCCGCCAACGCTGACCTTTGCACCCTATCTGAAGATGCTTACCTCACTCAAAGAAGAAGTCTGCACGGCGAATCGCGCACTGGAACCCAGCGGCTTGGTGAAGCTCACCTGGGGTAATGTCAGTGGACTGGATCGAGCCAGTGGATTTTGGTGCATCAAGCCTAGCGGTGTCGCTTACGCGGACCTGAAGCCTGAGGATCTGGTGGTGCTGGATCTGGAGGGCAACGTCACGGATCACGGCAGTAAATTGCGCCCTTCCTCAGATACCAAAACGCACTTGCATCTGTATCGGGAGTTCACCGAGATCGGCGGCGTCACTCACACGCATTCACCGTATGCGACGATGTTTTCCCAGGCAGGCAGAACGCTGCCCTGCTTCGGCACCACTCATGCTGATCACTTCTACGGGACAGTCCCAGTCGCACGTGCACTCACACCAGAGGAGATTGGAAGCGGCTACGAACACGAAACCGGCGTAGCCATTGTGGAGCGCTTTCGCGAGCTGGGCCTGAAGCCTTTGGAGATGCCGGGCGTGCTGCAAATCCATCATGCTCCTTTCACCTGGGGCAAGACGGCCATGGACTCGCTGCAGAATCACATCGCGCTGGAGATGTGCGCGCAGATGGCCTTCGGCACGCTGGCGCTGAATCCCAACGTGGACCCAATACCCGCCCATCTTTTAGAGAAGCATCACAGCCGCAAGCACGGGCCCAATGCTTATTACGGACAGAAATAAATTGCGCAGGAGTCTCCTCTCTCACGAGCTTCGACATATTTCCGGCGTTAGCGCCGTTTGTTTCCCTCCCTGCCCCTCCCCTCCCCGCCATGATCCGCCGACTTAGCCTGACCTTTTCTGCCTGCGCTGCTCTTATTGCCGTGCCTTCGATTTGGGCTGAAAGTTTCCCCCCACCGAACGACACGCAGCCGTTGAGCATTCCCTTGCTGAGCCCGCAGGAGGCGCTGTCCAAGATGCAATTGCCGCCGGGATTCAAGGCAACGGTGTTTGCGGCGGAACCCGATCTGAACAACCCCATCGCCTGCTGCTGGGATGAAAAGGGCCGGCTCTGGGTGGCGGAGAATTACACCTACGGCGACAGCACTGAGCGCTACAACTACAAACTGCGTGACCGCATCCTCATCTTTGAAGACACGGACAATGACGGAAAGTTCGACAAGCGGACAGTGTTCTCCGATCAACTGCAATTGCTGACCAGCATCGAGCGCGGTCTCGGTGGCGTGTGGGCGGTTTGCCCACCGAATCTGCTCTTCATTCCCGACGCCAATAATGACGACGTGCCTGATGGCCCGCCCGTCGTGAAGCTGGAGGGCTTCTCCACGCAGGCCGCTTCCCGTCACACCTTTGCCAATGGCCTCAAATGGGGACCTGATGGCTGGCTTTATGGCCGCTGCGGCATCAGTTCAACTAGTTACGTGGGAACGCCGAAGACGCCTGAAAAAGAGCGCAAAGCCATCGCCGGCGGCCTCTGGCGCTATCATCCTACCCGCGATGTGTATGACATCGTTTGTTACGGAACGACGAATCCATGGGGCAATGACTGGGACGAGAACGGCGAACTCTTTTTCATCAACACCGTCATCGGTCATCTCTGGCATGGCATTCACGGCGCGCACCTGAAGCGCATGCATGGGCAGGACTTGAATCCGCGGGCCTATCAGCTCATGGATATGATCGCGGACCACTATCACTGGGATACCGGCAAATCCTGGACCGACTCCCGTGAAGGTGGTTCCGGCGCGGACTCCATGGGTGGCGGTCACGCCCATGTGGGCATGACGATTTACCAAGGCATCAACTGGCCGAAGGAATACCGTGGCAAGGTGCTGACCCTTAACTTGGGCGGACGCCGCGTGAACGTGGAGCGCCTCGAAAAGAACGGCAGCACCTACATCGGCAAGCATGAGCCGGATATGCTGAAGACGTCTGATCCGTGGTTCCGCGGCACCGAAATCACGTATGGCCCGGATGGAGGTGTATACATCCTCGACTGGTCAGATATCGGCGAGTGCCATGAGAACGATGGCGTGCATCGCAACTCCGGGCGCATTTATAAGGTTACTTATGGTGATGCGGTGAAGCCGAAGGAAGCGGATTTGACGAAGCTGGGGTGGGGTCAGTTGATCTCCTTAGCCATCAGTTCGGAGAATCAGTGGCTTGTGCAACATGCCAGACAGGAATTGCGAGAGCGAACCTTCCGAGATCCGTCGACTACAACCGACGCAAAGGACATACTCGCGGTAGTGGCTCAAGGCCAACCATTCCGAGGAAAAACGTGGGAGGTAGTAAACCTGCCCCCCGCTTTGGCCTCAACCAGCATCAAGGCTGCGGCCGCACTTAAGTATATCAACTGGTCCGATGAAGCTGTCTTGCTAAAAGTCGTTCAGGACAAGAGCCCGTATGTGAGACAAAACGCTCTGCGCCTCCTGCTTGATCATTGGATGGTTCAACAACCCAAGGTGTTCTATGGCCTGCATCAGCTCACGGTTTCCGAAGAAAACGCGAGCATGCTAAATGCCATCGCAAAATCCGACCCAGCTTCCTCCGTCAGGCTGCAACTGGCATCGCTGTTGCAGCAGTTGGATCCCGCACAGTGCTCCTCTTTGGCCGCAAAGCTTCTCACTCACGCCGAAGACTCCAATGACCCCTACCTGCCGCTCATGTATTGGTATGGCATCATGGACCTTCCAACTGGCGATCTGACCAAGCTCTTCGCGGATTGCCAGATCCCGCTTGTCAGGCAATTTATCGTGCGACGCTCCATTGAAGATCTGGAAACGAATCCGACCTACCTGAATTCGATCCTGGCTCTGAACAAACATCAAAGCGAAGTACTGGCCGGCATGACTGAAGGCCTCAAAGGCTGGGCCAAAGCCGCCAAGCCTGCCTCCTGGGATGCCTTCGTAGCCAAGCTCGATAACAAAACGTCCGACACGGAAGAACAACTGCGCGCACTTAACCTGCTCTTCGGCGATGGTCGGGCGTTGGATGACCTCAAGGCGCTGGCCTTGGACGAGAAGGCCGAGTTCTCGGCACGCAACAACGCCCTCAAGGCGCTCATCACCGCCAAGGCCGACGGCCTCAAGGACATCTGTCAGAAGTTGCTCAAGACTCGCGGCCTGAACATGACGGCTCTGCAGGGCCTGGCGCTATTCGATGATCCGGCCATTGGCGAACAATTGGCGAAGAGCTACCGCAACTTCTATCCCAACGAGCAACCAACGCTCATCGACACGCTCACCTCACGGAAGCCGTTTGTGAGGTCGCTGCTTCGCAACCTTGAGCCCAATGGCATCAAGATTCCCCGCAATGCCCTGACCGTGATCAACGCGCGTCAGATCCGCAGCTTTAATGACACGGAACTGGACAAGACCCTGGCCGAAGCTTGGGGCGAGGTGCGTGAATCCAGCGCGGACAAGAAGCAACTGATCGCGACCCTCAAAGCAAAATTAACCCCGGAAACCCTTGCGAAAGCCAGCGCCTCCAAGGGGCGCGTCGTCTTCTCACAGGTCTGCGCGGCTTGTCATAAGCTCTACGGTGAAGGCAATGCCATTGGGCCCGACCTCACCGGCAGCGGGCGTAAGGACGTGAATTACCTCATCGAGAATATCGCCGATCCCAGCGCCTTGGTGGCCGTGGACTACCGGCTTACGGTTGTGACGATGAAGGACGGCCGCGTCCTCAGTGGGAACATTCCCGCCAAGACCGACAAGACCCTGACCGTTCGCATGATTGGACAGGAGCAGACGGTGGAGCGCAGTGAAGTCGCCAGCATGCAGGAGATGCCTATTTCGCTAATGCCCGAAGGTCTCACCATGGCGCTCAACGAAGAGCAACTTCGCGACCTTATCGTCTACCTGATGACGGACGCTCAAGTGCCGCTTCCTTGACTGGACACAGGTACAAGTTATTGCCGTTGGAGAATCACCGAATAAGTGACGGCACCCGGATTATCTTTGCGGGTGCTGCCATCGTTGATCCGCAATACCACGTCATCAAACGTCTTCGCAAAGGTGTAAACGAAGGGCTTTTCCGCGGTACCTGCGGGGACGATTTTGATCAGATGCCCCGGTAGTCCGCCTTCAGGACCAGTTGAAATGACCAGACGATTCAAGTCCCCGTCTTGCACCTCAGGATCATCCGGATTGGAAGTGGCATAGATCCCATTGCGTTTCCATTTGCCTTCCCGGTACTGGATTGAAATAGAATCCCCGCGACTGATAGGCCCTATCCGATATCCCTCGGGTGTATTTGCAGCAATGGTGACACGGGAGTGCTTGGTGGAAGAGAGAGGCGGCGTATTGTTTCCCATAGGCCGCTCGCTTGTCGGCACCTCGCTTCCTGTAATGGCCCGGATTTCATCGGCCACCTTGAGAGCTTCTGCCAGCTTCCCGTCTTTGGAGTAACCGGTCTGAAGCTTTTTCAGCTCCGTAACATACGTTTCCGTGAGTCCTTTGACCGCACGCGTGACGACACCTTCGTGAACTGAACGAAGTCTGGTCAGTTCGTGAGGTTCCTTTTCCTCGCTCCTCGCTGCTGGCGAGCACAAGGAAATGAACAGCAGCACTGCTACGATCATGTGTGCGGTGGTAGTCATGCCAGAGTCCAGATTCGGCAAGCGTTTGAGATGCTGATAACGTTAACGGATTAGCGGGACAGCGTCATATCATAAACAACCGTCCCAGGGTTCTCTTTTCGCACGTTGTTATTGCCGATCCGCAGAACAACGTCCTCGAAGTCTGCCTTAAACACATAATCAAATGGGCGCTGTTTGGTGTCAGACGATACGACCTGTATAATTTCACCCGGCTTATCATCCTTAGCGGCCGCGGCGATGGCCAAACGATTCGCATCTCCCCGATCAACCTGCGGGTCATCGGGATTCGCGGTGGCGATGCCGCCATGGCTTTTCCATAGGCCATCTGCGTATTGAAGAGTGATTCTAGTTCCCTTCCCCACCGGCCCAATACGATAGCCATTGGCGTCATTGGCTGGGATGCTGATTCTCACTCGCTTTCCTGTCATTCCCAATGCAGCAGCTTTGCTCGCATCGCCTTTCGAGAGGTCTGCTATGCGCGCGTTTGCGGCTTGGAGCTCACGATCTATGACAAGCGCCTCCTCAAGTTTCGATGACTTCGTGAACGAATCGCGCAGCTTGTCCAAGTCCACCACATAAGACTCAATCAGGGGTTTGACAGTCCTGGCGACCGCCGCGTCATAGGCCTGACGCAACCGAACCAATTCCTCGGGATCCGGCGTCGTGGCCGAATTTTGAGCGGCAATGTTCAAAGCCACCGCCAACATACAAAAGCAGACAAGAAACTTGTTCACAGCGAGCAAAACCGCTTCAAAGAATGATCAGATTCCAACCTCTTGTCGAGGAGAATCCGTCTCGCCCAAGGTGGGCAGATTTCGCAAATATCACGGGATCACTCCGTCCACCACCGCAAGTCATGCCACTCCATGTCTTCCACACGGAAAAAGAACTTTCCCAGGAACTGCTCGTTACCCGTCAGCATACGATGCAACCAGTAACGGTCGTCTGCCCACATACGATCAAAGGGAATGCTTTCAATGGGCGTCCAAAGAGGTATCGCCTCTTCCGTCTCAATGGCTGTTCCCGTATATTGAGTCGCCATGAAGACCGCCACATGCATGGCCATGCCATCAGCAAAATGGAACCACAGTTCCCCCCGCTTTACGGGATCAAGAGCCTCCACGACGAGTTCTTCCTGAGTCTCGCGGATGGCGCAGTCGCGTTCCGTTTCACCCGGGTCAAGCTTGCCGCCAGGACCGTTCACCTTGCCTTTGCCAAAGCCTCGTTTCTTCTCAATGAGCAAGACCTGATCCCCTTCTCTGATGAAGAGAAGCGTGGCCCGCATATTGGGCTCCCAGTTTTCCCAATCAACTAGCATAAGCTTCAACGCCCTCGCACGTGCAGACCAGGTTTCGGTCTCCATAGACATTGTCCACGCGACCCACCGGCGGCCAGTATTTGTCGGCTTTCACCCATGGCAGCGGGAAAGCTGCATCCTTACGCGAATAGGGATGTGTCCATTCCTCCTCCAACACCACATCGGCGGTGTGGGGAGCATTTTTCAAAACGTTGTCTGCAGCATCCGTGAGGCCAGTCTCTATGGATTCGATTTCGCCGTGAATCTCCGCCATCGCTTCACAAAAGCGATCCAGCTCTGCGCGGCTCTCGCTTTCGGTGGGCTCGATCATCAGCGTGCCAGTGACAGGCCAGCTCATCGTGGGAGCGTGAAATCCAAAATCCATCAGTCGCTTCGCCACATCTTCCACGGTCACCGTCTTGAACTGACGGAAGTCCAGGATGCACTCATGCGCCACCCTGCCGCCCCTGCCTGAATACAGAATGGGGAAATACGAAGAGAGCTTATGGGCCAGGTAGTTGGCATTGAGGATGGCGATGCGCGAGCTTTCCACAACACCGTGGCCCATCATGGCGAGATACATCCAGGAGATGGTGCAAATGCTGGCGCTGCCCCATGGAGCAGAGCATACCGCGCCGGTCTCCGTGTTCTCGTCAAGTGCGCCGTGCCCCGGCAGAAACGGCACCAGATGAGCCGCGACACACACAGGCCCGACACCAGGCCCGCCACCGCCATGCGGGATGCAAAATGTCTTATGCAGGTTCAGGTGACACACGTCCGCTCCGATAAGCCCAGGTGAGGTGAGCCCGACCTGTGCGTTCATGTTGGCGCCATCCATGTAGACCTGACCGCCATGCTCGTGAACCAGCGCGCAGATGTCCTTGATGCTCTCCTCAAACACGCCGTGCGTGCTTGGATACGTGACCATGAGCGCAGAGAGATTCGCTGCGTATTGGGTCACCTTTGCCTTCAAGTCATCGAGAGAGATGTTCCCCTGCTCATCGCAAGCCACTGGCACGACTCTCATGCCAGCCATGACAGCGCTGGCGGGATTCGTGCCGTGGGCCGACACCGGGATGATGCAGACATCACGTCCATTATCTCCACGTGACTGATGGTAATGGTGAATGGCCAACAAACCGGCGTATTCACCCTGCGAGCCCGCGTTGGGCTGGAGTGAGACAGCGGCGAAGCCGGTGCACACTGCAAGCCACTGCTCCAGTTCCGCAAACATGGCGCGATACCCCTGCGACTGATCCGCCGGAACAAAGGGGTGCAAGGCATTCACCTCAGGCCAACTCATCGGCATCATCTCCGCAGCCGCATTCAACTTCATGGTGCAGGAGCCGAGCGGAATCATACTGCGGTTCAGCGCGATATCCCGATGCTCCAGACGGCGCAGGTAGCGCATCATCTCTGACTCGGTCTGATGGCTGTGGAAAACGGAGTGTGTTAGGAACGAGGAAAGCCGCCCATATCGCTGGCCAAATGTAGCTGGCCGCTCCGAGAGCGCGTCTAGGTTCGGCGGGCTCTCCGCGGTGATTCCAAAGGCCTCGGCCACTCGGAGAAGTTCGTCGGCGCTGACTCGTTCATCCAAAGCAATGACAACTTTGTCTTCATCAACAGCTCGGAGATTGATGCCGCCGGCGAGCGCTTTTGCTACCACCGCGGCAGCATCGACTTTTAGTGCCGTTACGGTATCAAAAAAATCTTCACCGGCCACGTTGACTCCGGCCTTCCGTAACGCAGCAGCCAGCCAGCCAGCAGCCGCATGCACACGGCGAGCGATGGCCTTCAAGCCTTCGGGTCCATACCAAACGGCATACATGGAGGCCATGACGGCCAGGAGCACCTGCGCCGTGCAGATATTACTCGTCGCCTTTTCGCGGCGTATGTGTTGCTCACGAGTCTGCAAAGACAGGCGGTAACCGGGATTGCCCGCGGAATCTCTGGACACCCCGATGAGGCGACCCGGCATGCGGCGCTTTAGGGCATCTTTCACCGCCATGAAGGCAGCGTGAGGACCGCCAAAACCAAGTGGCACGCCAAAACGCTGGCTATTGCCCACACAAATGTCCGCACCGAATTCTCCCGGAGGGCGCAGCAACGTCAGGCTCAGCAAATCCGTGCAGACGATGAGTAGAGCACCAGCTTTGTGGGCGCTTTCCGCGAGTGAGCTAAAATCATTCACCACGCCCAAGGTATCCGGATACGACACGACTACCGCAGCGGAAGATGCCAGATCTTCTGGTGAACAGAAAGCGACATCTTTCCGCACCACCGTGATGCCAAGAGGCTCCATGCGCGTGTCCAGCACATCCAACACATGAGGATGCAGCTTGTCCGACGCGAGAATGCTTTGCGCCTTCGGTTTGGATCCAAGCGCGATGGCACAGGCTTCAGCCGCCGCAGTGCCTTCGTCCAGCAGCGAGGCATTGGCCACGTCCAACCCGGTGAGATCACACACCATGGTCTGGTAGTTCAGCAGTGCTTCCAGACGGCCTTGGGAAATCTCTGGCTGATAGGGCGTATAGGCCGTGTACCATCCTGGATTCTCCAGGATATTCCGCTGGATGACCGGCGGTGTGAAGGTGTCATGGTAGCCCAGCCCCAAAAATGAGCGCACTACTTTGTTCTGCCCCATGATGCCCCTCAGCCGCTGCAGAGCTGCCTCTTCACTGAGCGCCGCAGGCAGATCCAGGCTCCCTTTAGAGCGGATCACCTCCGGCACCACTTCATTGATCAAGTTATCAACTGTGCCGGTGCCGATGGTCTCAGCCATCTCACGCGCCTCCGCTGCGGTTGGTCCGATGTGACGGCGGGAGAAGGAAGGCAGAGAGGGCATTGAGGGAAAGGAAGTCTGATCAGGCGATGTGTTGACGGTAAGCCGCAGAGTCCATGAGCGCCTTATACTCGGCTTCTTCTGAGGGCTTGATCTCGAAGATCCAACCCTCACCATAAGGGTCTGTATTCAGCAGTGAAGGATCATCCACCAAAGAGGTATTCACCGCGATGATCTCGCCGCTGACAGGCGCATAAATGTCGCTAGCCGCCTTCACGGACTCAACGACCGCCACCTGGTCACCAGCCTTCACATGTGCCCCCACCTTCGGAGGTTCCACATAAACGACATCCGTCAGTTCACGCTGCGCATGATCACTGATGCCCACAGCTCCAGAACTGGAGTCAATCCACTCATGGGAGGGGAGGAAGTGGAGATGGTCGGGGACTTTGCTCATGGCAGGATGTTAGTTCGATTTACGGTAAAAAGGTTTCTTTACGGTCTGGGCAGGATACCGACGTCCGCGGATTTCGATTTCCAGAGGCGTTCCGAGCTTGCTCAAATTCGCAGGCAAATAAGCCATGCCGATACCACGTGCAAGGGAAGGGCTGAGCGCACCGCTGCAAATCTCCCCCACCGCCTGGTCACCCTGAAGGATGCCATAATGCGGTCGCGGAGGTGGCGCAGTTCCAGTCATTTCAAAGGCTACGAGCTTCGTCGGCAGGCCGGATTCCTTCTGCGCCAGTAAAACATCCCGGCCTACGAACTGAGCTTTGCCCAGATCCACGAAAAAGCCCAGCCCCGCCTCCAGCGGAGTTTTATCTGGAGCCAGATCATTGCCGTTGAGCGGATAACCCATTTCCAGGCGCAAGGTATCGCGGGCTCCCAGACCACAGGCCATTCCCCCCACCGACTTCGCGGCTGCCACCAGCTTTTTAAACCACTCCCCGATGGAACTCACAGGGGCAAAAAACTCAAATCCATTTTCCCCGGTATACCCAGTGCCGCAGAAATAAAGGATTTCACCGCCAGACTCGATCACCTGGATGGTGTTGTGGGCGGGGAACTCCACTTCATTGCCGAATACCGCAGTGAAAACTTCTGGACTAAGCGGCCCTTGAATCGCCAGTCCCCCCAAGCCATCGCTCAGGTCCGTGAACTGCAAGGAACCAGGCAGGCCCAAGGCAACGAGGTGCTCGCGATCTTCATCAATCTTGGAAGCATTCACCACCAGGAAGAAATCGTCCTCGTCTGTGCGATAGACGATCAGGTCATCGATGACTCCACCCCGCTCGTTCAACATCAGCGAGTACTGGCCCTGACCGACCTCTAGTTTGGACACATTATTGGTGAGGGCTTGATTCAAAAAAACAGCGCCCCCCTCCCCACGGAAGCGGAACTGCCCCATGTGGGAAATGTCGAACACACCAACCCGCTCACGAACCGCTTTGTGCTCTTCGACGATACTGGTGTACTGCACGGGCATCTCCCAGCCGGCAAAAGGCACCAAGCGCGCTCCCATGGCCACATGCTTATCGTGCAAAGGGCTGCGCTTCAGAGGGCTCGTTTCGCTCACGTGCCCGAATGTGGCGGGCCGCAGGGCCTTGTCAACGCATGGAATGGACTGGCCATAGCCACGAACCTGCGCTAGGGAAGCCGCCGCATGTCTTTGATCGATACTCTGGAACGCAAACTCGGACGTTTCGCCATCCCCCATCTCGTTTCCATCCTGGCTGGCTTCCAGGTAGTCGTCTGGCTTTTGGTCACAATGCAGCCCGGATTTGAAGCGTTTCTCATCCTCGACCGCGCTCAAGTTCTGCAGGGGCAGCTTTGGCGCCTAGTCACCTGGGTCTTTGTCATCGGGAAAATCCACCTCATCTTCCTCTTTTTCATGGTCATGATCATGTGGATGATGGGTGATGCTCTCGAAAAAGCCTGGGGCGCTTTCCGCGTAAACCTTTACATCTTCGGCGGCATTGTTTCCGTCATCATCGGAACCATGATCTTCGGATTCAACCCCGAGGGGGTAACGCTGTACACCACCATCTTTCTGGCGTTTGCGCGGCTCTTCCCCGACTTCGAGCTCATGCTGTTTTTCATCCTTCCCGTTAAGGTGAAATACCTGGGAATGATCACCGGCGCCTTGGTGCTGCTGAACTTCATCGCCAGCCCCGATCAGCGCCTCCCCATCCTCTTTTCCATGGTGAACTTTTTCGTGGCGTTCGGCCCCGGGTTTATCAAAGGCGTTAAGACCCGCGCCGTAGTCGCGGAGCGTCGCAGCCGCTTTGACAGCGCTAAAGCCGCCACCGTCGCGGAAGGCCATTTCCACAAGTGCGATAGCTGCGGCAAAACCGATGCCGCCAATCCAAACCTTGAGTTCCGGGTGACAGAAACAGGCGAGGAGTTTTGCTCCGAATGCCGCCCCACCAAACCACGGGTGAAAGTCTAGAGCGGTCTCTGCTTCCTACTCGAACCGGTAGCCCGCACCATGAACCGTGCGGATGATGCCCGGTCGCGTGTGATCTTTTTCAATGCGCTTGCGCAGCTGTGAGATCTGCTGATCCACCGCCCGGCTTTCCGGGAAATAGTCGGCTCCCCATGCCGCATCCGTAAGTTGGTCGCGATCGACCACTTTGCCTCGACGTCGATGGAATAACTGTAGGATCTTCACGTCGCGCAGGCTCAGGCCGATCTCCTGCTCCCCGCGATAGGCCCGCAGTTCAGCTGGCACCACGCGCAGGTCCTCCATGATGAACTCGTTTTCGTAGTCCCCCACCCTTTGCAGTAGGCCACAGCGGCGCGTGATCGCTTTGATCCGGGCCAGAATCTCCCGTACGCCAAAAGGCTTCGCCATGTAATCATCCGCGCCGAGTTCCAAGCCCAGCACCTTGTCGATCTCCTCCGCCTTTGCCGTCAGGAACAGGATCGGTACCTTTTCATCTTTGCGGCGGATGCTGCGGCAGACTTCGTAGCCATCCAGTTTCGGCATCATGACATCCAGACAAACGAAGTCAGGCCGTTGCGCCTCAAAGGCAACGACAGCGGCAGCACCATCGGCCGCCGCGACCGTGGTAAAGCCTTCCGCACAGAGCAACTCACACAAAGCCGCCCGGGTATGGTCATCATCTTCAGCTATGAGGATCTTCATCGGATTTTCGAGGCAGGCGCAGGACAAACCGGGCGCCCGGTGAATTTCTCTGCTCCAATTCAAGGCTGCCGCCATGCAACTCCGCCAGATGCCTGGCAATCGACAGACCAATCCCTGTTCCGCTGGTTCCTTCAGCGAGGTCATCGCGAAGCCGCACAAAGGGGGCGAATATTCTTTCCTGGTCTTTGATGTTGATCCCCGGGCCGGCATCTTCCACGACCAAGAGCGAGTCACCTGCAGTCTGACTAGTAGAAACCCGCGCAGCTTGCCCGGTGGCTGCATATTTCTCGATGTTCGAAAGCAGGTTCCCCAGAATCTGCTCCACGGCATCCGGATCGAATGCAAAGGCGTGGGGCGCTTCAAACGTGGCAGTGACGACGACGCCTTTACTCTCCAACGCCGGCTTCCACACCCCGAGCGTTCTCTGCGTCACTTCGTCCAGGACGGCCATCCGTGGATGAATGGTCAGTTGATCCCTCTGTTGGCGTGCAAAGGTGAGCACATGGTGAATCAGCCGGCTTAGCCGCGTCGTCTCCATTTCCACCACGGAAAGATGACGGATTACACCATCGCTGTCGGCCACCTCCGCCTTTTGCTGAGCCAGTTCCGTATAAAGACGAATGTTTGTGAGCGGCGTCTTTAGTTCGTGAGAGACCTGATTCACAAAGGAAACACGCCGCTGTGCTTCCACCATCTCTCTCTTGCTTTCCCGATGGAGTAAAAAAGCGAGCCCAGCGAGAGCAATGCCCGCACCTCCGGCGCCGAGCAGGATAGGCACATGATCAACAGTAGGCGCTTCACCGGACGCCGCACGGTAGCTCAGTCGCCACAGGCCCAGCGGTGGCGAACAGACACGCGTGGCAGCTACCGGTTCTTTGATGGCTGCCATACTGCCCCATTGATGGAGCGCGGATTCACCCTGAACAGACTCAAGGCTCATCGCTCCCAAGCCTGCAGGAACATCGCTTGCCGAGAGGCGATTGATGAGCACGGAATAAAACGCCGCCATTTCCAGCTCCAATCCCAGCACGCGGCCGTCATCGCGCTTCTGCCAATAAATCAGCCGAGGGCCATTACCGTGATACCACACATGCCACCCACTCGTGACCGCAACGGGCATGGTCTGCATCTGAAAGGTGCCCTGAGAGTTATTGACGTTCAAACGGCCCTCTCCTGTCTTGGAAAACGACCAGACCGACTGGCCTTTACCGCTATTGCTTACAGCGGCGATGTCGTTTTGGGCCAATGCAGGAGCAGGCTGTTCCACAAAGGAAGAGCGGTCGAACTTCACCCCGGATTCCCACAGTGACTCTGTGCGGCGCAAAAAAGCGGCGTCTTTGGAGCTTCCGTTCTGAGCCACCACGGGAAACTCCAATCTGCCCTTAGAACCCAACAAGAATGCATAGCGAACCAACGGCTGAAAATCTGGAAGACTCTGCAGCGCTCCAGGCGTTGCGGGCGTTTCCAGCAGCAGCCGGTCGAACTGCTCCTCCAACCGCGAAACCTCCGCTGACAGCAACGTATCCACAGAGGCAAGCCTATCTTCCAGCACTCCCTTCCAGTTGTTCCTCGCTTCGACTGTCCTCTCTTTTACCAGCATCACTCCGATCCACGCGATAAGCGCCATCGGCACTGCCACCATGAGGCAGAAAAGCAGAAGGAACCGTGCGCGCATGTTGAAAAGTTACACCGCAATGCCTAATCCCAGCAAGACCCTCGTGGTGGGATTAGATTACCAACCGCCAAGTTATTTTGGAGGAGGATTGAGACCGTAGTTCGGAGGGTTTGTGCCATTTTTGGCTGGCTGGAATTGATTTTGGGGGACGTTAAACTGCCAAGTTCCCTCCTGGCTTGGTTCCCGACTGATGTTCTGCGTTGCGTTGGCATTTGAAAACGCCCTGGACATCTTGCGGGCGCGGTTCGCGTCATCACCCCCATTCTTGAATAGCTCAATTCGGAGCATTTGATCCTTACCGATTTTTTCCAGTTCCGGAGATGCCAGCGAGCTGTTTTGGACGGTGACCGTCTGCACATTTTCGGTCAGCGCCTTGATGGCCTCTTCTTTCTTACCTTCGTCGTTTAATTTCACTGCCAGGGCCTCACGCTCGACGGCGCCAGACTTCGCCACATCAATCAAGACACCCTTGTTCATCGCTGCCAGAATAATTTGTTCTTGGGATGTGCGACGGGCCACTGACTTTGATTTCAAAACGTCTTCCTGCCCTGAAGCAGCATTCGCGTAACTCACAGAAATGTCGGCTACCGCCACGTCACTGTCAGCAGCGCCAGCGGGCAGCTCCACTTCCAGGAGGACATACTTGTGTTGCTTGGCGTAGAGTTGATTCATCCGCAACGTGACCTCTTGGCCGCGCACATCCGCCTCACGATCCAACACCCTGACAGGGCGAACTCCCTCAGCGCATTGAATGCGAATTGTCAGCGCTTGCGCCACTACCGAGAGCACGTCTCCAAACTCACCTTGAAAAACCTGCGCCAATTCCTCGCTGCGTTGCACGAACGCATGATTGCCGTCACTGCGCAGTGCTAGCTGCGTCATTAGGTCTTCATTGTATTGCAGTCCCAGCCCGAGCGTGGAAACCGACATGCCTTCCTTGGCCAACGCAGTACCCAGCCTACCCAGATCATCTGGCGAAGATGGTCCAATGTTCGCGATGCCATCCGAGAGCAGGATGACGCGGCTCACCAGATTCGGCTTTTTGTTCTTCCGCAGTTCTTCCGAACCTTTGCTCACCCCGGCAAATAGCGCGGTGGATCCAGAGGCCACCACCTTGTCGAGCGCCGACTTGATTCCCTCCCGGTTATCCAACCCGGAGGCAGGCGCAATCACCTGCACGCTATCATCATAGGTAACCACCGAAACGGTGTCTCCAGCACCGAGCCGGTCGAGCGCCTGTTTGGCCGCCTCTTTCGCATGAGCGATTTTGTCACCCGCCATAGATCCTGACTTGTCGATCACCACGGCGATGTTCACCGGCGCGCGTTTGGCAGCAGGTTCCATATCGAAGCCTGTGAGCCCCACCTTCAGGTAAGTGGTCGTCTTCTTGTTGGCTGCGACCTGCGGATGGGCAAGGTCAGCCGCGAGTGTGACCCGCGGCGTTTCCGCTGCGGACAGGTTCAGAGCAAAAGCAAAGGCGGCACTGGCCGCGATAAATCCAAATTTGATCTTCATATCGAGAAAAGGGAAAAAGGGTTTTTGCATTCGAGTTGCCGTGATTCACTTGCCGACTTCGGTGCCTTCAAAGGGGAGAATTGATTTCTGAATATCAATCAGCGGCCCCAGTTCATACACATTGGTGTAGCCGTAACCTGCCAGACTATTGAAGGTAAAGATGTTCAACGAAAACCGGAAAGCCTTCCCCGGAAAGGATACAGGCGCATTTTCGAAGTTGTTGTTGCAGTAAATAATGACTCGCGTGTCCTTGTTGGGAATCACTCGTGCCAGATCGTCCGCCGTCATGTCAGGCAGGCTCAGATTCTTCGCGCCTTTGATATGACGGAGGGCAAACTTCTGTGCGCTTCTCGCGTCCAGCACAATGGTTGTGGGATCCTCCATCATCTTGAGGAATTCAGCTTCCGTGACGCGGTGCTCTTCTCGCACTTTTTCGAGCTTCGTGGCATCCTGGACGAAGCCTTTGTAATCAATCATCCGGTTGGGGATGGTTTTCGGCTCGGCGGCGTTTGCCATGGGGCCGCTCAGCAGGAGGGCAAGAGTAAGTGCGGGCAGGATCGTTTTCATAATGGGAATGCCGTTTTCTGGCTACCCCGATTCATCCACACCCTGGCTGGGAAAGCGTCAGCACGCTGTCAGGGGTTTGTAAGAAGTTTGTGAGCAGTCTCTGCCCGCATAGGAGCAAACGCCCAATCAGATGCGAACTGCTTTCTGCAAACTCAAATTCCTACCCATTTCAAGTTATGAAACCATTCCTTTTCCTCCTCTGCCTGCCCATTCTTGTGCTTGCGTCGTGCCACACCTCAGAAGTGGAAACCACTCTTGTCGACGAAGAACCCGGCGTGAAGAGCGGTGTGCCTGCCTCTCCCTCCAATGTCGCTCTGGAGCGGAAAGAGAATAGCCCTACCAGTCTGCGGTCGAGCAGCGACTCCGCCTCTCCGGTCCAGGACGGCGAAGCCCAGGGGCAGGGAGTGGGAATCCAGGCTGCGAAGTTCTAGGCGCCCCCACGAGCTATTCGTGAGCAACCTCTACCGGTGCTTCATCAGGCACCGGCGTCATGCTGAAGGGTTTGTCGTCTGGACGCAGCACGTGGATTTCTCCTAGTACTTTTTCCTGATCCACGCGCAGGAAGTTCAGCTTCATGAGCTCCAGCATGGCGAGGAAAGTCACAATGACCTCACTCCGGCTGGTCGCCTCGCTGAAAAGCGTTTCAAATCGCACCCGTCCGCCCACAGGGATGACGTTGAGCAGGTGATCGATCTTGTCACTGACCGTCCACCGGTCATCGACAATCTCCCGGAGCGTATGCACGTCCTCGAATTTGCGGAGCACCTTTTGAAACGCGCGAATGAGGTCAAATATGCCCACCTGCGGAAGAGCGGTCACAGGGGCGCTTAAATCAGGAACCTCTGGCGCGGACGCAAAAAACTCAGCGCCTTCCGCATCACGCGTGCCCAGAAACTGCGCCACGTCTTTGAATTTCTTGTACTCGATAAGCTGACGGATCAGGTCCCAGCGCGGATCATCCTCCTCCGCATCTTCTTCCGGCGGTTGCACATTCTGCGGGAGCAGCGTGCGGCTTTTCAGATACATGAGGTTGGCCGCCATGACGATGAACTCACTGGCGAGTTCGATATTCAGGGCCTTGAACGTCTCGATGTAGCTCAGGTACTGGCTGGTGATGCGCTCGATGGAGACGTCATAGATGTCGATCTCATCCTTCTTGATGAGATAGAGGAGCAGGTCCAGAGGGCCTTCGAAAATTTCCAGTCGTACCTTGTAGTCGTCTTCCGTTGCTTGCACGCAGTGAGATAAGGAGCGAGCGCGGCGCGGTCAAGCTGAATGGCTTGCTAGAGGTGTCTGGTCGGAAGGTGGAGCATCGGCCCGCCTCTCAGCGGTAAGTGACAGAGATGTCACTGCCACAGAGGATTCCTAGCCCCCCGCCTGCGCCGCCGGGGACCGCATTCTTCTTGCAACTGGACCTCCCCCCGCTATGTAGACACTCCCCAAATCTCGCCCCAACATACTCCCGCTCATGAACAATACTCTCCTACAGAAAGCCGCCAATGAAGCCCGTGGTCTTGCCATGGACGCCGTGCACAAGAGCAACTCGGGCCACCTGGGCCTGCCCTTGGGGGCTGCGGAGATTGGCGCGGTGCTTTTTGGAGACGCCCTCAATTTTGACCCGGCCTCCCCCAAGTGGCTGAACCGCGACCGCTTCATCCTCAGCGCTGGTCACGGCTCCATGTTCATTTATAGCTGGCTGCATCTGTGCGGCTACGACCTCTCCATCGAGGAAGTCGCCAATTTCCGTCAACTCCACAGCAAGACCCCGGGCCACCCTGAATCCTTCGAGACCGTCGGCGTCGAGTGCACCACCGGCCCTCTGGGGCAGGGCGTGGGCAATGCGGTTGGTTTTGCGCTTTCGGGCAAGCGCGCCGCCGCCAAGTACAACACCGCTGACCACACCATATTCGACCACCATGTGGTCGCCCTGGCCGGAGACGGCTGCCTTCAGGAAGGTGTCGCCCGTGAGGCCGCTTCCTTCGCTGCTCACAATGGCCTCGACAATCTGATCCTCATTTTCGACTCCAACGACGTCACCTTGGACGCCATGGCCAAGGTCACGCAGAGCGAAGACGTCGCCAGCCTGTGGAGCGCGATTGGCTGGGATGTTACCACCATCGACGGCCACGACCTCAAGGCCGTCAAAGACGCCGTGGAAAACGCTAAGAATGCCAACAACGGCAAGCCAAAGTTCATCATCGCCAAGACGCTGATCGGCAAAGGCATTCCCGAAGTCGCCGGCACCGCCAAGGCTCACGGTGAAGGTGGCGCAAAGTTCGTGGATGCCGCACGCAAGGCTCTAGAACTTCCAGAGGGTAAACACTTCTTCGTAAGCGATGAAGTGAAGGAACTCTTTACCGCCAAGAAGAAAGACCGCGCTGCGGCCACCGCCGCCTGGCAGAAGACCTTTGATGCCTGGGCTGCCGCCAACCCTGCGCTCGCAGCGGAGCTGGCCGCCTCCCAGAAGCCTCTGGACGCCGCTGAACTCCTCAAACTGGTGCCTGAATACCCAGCCGAAGGTAAAGCCGCCACCCGTAACTCCGGTGGTGAAATCTTTAATCACATCGCCAAGTCCGTGCCTCAGATCATCACGGGCAGCGCCGACCTTTACGGTTCCACCAAGAACTACATCAAGGACGGTGGAGACTTTTCCAGGGAGAACCCCTTGGGCCGCAATATCTGGTTCGGTATCCGCGAGCACGCCATGGGCGCGATCTGCAATGGTATCGCTTACGACGGCCTCTTCCTGCCGAGTGGCGCGACCTTCCTCGTCTTCGCCGACTACTGCCGCCCGAGCATCCGTCTCGCTGCCCTCAGCAAGCTGCCCGTCACTTACATTTTCACGCATGACTCCGTTGGTGTGGGTGAAGACGGCCCGACCCACCAACCGGTGGAAACGGTCAGCGGTCTGCGTGTCATTCCAGGCCTGGACGTCATCCGCCCCGGCGACGCTGAAGAAGCCGCTGCCGCTTTCGCTGCAGCTTTCAGCCGTCATGATGGCCCAACTCTCCTCGCTCTGACCCGTCAGGACATCCCTCACCAGGGTGGTGTGAGCGCCAGCGTGCGCCGCGAAGGCACCCTCAAGGGTGGCTATGTCCTGGTCAAGGAAGCTGGAGAACTGACGACCATCATTCTCGCTACCGGTTCCGAAGTGCAATACGCCGTGGAAGCCGCCAAGCAACTCGGTGACGGCGTCCGCGTTGTCAGCCTCCCTTGTTTCGAGCGTTTCGAGCGCCAAAGCCAGGCTTACCGTGACGAAGTCCTCCCCCCATCCGTGACAAAGCGCATCGCAGTCGAAGCAGGCGTCTCCGGTCTCTGGTGGAAATACCTGGGCTTTGACGGCAAGGTCGTCGCCATCGACCGTTTCGGCCTCAGCGCTCCCGGCGCCACGGTGTTCAAGCAATTGGGCATCACCACCGAAGCCGTTGTCGCTGCCGCCAAGTAACACTGCCGGTCCACCGACTCCAGCTCCCGCTCTCCTTCAAATTCCCCTCATAGCCATTCATGAAAGTTAAACTGCATAGCCAGATTCATGAATGGCGGGAAAACGATGAGTATGGGGAAATGCACATCTACCGGGCGGAGTGGGACTCCCGGAAATGGACCTTCTTCCAAACCACGAAGAAGGACCCGGAGTGGAATGATTTCCCCAACCCCGGTATAGCGATTTACGAATCCCTGCGGGACGTGCTCTGGCGCAAGTATCAGCGCAAGCGCCTCTCGTTTAAGTTCGTCGAGGATATGGATGAACTGTTGGTCAGGCTGCGAGCTGAGGCGGGCATTCCCGAACCGAAGGACGACGACGATCTGGATTAGATCTCCTCGGGCGATCAGATTTTGCTCTACTGCTGACGTCTGGGCTCAGCCGCCGGGTAATTCGCTGCGGTCGCCATGACGCCGCCTCCATAAGGCGCCCCCAACCGTGTCGGCATCTCCACCTCTGGGAAACGATAACTGCGTTGACGCAGCACGGTTTTCCGCTTGGCCCAGTTGATCATGATCCAAACTGCAGCAGCCATCAGGACCAGCACTCCGGTTGTGACCAGAGCCAATCGTTTGTCCGCAGTTGAGATAAACGCCGCACGCTGACGGCGAGCCTCGTCCATCTTGGCGATTGCATCGGTGAGTGCCTTGGCCGCGCGGCTCATGCGCGCCCCCAGGGGCACCTGCTGATTGACGAGATGAAAGGTGGCCGCATCCAGTGCGGTTACAATCTCATCCGTGGGGTATCGGCGCCACAGTGCGTCGGACATCAGCATGGCCGGCGTGGGTTGACCTCGCGAATACGCCAGCACGATTCCCGGATCTTCCCCCAGCCATGCGTTCTTGAGTTCGGTGGTGTAGCTGCGGATGTCACCGGTGACATAAGCAAAGGTCGCCACATAAACTGCCACTCCATCTCGATCCCTGGCTGTGGCCAGCGCATCACGCACCCCCTGCGCTTCCTCGTCGGAAAACACCCGCGTGTCATCCGCCAGACCAGATGCTGGCTTGGGTGGCAACCCTTGTGAAAACGCCAGGACAGGCATGCCGAGCCACAACAGGACAAGGCAGCAGGTTAAGCGGGTCATTCGAACCAATCTGAGTCGAAATGCACGAGAGATCAAGTCGCGATCAGTTTTCGACATCCCAACAAACAACGCCAGCGAGGAAACAGATGGGCCCTCGCTGGCTACCGATAATCCAGCGATCAAGGCTTCGGAGCCTTCAGCGAGCTAAGATACTCGATAAGATTCACAAGATCTTCCTGGGAAAACATCGCCTGCAGCCCCGCTGGCATCATGGAGGCCGGCAGCTTTTGCCGGGTCTTGATTTGCCGCTTCACATACGAGTTCGCCACTCCACCCGGCATGGCCAGCACTAGTTGATCGCCGGTCTCGCTGCGGATGATGCCCATGGCCGTCTGACCGTTTTCCATGGTGATGCTCCACGTCTCAAAACCCATGCTGACCCCGGCATTGGGATTCAGAAGGGACTCGTAGAGGGCGTCTTTGCCTAGCTTTGATCCGATCTCCGATAAGGCCGGAGCGAAATCCACACCGGTACTGCCCACGCGGTGGCAGAGGATGCAGGTGCTCTCGGCCTTCGCGAAAATTGCACGGCCTTTCTCCACATCGCCCTTCAGTTTGATCAGCTCACTGATGGGTGGAAGCGACTTGCCGCCCGCGATCGATGGCGCTGGCAGCGCCTTTGCGGCACGCTCGCTGATGCCAGGATACTGCACCATGCTCAAAGCGGTGCCGGCATTGGACTTCATGTCCTCAGGGAATTTGCCACCGTCGATCAGTTCAAGGATTGCTTCGGCGCCCGGGGCACTCAAGGAAAGCGCTTTCACCGCAGCCCCACGGACCGCAGCGTCTTGTTTTGAATCCGTGAGCACTCCGGAAAGCAGCTTGATAGCCGCCTTGTCACCACTGCCGCCCAACAGACTGATCAGAGCAGAAGCATCGGACTCGGCCAAAGTGGTCACCAGGAGCTCACTGCCTTCTTTGGAACCGAGGAGAATCTTCACCGCATGCAACGCACGAGGATCCCGCGGATCAGCCAGGGCCGCTTTCAACACATCCTTGTCACGGCCCTTCAGACCAAAGTCCTGCACCACATCAATGAATTCCGGCGTGCCTTTGACCTGATTGAGAACCTTGTTCATAGCCTCCGTCACCTCAGGTTTATCCTTCCAGGGTGTGGAACCAAGACGCTTCAGCACATCCGCCGTGAGCGACGTCTTACGCGTGCCGGAAATCGCAATCTGCACTAGCGCCGTATCCTTGACTGCACTGGCAGGTAGGAAGTCGAACGAGCGGAGATATCGCGCCACTTCGTTTTCATCAATCGCCCTGAGCGTGATGAGATTTACAAGATACTTGATGGCATCCGTGCTGCGAATCCGCCACACGATGTCACGCCCGGCAGGGGTATTCCACTTTTCACCCACACTGGCGATCCACGCTTTGAGGGCGCGATCCTCACGACCGGCAGAACCAATGCCCAGCGCTTCGAGATACCAGCGGTCTTTCCCATCATGCTTCTCCGCCAGCGCCTGCCAGGTTTTGGCAAAAGAATCATCACCGCCCGCTTTCGCGTCAAACGATGCCGGATCCTTCGCGATATGCAGCGTGATTGCATATTCTCGAAGCACTTGTTTGCTCTCTTCAGCCTTCACTAGCGGAAGCAGCCAGGTGCTCAGATCTTTGCTGATCGACTCCGGCAGCTTGCCATCCACAGCAGCCAGACGCAGTTCCCGCACTGCCATCACACGAATGTCTTCAGACTTGTCTTTGAGAAGCTTCGTCAGCGTCTCTTCGAAAGGCGCATACCCATGCAGCAGCAAATGCAGCCCACGAGCACGCTGACGCGCATTGCTTGACTCGGTCAGAGCCTTGAGCGCATCCGCTGACTTGCTGGCTTCTTGTTGCAACTTGCTCCAGGCCACATAACGCGTGCTACTATTAGGAGACTTCAGAGCTTCCACACAACCAGCCGCAGAAGTGAAATCTGGCGCGCTGACTTTGTATGCATGCCCCTTCGGTGCCACGCGGTAAACACGACCGCGAATTTTTCCTGCGATGTTGTCCCCCATGTTGTGTCCACCAACACCCGGATCGTACCAATCCGTGATAAACAAAGAGCCATCCGGCGCAATACAAACATCTGAAGGACGATACCAAGTGTCTTCCGTCGTCAGCACGTCCACCATCTCGGCCGTATATCCCGCCCCCGCCTTCTTCGAAGGATAAGACCGCACCGTACGAGGACCTGCATCGCAGTGAATCAGTTGATTCTCGAAAGTCTTGCCGAGAAGCGGCGACTCATTGATCAGAATGCCCGTCGGCGAACCGCTGCCGGTCACGATCAAATTCGGAATCGTCCCCGGATCATTCTGATGCCAGTGACGCAGCGGGATATCTTCCTCGATGTTCGTACGCTCCGAGCGCCAGCCCGCGCCCGTGATCTCGTCGGTATAACCGTAGCTGCCGTAGTCCACGATGGCATTGATGCGCACACCTTTGTTGCCGTCGTCATCATTGTCGGACTGCCACATGCCGCCAAACGCATCCACGCAAACTTCGTAGTTGTTCCGGAAGTTGTGAGCCAGCGTCTCCACTTTGCCCACTACTCCTTTTTCCAGATCAATATCGCAGCGGAAAATCATCCCCTGACGATAAGGTGCGCCTTTGTCGTTGATCTCATTTCCCGCAATATCCACGACCGGCTTGCCATCAGCATGCAACAACGCACGGCCCTCATTGCCGAAGTTAAAATAGAATTTCCCATCCGGCCCAAACACCACCGCATGCAGATTATGATCGTGATCAAAGTTGCCGCCGACCTTCAAAAGGATCTCGGCCTTTTCCGCTTTGTCATCGCCGTCAGCATCCGTCAGAAGCCAGAGATTGGGTGAAGCGCTGACCAATACCTTGGTTCCTTTGTTCTGAGGCAGCACACAGATGCCCAAAGGATTGGTCAGATCTTTGTTTTGGTAAAACGTCGTCTCTTTGTCGGCTTTGCCGTCGCCATTCGTATCAGCCAGGATCACCACACGATCACCTTCCGGACGCAGCACGCCCCACGGCTTCATGGAGGAGCGATAGTTCACCGCTTCCAGTCCCCAGATGCGGCCACTTGGGTCAATGTCCAGATTGGTCGGATTCTGAATCTGTGGCTCAGCAGCGAAGAGTGTCGCTTCCAGTCCGTCCGGCGTTTTGAAGTTCATCATCTGATCGTTGGCAGCCTCATAACCATAAGCCTTCTCCCCTTCGCCTGAACCGCCACTTTTGGTCAAGAAGGTCGGCGGCGTTGACGTGAAAACCATCGCTTCCACCTTGTTGGAAGCGCTTTGCTTGGTACCGCCCGCATCGAGCCCCACATGCGCTTCTAACCGCTCCACACCTTCGGGAAGATCAAAACCAATCACGGAATTGGAATGAGTGCCGATACCTGTCAGGCGACCACTTGACGCCTTGGGAACAAAGCCCTCAATCGCCATGTCCAAACCAGCCGCGTTCCGGTTCAGCACCACGCCGCCCCATCCCGTGGTCGAGACCTTCATCTTCAGGTCTGTCAGTTTCTGCTTCTTCCCACCGGCCAGAACGAGCATCGGCTCTGCCCAGTCAGTCCAATCAGCTCCAATACCGTCCGGCCCTTCATGAACAACCAGATAAAGCTCCTTGGCCCCTTTGAGATCCACACTGACAGGCACAGCTCCAGTAGCCTTGCTGACCAATTGGCGGAATATCGGCTTCACACCTGAACTCGCGCCCGCATTTGCAGGCGCTGGCGCTGCTGCGGCCGGCTTGGAAGCAGGAGCAGCTGCTGGCTTCTTCGCAGGCTTGTCATCCAGATTCGCCTTCAGATCCACCTCGGACACTTTGGAAGTCACACCCTCGGCAGGCACATCGCCCTTCGCCGTCCAAAGGATGGCATTGAGCACCAATTTACGTTGATCGTCATTGCCCCACCCGGCATGAAAATGCCCACCCGTGAAGCCGAAACCACGACCGCCATCATCCCGCTGCACCGCCCATGCCGTATGCTGCGGCACTTTGTTTTTCACTTCTTCGCGCACCGCCGGATTCCCGGAATGCGGACCGTCTTTGCGTGACATCGTACTCTCGGGAGCAATGGCCGTCAGGATCGGCGTCACGCCCTTCATGCCGCCGCGGAAGCGCATGTGGAAATACCACTCATCATTCGTGCTGAAGGGTTTCACGCCATTGCTGATCGGATGCTCCGGCAGCTTCGTGAAGTCCGCTTGCCAGTGAGGATTCACCGACCAGTTCGGCTCGAAATAACCACCCAGCCAGTCGGTGAACTCCTTCCCGCCCGGAGTGATCGGCGTCTCCACCGCATAATGTAGGCACACAAAACCACTGCCACGCTTCATCTCCTTTTCCAACTGCGCCAGATGGTCACCCTGCAACGCCGGATGCCCGCCCCCGCCATCGGAATAAATGAGAATCGTATCCGCCGCCGCCATCTCCTCGGCGGATGGCCATTCGGCATTGAGGTGCGTCTTCACCTCCACCGGCAGACCGCTCTCCTGCAAACACTTCGCGAGCAACAACACACCGGCATTGTGCTCATGCTGTCCCGGGCCGTGCGACGGCTTACCGGCGATCATGGTGATTTTCTTGGGCGCGCCAAAGCCCAAAGTCGAGAGCGCCAATAAAAGCGCGAAGGTGAGGAACGAACGTTTCATGGATTAGTGGATGAACCTGCCTGAGGGAAGGCCGAGGGTGAAGGAAAACGCGAAACCACACAAGATGCTTTCGCGAAGGAGCATCATTGTACGACGGCCGGCCGTTTAGAATCCCGCTAGCGGGTCACAACGCCTTCTCATAAATCCGCCGCATCACCTGATCCGGCGCATCCGAAACTCGCACAGGATCGACAATGGTAATCCCATCCTCCCCAAACCGCGCCGTCACCGGAGCGCCTAGACCGCGCTTGCAATAGTCAAAATTCAAATCCCGCACAATCGCTGCCGCGTCCACAATCGCCGTGGTGATCCGCGCATCTTCCGCCGTCGGATAAAACGGTGCCATGTCCTCAAGAGACGCGCCGTGGAACTTCATCCGGCAGATCGCCGCCACTCCCGCTGTCAGGCTGTCCACCCCATAGCCCAGGTAGCCATCGGTCCCGTCGGGACGACGGACATTTCGGGTGAAGTGATTGTTGCTCGTGCGTGACCCGCCCCCGGCATTCCAGAAACGGAACCCGCGATATTGCTGATCACTCTCCACCTTCCCATCCGCGCCCACGATCTCATGCCCCTGATTCACCGGCCCCTCGAAATCCGCCGGGGTGATCCAGTTGTTGTGGTAGTTGATGCTCATGCCATTGGCGTAGTCCACGCGCACTTGCACGGCGTCATAGGCATTGATGCCATCCCGCAGGAGGCGGCTTTTTTGCCCCACCGCCGTCAGGGATACCGGATTGGAACGGTAATAAGAGTGAATCAGATCCGTCCAGTGCGGCCCCACATAGCTGAAGGGGTCGCTGCTCTCCACCCACTTGAAGGTCGAGGTTGAGACCTCCAACGGTTCTTCCAGGTAGGCCGTCCCATAGAGCGGTGCGCCGATCCGGTTCTGGATGTCGTCCCGGATGCGCAGGTGATCGGGGTCATACCGCTTGTGCATATCCACCGCCACGATCCGGTTTTGTGTCCGCGCCAGTTCGATAATCTCATCCGCCTCATGGATGCTGAGGCACATCGGCTTCTCGGTGATCACATGCACCCCCTTCCGCAGCGCCGCCAGAATCGGCTCAGTATGAAGGTGATCCGGCGTCGCCACCGCGAGAATATCCAGATCCGGGATCTCCTCGAAAATCGCCGTCCACGGTTCCTCGCCCCAGCAAGCCTTCGGCTCATAGCCCGTTGCTTCCTTGAAGTTGGCCGCCGCCAACCGTGCGGATTTCTCCGAGCGCGTCGCCACAGCCGAAAGCTCAAACCGGACCGGAGCCAGTTCCCGGGTCCACTGATCCAACCCAATCCGGGCCAGTTGCCCCCCGATGCCAAACCGCTGCAGATCGCCGTAGGCACGAGCGTGAACGTCACCGCCGAACATGCCAGCCCCGGCGAGAGCGATTTTGATGGTGGGAACAGGAATGGATTGGGAAGCTGCCATGGGTAAAGTTTAGAGAAGCAGATACCACGGGATCTGTCCGCTTTTTCCATACTTGACGCGATTCAGCAGAATCCCACCGGAAAGCGGTGCCCGTGTATCATTCTTGGCGCGCCCTATGCTGGAATGAGAATTAGAATGATTCTTGATTTCAGCGGAAAGGGGGGTAGTCTGCCTTTCACAGCCGGGTCACCCTCCGGCAGTCTACCATGAAAGCCACCGACACTGCCCGTGAGGCCCCGATTCTCCCCAGTGAGCTGCGCATGACGCCTCAGCGACGGGAAGTTTACGAAATCCTCCACGCTTCCTTTGATCATCCTACGGCCACGGAAGTTTTCCTGCGAGCCAAGGAGCGCAACAAAGGCATTTCCCTCGCCACGGTGTACAACTGCCTGGAAGCCTTGGTCGAGCACGGTGTCGTGCGCCAGGTCAATCTGGAGCGCGCCTCTTCCCGTTACTGCGCCAATCTCCATGACCACGTCCACTTTCATTGCGATGGCTGCGGAGCCGTCGCCGACGCGGAACCCATGGACTCCATTATCGCCAGCGACCTCTGGAGACTGCCCCTCGGCAGCAAAGTCACCAAGCTCGACGTCGCCATCCGCGGCCTCTGCCCTGACTGCTCTAAAACCGCCAGCGCCGGCAAATCCGTCTGATTCCGCGGCACAATCCCGCCTTTACTGACAAGAACACCTTAAGACCCACCATCAATAGCAAGTACGCCAGCATGAGCCTGAAAATCGAAAACCTGCACGCCCAAATCCCTGACCGCGAAATCCTTAAAGGCCTCACTCTGGAAGTGAAGCCGGGTGAAGTGCATGCAATCATGGGTCCCAATGGCTCCGGAAAGAGCACCTTGAGCAAAGTTCTTTGTGGTCATGAAGACTACGCAGTCACTGCCGGCAGCGTCACTCTGGACGGGGAAAATCTCTTCGACCTCGCCGTGGATGCCCGCTCCCGTGCGGGTCTCTTCCTCGCGTTCCAGTATCCCTTTGAAATCCCAGGCGTCAGCAACGCCAATTTCATCCGCGCCGCTCTCCAGGCTCGTCTCCCCAAGGGCGAGGAACTGGATGCCGTCTCTTATTACAAGCGCCTCTATGCCCGCATGGATGAGCTCGAAATGAGCCGCACCTTCACCGCCCGCAGCGTGAATGAAGGCTTTTCCGGCGGCGAAAAGAAGCGCAATGAAATCCTTCAGATGATGATGCTGGAGCCGAAATACGGCGTGCTGGACGAAACGGACAGCGGCCTGGACATCGATGCGCTCAAGATCGTCTCCAAAGGTGTGAATGCCATGCGTTCCCCGAACCGTGGTTTCCTCGTCATCACGCACTACCAGCGCCTCCTCGATTATATCAAACCGGACATCGTTCACGTGATGGTGGACGGCCGGATCGTCCACAGCGGTGGACCTGAACTCGCACTCGAACTCGAAAGCAAAGGCTACGACTGGGCCAAAACGGACCTCGCGACTGCTGCGTAAGTCCCCAGCCTTAGTTTCAAAACCACCTAACCCTGCGCCTACCATGACCACCGAAGAACAAGAGATCTCAGAGATCAAAATGGATACGATCGGGGACTTCTTTTTCCCCGAAGACCACAAGTACGATTCTGGCTACGGCATCACGGAGAAGACGATCGATTACATCTCCGACGTGAAGAACGACCCCGACTGGGTTCGCGAATTCCGTAAGAATGGCCTCCGTATTTTCCAGGACAAGCCGATGCCGACGCATTGGGCTACGAAGGACTTGGAGAACATCAAGTTCGATGAATTCCGCTATTACCTCGCCTCCGGCCAGAAGCCGAAGCGCAGCTGGGATGATGTGCCGGAGGACGTGAAGAAGACCTTCGACCGTCTGGGTATTCCCGAGCAGGAGCGCAAGTTCCTCGCCGGCGTGGAAGCTCAGTATGACTCCGAAGCCGCCTATTCCAATGTGAAGAAGGTCGTAGAAGAACAGGGCGTTATCTTCCTGAACAGCTCCGAAGCCTTGCAGAAACACCCGGAAATCTTCCGCAAGTGGTTCGGCAAAGTCATCCCTACCGCTGACAACAAGTTCTCCGCGCTGAACAGCGCTGTCTTCAGTGGTGGCTCCTTCATCTACATCCCCCCGGGCGTGAAGGTGAAGCATCCCCTCCAGGCTTACTTCCGCATCAACAGTGAGCAGTTCGGCCAGTTCGAACGCACCCTCATCATCGCAGATGAAGGCGCGGAAGTGATGTACATGGAAGGCTGCACAGCTCCCAAGTTCGAAACCGCCACCCTGCACAGCGCCGTGGTGGAACTCGTCGCCATGAAAGGCGCGAAGATCCAATACGTGACCGTTCAGAACTGGAGCAGCAACGTCTTCAACCTAGTCACCAAGCGTGGCGTCGCTCATGAAGAAGCTGAAATCCGCTGGATCGACTGCAATATCGGCAGCCGTCTGACCATGAAGTATCCTGGCGTCGTCATGAAGGGCCGCAAAGCCCGTGGTGAGGTCATCAGTATCGCTCTGGCCAATACAGGACAGCACCAGGACACTGGCGCGAAGATGATTCATGCCGCGGATGAAACGACGAGCAACATCGTCAGCAAGTCCATCAGCATCGGCAAAGGCCGCGCCACCTACCGTGGCTTGGTCCACATTCCGAAGCACCTGAAAGGCTGCAAGAACAACACCGAGTGCGATGCCTTGCTCATCAATCCGACCAGCCGCACGGATACCTATCCGTCCATCAGTGTGAAGGGCAATCAACATGCCACCCAGCATGAGGCCAGCGTCAGTCAAGTTAGCGCCGAGCAGATCTTCTACATGCAACAGCGTGGTCTGAGCGAAGCTGAAGCCATGAGCCTTTCCGTGAACGGCTTCATCAATGACCTCGTCCGCGAATTCCCCATGGAATACAGCGTCGAGTTGAAGCGCCTCATCGATCTGGAGATGGAAGGTAGCGTTGGCTAAAAAACGCCCGCCTGTCTTCATAACCTCTACTGCCACAGCCACCCATTCGGTGTGACCTGTGGCAGGACGCGGATCACCTCAAACTTCTGCGAAGCACCCCTTCTCTCTTTTTTCCCAGTTCCCGGTAGCTCCCACTGCCACCGCACCGTCTCTCCCCGATTCTGTCATGTCCTCTGCCGCCGAAATGTCCGCTACAGACTCCCCTTCTCTTCCCGCCACATCCCTCTCCGCATCTCTCCGCCCGGATTTTAACAAGCTTGATGGCCAACCCGCGTGGTTCCAGCAGCGCGTGAAGGACGCTTGGGAAGAGTTTCTCGCTGCACCGGTTCCTGGCAATCGTGACGAAGCCTGGCGCTATTCCAATGCCAAGCGTGTGGATCTGGCCAACCTCCGCCCTGCGGCTGAGCCCACCGACGCCGAGAAGGAGTCCGCCATCGCCAAGTCCAAAGGTCTGGATAAGGCCTCCGCCAATTTCATCTTCCTCAACGACCGGCTCATCCATCGTGCGACCGCAGGTTTGCCTGCTGGCATTGAATGCCTTCCCATTGCGGAAGCCCTGCAATCTCATGGCGATGTTCTCGAGCAGTATCTGATGAAGAAAAAGTCGGAACTGGGTTCTCCCAAGTTCGCCGCGCTGCACTTGTCCTGGCTGGCAGCCGGCACAGTCGTGCTGGTTCCTAAAAATGCCGTTCTGGCAGACCCGATCGAGATTTTCCATTGGGTCAGCGGAGAGAACGCCGTGGTATTTCCGCACACGCTGGTCGTCGCTGGCGAAAACTCTGAGGTCACAGTCATCGACCACCATGGCTCGCTCAACGAAGAGCTGGCTCAGAGCATTGCCGTCGCTGACATCGTCGCCGGTAACGGCAGCAAGATCCGCTTTTTCAATATCCAGGAGATGGCTCCTCAGGCGAAAGCACTGCACATCTCCACCACGACCGTGGGACGCGATGCAGAGGTTCAAGCCTTGCAACTTCACTTGGGTGCTAGCTTCACCCGCAGTGAAAGTGTCAGCACCATGGCCGGTGAAAACGCCCGCAGTGAAATGTTTGGCGTCAGCTTGCCTGGCAGTGACCAGATCGTGGACATGCGCACACTGCAATACCACGCTGCTCCCCACACCTTCAGCGACCTACTTTATAAGAATTCCCTCTTCGGTCAGGCCCGCACCGTTTTCGCCGGCCTTATCATGGTGGCGGAAGGCGCGCACTTTACCGACGCCTATCAAAAGTGCCGCAACCTGCTCAACAGCAGCGAGTGTGAAGCGACCTCTATGCCTGGGCTGGAGATCAATGCTGACCAGGTGAAGTGCAGTCACGGCGCCACCAGCGCCCCCATCGCTACCGATGAACTCTTCTACCTGAAGGCTCGCGGTATTCCTGATGAGGAAGCGCGCCGCGTCATCGCTCTCGGTTTCCTCGAGGAAGTCTTCAGCCGCATCGCTGGTGAAGACCTCGCCGCCATGTTGGACGAGCGCTTGGAACGCCATTTCGCGAGAGTCGGTTGACCGTGAACCAGTTCCCGGCGAAGAAGGCCACAACCTTGGCGGGCATGTTGCTCCACTAAGGCCACACGGTCCTTCTTCTCCGATATACGTCACGCGCATGTTTTCGCTGCACCGCTCCTCCGGTATCCTTCTCCATCCAAGTTCTCTGCCGGGGAGATTTGGCATCGGAGAGATAGGCCAGAGCGCAACGCTGTGGATGGAGACCCTTCAGCGCACGGGCCAGACCCTCTGGCAGATGCTGCCGCTGGGACCGACCGGCTACGGAAACTCCCCCTACCAGTCACTTTCCAGCTTCGCAGGCAATCCCCTGCTCATCAGTTTCGATTCCCTCGTCATGGACGGCATCGTGACCCCGTCGGATCTCGCCATGTTGCCGGAGTTTCCGGATGACTTTGTGGACTTCGGCCCGGTCATCGAGGTGCGCATGGCTTTCCTCAAACAGGCCGCGCGGAACTTTCTGCGTCAGTGTGACGCCAGCCCTCTTCTACATCGAGCCTTCGAAGTTTTCTGCGAACAGGAGCAAAGCTGGCTGGACGATTTTGCGCTCTTCATGGCGCTCAAAGCGGAGTATGATCAGCGTCCTTGGACGGAGTGGCCTCGCGGTCTTGCGTTGAGGGAACCCGAACCGATTGCTCAGGCGATCGTAAATTTCGAAGCGGAGATCGAGGAGATCAAAGCGCTCCAATTCCTCTTCCATCGCCAGTGGAAAAAGGTTCGCGTCAAAGCTCACGAACTCGGCATCAAGCTTATCGGTGACATCCCCATTTTCGCCGCGCACGACAGCGCCGATGTATGGGCCAATCGGGATCTTTTCTATCTCGATGAGAACGGCAACCCGACCCTCATTGCCGGTGTGCCACCCGACTATTTCAGCGCCACCGGCCAGCGTTGGGGCAATCCCCTTTATGACTGGGACCGTCATAAAAAGACCGGCTACGCTTGGTGGGTGGCGCGCATGCGCAAGATCTTCTCCCTCGTCGATGTCGTCCGCATTGACCATTTTCGCGGATTCGCTGCCTATTGGGAGATTTCTGCCAGTGAAGAAACCGCCATCAATGGGAAATGGGTGGGAGCACCCGGCGACGATCTTTTTAATACCCTGTTTCACGAGCTAGGTAGCCTGCCCATCATTGCGGAAGATCTCGGTGTCATCACACCGGATGTGGAAGAACTGCGCGACCGCCACGGCTTCCCCGGTATGCGGGTGATGCAATTCGCCTTTGGCGCAGATTCCCTTGCGGCGGAATATGTCCCGGTCAATTACCCGGAGCATTCCGTCGCCTACACCGGCACGCACGACAACGACACCACCTTGGGCCTCTTTAACAGCGGAGCCGACGAGCATACCACCCGCACGGAAGAGATGGTCGAAGCCGAACGGCGCACCATCCTGAATTACACACAGACGGATGGCAGCGAACTCAACTGGGATTATATCGAGCATGTCTGGCTCAGCAAAGCCGGCTATGCCATTTGCCCATTGCAGGATGTCATGGGCCTCGGTAGTGAGTCCCGCATGAACATCCCTGGCAAAAGCGGCGCTTTCTGGTCCTGGCGTTTCCGCTGGGACCAAATGACGCGCCAGATGGAGGAGCGTCTCCTCAACCTCACGGTAAAGGCGGAACGGTATAAGCCGGCTCCTTAGAGTCCTGCTTGTTCCGGTGCTTTTCCAGATAGGCCGCACAGGCTTCTTCGCCCATGTATTTGGCAAGCAGTTTCGGATCTGTCTCCAGCAGATCGACTAGGATCAATCCATCCAGGCAGGAGGAGAACGCCTTGTCCACGTTGAAGCTGAGCAACGTTCCATTGAGCCGTAGGTAATGCTTGAGTAATGTCGGCAGACCCTTGCCGTCTTCTTCCAGATTGGCAATGAGTGTGGAAAAGGCTTCCACATTGTTGAGGCCTGAAGAGACAAACTCCCGGTGCACCGTGTTGCTTTTGCCAAAGTGAAACGGCTGCCGCGCCTGCACTTCTCTGGCCAGCGCCGGATGCAGACAATTGTCCCGCAGGAATCTCACCATCAGCTCACGGGACAACCCATGATAATCCTGACTGATGCTCACAGGCCCAAACAGTTTGTGATACTGCGGATGCTGAGCCACCCACTTTGATATGGCTTTCCACAGAAGAGGGAGCGCTGACAAATGGCGCTGATACTCGTGCACAATGAAGCTGCGTCCCATTTCGAGAGCGTTCTCCAGTTGTCCAACAAACGCCGGGCGGAACTTGAAAAGCGTGTTCGTGTAAAGCCCACGCGCGCCTTTGCTGCGCAGAATCTGATCGCACTGTCCCAAACGATAAGCGCCCGCTACACGGCCATGCTGCTCGTCCCATAGGAACACATGCAGGTAATACGAGTCGAACTTATCCAGATCGATTTCCTTGCCGGTGCCTTCGCCAACATGTCTAAAAGTGACTTCACGCAGCCGGCCGATTTCATTCAGCAAAAGCGGGATGGAAGCGGCCGATGCCACATAAGCTTCTAGCGGACCTTGTTTGCACAAAAGACCTCCCTGTTGACGCAGACTTTCAACTTCCCCGGCAAGAGCGATAATTGCATTCGCTTGTTTGGCAACGAGCACCGCTTTGACGGGCTCAACTTCGCTTACCGCAGAACGAAGCGCCTCCTGCTTCTCTCGTCGTGAAAGCAGGATGGTGCTGAGCCGCAGATATTGAGTCAGCTTTTGATCGTCTTCAAAATGCCGGAATCGCGCTGGCACGACGGGATGCCCCACATGCACGCGAATAAACTTTTCGTGGCGATGGAACAGTTCCCTCAGCAGCAAACCCGTGCGTAGCTTGGGATGCAAAAGTCCAGCCGTCTGAAACATCAGACTGTTCCGTCCCTCAAAATACACAGGCACAACCGTAGCACCGGCACGCCGGGCCAACGCACCCACATGGCCGCTCCATGGACTTTCCTGCACGCCTTTGCCCAACTGATAGTGCGCCACTTCGCCGCTTGGAAACACCGCCAGCGCCCCACCGCCTTTAAGGAAACGTAGCGCTTCTTTCATCGGTGCCAGGTTGCGCCGGGTGCTGCCTTCGCCTGCAAAAGGATCCACCGGAATGATCCAGGGCCGCATCTCTTCCATGCCTTCCAACAAGTAGTTGGTCATGAAGCGAACCTGAGGACGATAGCGAGAGATCATATCCCCCAAAATGACTGGGTCCAGCAGGCCAAATGGATGATTGGATAGAACGACTAACGGCCCTTCTTTGGGAATCTCAATACCCGTTGGAAGATCGACCTCATAGTCCACACCCAGCTCTTGCAGAGCAGTCGCAAACCACGCGTGCGCAGATGGACTTTCTTCATGCTCCGCATAACTGCGGCGCGTGCGTTCATATAGATCATTGAAATCCCGGATGGCCAGACCACGCTCCACAATGGGAGCCGCCATCTTGTAAAGTTGCCGGGAAACAGGGTGACGAAGACGGGAAGCGAAATTGATCACCATGGCAGAAGCGCGGTTGCCGGGGGGGTGGCTTTGTTGGTCCAAGGAACGCCCTTCCACTACCCTTCGCAATCGCCACAGCGTAGCAACTTAGACACATTCATAGTCTTACGACCTCACTTAAACACGATTCTCCAGACAGCGAAGAACCTCTCCAAACATCGGCTCACGCCCGCATTTTTTGGACTGCGGTGGGAAGCCGGAGGCGCCACACCGCTTTCGGAAGGCGGCGCCAGTCGCAAGCGCGGAGCCTTGACGTCAAACACACTGCCTCAGTTCCAACCACCCGACTCATTCATTGCCGACCACTCACCCTCTGGCACCTTCACATTATGCCATTCCGCCGACCACTTCCCCCTCTTCCCTTCTCTCTCCCTTTTTAGCCCCCAAATTTTCCATTCCGTACTACATAGTACGCTATTTCGCGTATTGCTGCACGCCTCATCGCCACTACGCGCCTTTCTCGGCCAGTTCAAACAGACAACCGCACTAGCCTCCCTAAAAACGCCACCCACAAACACCTATTCCAGCTGCTTCCCCTTAGTCTCTGGACAGAACCAAATCAGGATCATCCCCAGCAGATATACACTGGAAAGCATCGCCCCGGCCTGCGCGAAATCATTGTCAAACGCCGCCTTGATCGTCCCAGTCTGCAACCCCCCGATGGCCGCAATAATCCGCCCGATATTGTAACTAAACCCCTGTCCCGTCGCCCGCACACTCGTGGGAAACAGCTCAGGAAAATACAACGGGAACAGCCCGTAGAAAGACGTGTTCATCCCCCCCGAGATACAGGCCCAAATGAGGAACGATGTTCCAAAGCTGTCGTGCAAAAGATAGAAGCACAAAGCCGATCCCAATGCTCCAATACACAGCAACATATAGGTAAGCCGTCTTCCCAAATACTCGCTTACAATAGGCGTGAAAAACGTCACCACCATCGCCCCAATCGACGTGGATATCTGCGTCCACTCCTTCGCATGCAGAGAAGCATCTCCCTTGGTGAGGTCATAAGCCCACGAGGCCGACCAATGCATCACACCCCAGGTCCCTAACAAAGCAACGCCTGCCAGTAACGCACCCTGCACCATGCGCGTGATGACAATGCCCTCCTGATTCGCGGCTAGCGCCTTAGCCTTGATGGCCCTCTGTAAATACCGGCGCACCGGATACAAATACCCCCACACCACGATGGCCATCCCGACGATGGTGATGACGATCGCCCACGTCGCGCTCACGCCCAGAGGAGACCAGGCCCAGATCACCGTCAGCGCGGCAATGGCGCCAGCCAACACACCCTTCAAGTCAGCCGCAGCCCAATGCGCCGTTGAGCCATGGGCACGCTCCTCCTCCCAACGCCCCGACTCGGGCACATACATTCGTATGTAAAAGATGAGCAGCGCGGGGAAGGCCCCACTGATCATGAGGAATCGCCAGCCGCCATTCTGGAAGAGAGACTGCACCAGACTGTCTGGCAAACCAACCGACAAACACAGGTTTTGCAGAAAGGCCATGCTGTTGAGCATGCCGAGGCTGAAGAGCGCCACACCGAGGAACCCGACATTCGCCGCCGCCCCAATCACCCCAGCCGTCCAGGCACGAGACTTGCCCGGCCACAATTCGTTTACCAAGGCCACCCCCAGCGACCACTCGCCACCCATACCCAATGACGCAATGAAACGCAGCGCCGTGATCTGCCAGGCCTCGGTTACGAACCCGCAGAAGCCGGTGAACAATGCATACGTCAGGATGCTCAGGCTCATCGCCTTCACCCGGCCCAGCTTGTCCCCCAGCCACCCAAACAGCACACCGCCTGTCGCCGCCCCGACCAGATAAACGGCGATGATGACCGCGAACCATCGGTCCACAATGGGGCTCGCCGCCGTGGAAAGACCCAGCAGATCTTGTAATGCAGGCTTCCCGATCAGGGGGAACAGCCCCATCTCAAAACCATCAAAGGCCCAACCGAGAAAAGCCGCGGTGAGGGCCATGATGCGGCCGCGTCGTGCTGAAGCCATGGCAGCGTTGTAGCAGACGATTATGGCACGTCGTAGGAACCGAGGCTCGCCGCGTCGAACGGAGCTTCGCCACACTCCGCAGCGATCTCGTTCAGCGCTTCGATCTCGGCATCTGAGAAGAGCAATCCGCCCGCCTTCGCCGTATGAGCCGCGTTCTGCGCCTCCGGCTGCCCCGGCAGCATGGAGCTCTCATTCCCGTGACCCAGGATGTCCTGCAACACCGCCTTCACGTTTTCGGACTGGTTGCGTCCCTTGGCGAACAATCCGGAGCTGATCGCATCTGGGTGTATCACTTGGAAGTAGAAGCTGCTGGTGCGCTTTTCGCCCGAGGGCAAAGGCTTGCCCGCAAAATCAGGATGGCCACCGCCACCACGCAAGGTCGGCAGAGAACCACCAATCAAAGCACCCATCACTTCAATGAGAAGGCTGAGACCATAACCCTTGTGCGCGCCAAACGGCAGGAGCCACTGCGCCGCATGAGGATCGGTCGTGGGATTGCCTTCCTTGTCCACCGCCGCGTTCGGAGGCAGTGGCTTGTTCTCACGGCGCAGTTGTTGCACCCGGCCCATGGCCACGGTGGAGGTGGCCCAGTCGATCACGATGGGATAACCCACCGCGTCCATCGTAGGCAGGCCCCAGGAGTGCGGGTTCGTGCCCAGCACAGGGAACTTGCCACCAAACGGCACCACTTCGCCCAGCGTGCTCGTGCAATTCGTGTAGGCGATGTATCCGCGCTTGGCCGCATCCATCACATAGCCGCCGCCCCACAGATAGTGGAAGGCATTGTCCACGCTCACCTGGCCGATACCGTATTGATCCGCCAACTTGATACAGGTGTCCATGGCGTCAAAGGCCACCGACTGCCCCAGCTTCAACTGCGCATCCCAGACCTGGCTGGCGGCAAACTTCTTTTCCACCACCTTCACTTCCGCGCCCGGCTTGCAACCACCCACGGCTGAGCCAAAGAGGTGATCGAGATGCAGCGCCTTGATGACATTGTGAGTGCGAATGCCATGCGTGGCGGCCAGATCGCAAAAACGCGCCGCGTCATCCGCCTCCTGCTGATTGTAACCCCGGTGCAGGTAGGCTTTCCGGACTAGATTGTTGTGCTGGTCGGTGGGAAGGATGCGGTAGGTAGGCATGGCGAAAAAGCGGTGAGAGGGATTGTTACCAAAGCAAGGGCGGCCAAAGTGGCAACGTCAAAGGCAGGCAAGCAAAGATTGATTCGGGCACGGCTGACGTCTCACTCCGCACGCGGCGGCCAGCTGAGATGTTTACGCAAAAACTCGAAGGTGCCGACGCCGTTGATGGTATGAGGGCCGTCAAAGTACTCGATCTCGGCATTCCCCGGCACTCCTGCTTTTTCATAGAAAGGGAGCACGCGTGCGAATTCCGAGGCCACCCAATCGTCCACCGCCACACCATCCTTCCTGCCTCGTTCCACCATGAAGGGCCGCGGCGCGATCAGACCAGCCATCTCGGCATAGTTGTAGGTGGGACCCAGGTTCCACTCAAAGATCTCATACTCGAACTTCAAGAGGTAGCTGGCGGGAAATGTGTCGGAGATGTTCTTCCGCACCCAGTCATTGAAATCCCCCGAGCAGATGGAGAGACAATAGCCGTCCAGCACAGCGGGAATCCGCATGGCGCTTTTGCCTCCATAACTCAGGCCGTAAAACGCGATGCGCGTATCATCCACCTGCGGCAGGCCGCTCAGCCACTCCAGAATCCGCTGATGCTGTCCAATGATCACACTGAACAAGGTCTTGCCCAGAGGGTTCAGCTTACGCTGTAGAACACGGAACTTGTCTCTGCCGCGATACGGATTATGCGGGACAAAGGTGATGAATCCCTGACGGGCCAACTGGACGCCAAATCCCTTATAAGCAGCCCAGGCCTTCGTGGCCTGATCCTCGTTCACCACATCTTCCGGCAAGCCTTCCAGCCCATGCTGGCAGACCACCACGGGACGCTTCTCTCCCGCTTTCATGCCCTCAGGCAGAAGCAGATATCCCCATGCCTGCACCTCAGGCCAAACATCCAGGGTCACTTCGTACATGTTATACCCTTCCCCCTTGGCGAGAAAACGGCTGGCGGGATTCGCATCACCACTTGGCTTTGGGAAATCACCGACCACTTCCTTCCACAGTTCCGCACGGTAAGGTTTTAAGGCCTTTTCATAAGCCTCGTCAGAACCTTGAGGGAGCTTGGCTAGAAAACGATCCGTGCGCTTTTCCGCACAGTCTCCGAGCAATTGCTGCGTGTAGGCCTGCATCTCACGGACGAGACGTTCCTGCCGCTGCATGTCATCGGGGAGAGCTTCCCGCCGAATGCGCAGGATTGATGGAGGCTGCAGCGCGGCAGCGCCTAGTTCCTTCCGGAGCCAGCCCACCGATGCTACCGGGAAGATCGCATTCTTCTCGGCCTCATTGTCTTCATCCTCCGTCACGATTAGGCGCAGGCTCTTATCGAAGTCACCGGGCGTGAACTCACGGGCTCTCGCTACCTCGGCCCGCACCTCGGCGAAGCTGATGGAAGCAATCCGGCCCGGGGCTGCCACCTTCTTTACATCCTTGGCCAAAGCAGGCGCCTCTGTGGATTCCGGCCATTTGGGGCTCGCACCATGTCCAATAATCAGCGGTCGCGGCACCACGAGAGCGGCAATCTCTGCCGCGCCGAACTCCTTCAACAGCCCGAAATGATTCCGGTCCATCGGCTCCGACCACACGTTCTCCCTTTTTCCAAAGGCTCCACACACGAGAACCGCTTTGATGCGCCGATCCAGCGCGGCTGCATACAGAGCCTGCAAGCCGCCCTCACCGTAACCCGCGATGCCGATGGGCGTTTGCACGTTGTCCATCAGGTCCAGCAGGGAAAGGATCTTTTGCAATTCATAGCCTGTCACGTGACGCCCCATGAGGTAGGCCTGACGGTAGATGAACTCGCGATGCGAGATATCCGTCTTCAAGCCCAATTCCGCGTTGCTGGAGAAGGTGTTGTCCCGATTGATCAGAGCCGGGATGACAACATTACAACCCGCGAGCGCCAGCTCATGCGCGCATTGTCCCAAGGCTTCCTGACCTTCCATCAGTCCTGCCAGCAATTCCGGTGTCTGGGTGGCATCGGGTAGGAGAATGACCCGAGCCTTCGCAGCCCCGCGCTGTTTCAGGTAAATCCCCTCGCCATTCATGCCCTTCAGCACCGGCCAGCGCACCGAGTGGATGGTGTAAGTCGCCGCCTCCGCGAGGAGCGATTCACGCGCGGTCGGGGCAGCGTTTTCCAGTTCCCTGATTTCGACTCGCTCGTCATCGGGATGCACCCCGAGTAGCAATCGCAGCCGCTGGCGGTTGGGCTCGATGGAAGTTTGATATGTGGTCGGACTGGTGATGTCGGGCCGCCAGTAGTTGCGCCGCTGCCCCACAGACTCCTGGGTGGATTTGTTCAAAAAGCTGTCGATTCCAGCCACCATGGCCACCGAACGCTCTTCACCAGTCGCAGGAGAAAGCGGCGAAGTGTTGGGAAGCCTTTCCGGCTCCTGTCCGGCTGCGGAGGCCGTCAGAAACAGGGCAGCCGTCAGTGCGAAAAGCGGCGTGTGGGTGCGCATGTAAAAAAGCGAACCAAATTTCACTGCCGGGGTCAATGACTCTTCCTGCCCGGAGTGAAAGCTCCCAGCTTGCATTCACCTCTCAGAACCCTTTCAATACCGCCATGACCCGTTTCGCCTCCCTCTTGCTCGTCCTCCTTGCCCCCTTCCTGGTGAGCATGAGCAAAAAGAAGTCTTACAGCATCACCTTTCACTCGCAGGCTTCCGACAACGAACTGCCCAAATCCACCTTCCCGATCGACCTTGAGGGACAACGCATGGTCTTCAAGATCGTTCCGGAATTGTCCCAGGTGAATGTCGCGGCCTTTCACCCCTTCCCGAGCGAAACCAACATCGGCAAAGGTATTGCGTTGCAGATGGACACCACCGGTGCGAACACGCTGGAAATCCTGACCAGAACGCGCAGCGGGGAGTATCTCCTTGCCTTGGTGGACGGCAAACCGGCCGACTATGTCATCATGGATCGTGTCATCTCGGACGGCCTCATCACCATCTGGCAGGGAGTGTCAGATGAAGTCATCAAGGAGATGGAAAAGAAAATCCCGCATATCAAACCCGGCAGCACGATTTCCGCGTCAGAGAGAATCGACATGCTTCCAACTACGGACAAGGAGAAGAAGAAAGCTTTCGACTTCTTTAAGAAAGGTCAGAAGGACAAGAAGAAAGGCAAGGAGGAGAAAGAGCCCGAGGTCTTGAGCTACCCGCCCAAGCCAGAGGAAGAAGGTAAAGACGGCAAAAAGAAGAAAAAGAAAGGTGATGACGCAGCGCCAGAAAGCCTTCCTGTCAGGAAGGGCGCTGTGACTTCCAAGATTCCCATGGAAGGTGAGACCCTGCCGCTCCCCACACAGCGACCAGCCGATCCCTTGGCAGCACCGCCCAGCCAACTCTCAGTGCCTCAATCACCTGCTCAACAGACGCCTTTGCCCCCGCCGCCGTTCACGCCAGGACAGCCGTAGGTTGCTAGTTTAAGGTCAGGTGCTGCCGTCAGTAGCATCAGCAACTTCGCGTCAATAACAAAGAGGTGTTGGCCTATCTCACACTACGTTGAGGTTGGAGAATAAACACTGTTGAGAATTGGCAGAGAACCTTCTTCAAGAAAGTGAATGTTCATCCACGTCCGCTCAACCTTGTTAACTTCTAAAGTTTCAAGCCAGTGAACGAGAACCGCACGTCCGCGTGGAGTGAGAGCGGTTTTCGTTGAGTCGTCGAGATGTTCGTTGACCCTGCGCCGGAGATTGACTGTCAAGCCTATATAAAGGACTTCACGCTCAAATGTTGTTAAAGCATAACATCCAGACTTTGCGGGAACGAATCTCTCACGGCTCCGACGAAATGTCTCCGACGATAGTGGCGGCGGCACAAGTCGTTCCAGCTTCATATCTCGATCGGGCCACCAGTAGAGGATTTGTGTAGCGCCTTGGCCATTTCCTGAGAAACTACATTAATCGCACCGGCATTAAGAAAGCTAGACTTGCCGCCCTTAATCCACCAGTCAGGATGGCCGACACCTGCGTATTCGCCTTCGACATTGTCAAAGCACGAGCGGAGAAGATCCTCCATTGTGGACGTAGTAAAACTGCCCCGGTCTTGTAGCTTTATGAAGAATGGAATCGAGAACTTGCAGAAAAGTTCCACTCCATTGTATTTATATAAAACTGTAGCATTCCCATCGTCGAGTATTGCGGCAATGGCCTTCCAGTAATTTAGAAAAATCTTTCTCTCTTTTTCGAAGTCTTTGACTATAGTAGATAGTGGATTGTTTGCAGTAAGCACGTATTTGACGATGGCCTTCACGAACGATCGCTGATTAACCGTAGCCCCGTCGGTATCCGAGTTCGCCATTTTGATCTTTCCATGCCAAGGTGATTCCATAAATTCATTCAAATAGTCCACATATTTGATGGCTTTTTCGACTTCGCCTCTTTCCACGGTATTGAATATCCATTTCGGCAGGCTGGGCAAATCATCCTCGACGTCGAGGGCGTCGCTCAGCCTCGCAATGATTCGCTGTTCTACAGATTTGTCGACGCTCTTCTGCGTGGTATTGACGATTAAGAAGTGACACATTTGGGCAATCTTGGGAAGATTGACCGCTATATTTACCGGAACCTCAAAGTCCAACACCCGCGAGTCCTTTTCCGCAGCCATCTTCAGGCCTTCAAGCCTGTGCTGTCCATCCACAACGCTAAATGGTCCCACAGTGTTAATGTCAATGGCAAGGGTATTCTCGGCATCATCAAATTCGATACTCTTGTCTGTGGCCAAGAATACGGAAGTCGGGAGAAACGCATCTTGGCTGTCTTGTCCCTTGACGATGTAATCGGCAAGTTTTTTAGCCCTCGCTTTGTTAAGCAAGCGCTGATAGCCTTTGTCATTCAGATTCTCCGGGTCAAGTGTCTCTACACTGTAGAAACCATCTGACGCCAAATCCGAAACCTTCATCGAGGTGGTATAGAGGACAAGGGAGCCTTGGCGAACTTTAGAGGCCGGGATGACGATGATATTAGGCATATAGGATTCTCTCTTTCGTCGAAAACTTGTAACGACATCTATTTGATGAAATCCTACAACACGATAGCGTAAAAGACAAATCCAGGTAGTTTTTCAATGCAACCATGGACAACACATCTTTTGCCAGCTATGGAATTTCCCCAGCTCACGCTGATTAATACAGACTATCTCATTCCGAAATCGTTTCTCTACCAAGCCGATCCGGCAGCTAGGAGGACATCACCCACCATACGGTCGTCCAGAGAGCGTGGAATCCGGCGATGATGAGGGTGAAATTGAGGCCGTGTGAGGATACCTTGAGGCTGGTCTGCTGATCGGAACGTAGCATGTGGGACTGGTTCTCGGCTTTGTTGCCACCTTGAACCAAAGAACATGACTCGGTCGATGCCGTGATGGAGCAAATGCCATCAAGTACCACCAGTCTTGCGAACGGGGCGTTGCCGTCGAAAATTTCCATCGCTCAGCATTCGACACGACGGGTCTGCGCCGCAAGATGGTCGCTGCAATTGTTTTCTCAGATGAACGCCGCATCCCAACCCCCGCCCATTCCCAACACCCCAACCAGCACCGGATTCAGGCTGGCTAACTGGCACCGCAACGGCAAACCCTGCCTGCTGACGGTCATCTTGGCCATCATGGGCTTGCTGAATTTGTTCCAACCTTGGGAGGCGGACATGCGGGGCTCTGGCTACACGGCCACCCATCGCGAGGGAGATGAGATCGTGCGCCGTCAGTACGGTGGCACAACGGCGATCGGAGGCGGCAATGCCTTTACGAACGGAGCAGGATGGATTCCGCTGGCCGGTTTTGCCGGAGTGCTGTGGGTGTGCGGACTGCCCAGACGCTCGCTCGGTGGCCGACGCTGGTTGCCGTTCTGCGCGGGAATCATCATCTTCGCCTGTGTCGTCGATGAGTTTCGCTCGCAGAGGAACGAGCGGGAGAAATGGTTGTCTGGCTTCTACTCCCGGCCGGTAGTCACCGAGTCTGCGGCGATTCAATGGGTGATCATTTCCTCCATTGGCATGATCCTCAGCGGCGCGTTGTTCGCGCGTCGCAAGATTGAGACCGAGAAAACCGCGGCAAACCAGCCGCCTCCCCTGCCCTGATGTTAAGGAGGCGGGACATTCGTGTCCCACACCTCATTATCGAGACGACCGAGTACTGCCATGCGAAGCATGGCAGATCCTTTTAAAGTTGGCGCACGAGGACGTTCTAGCCACGGATGGCCCTACACATTAAACCGCCACTCAACGACATCGCCGTCTTTCATGACGTACTCTTTGCCTTCGATGCGGAGCTTGCCCTTTTCACGGCACTTGGCGTAGGTGCCCAGTTCGGTGAGATCATTATAAGCAACGATTTCACCAGCGATGAAGCCACGCTCGAAGTCGCTGTGGATGACCCCGGCGGCCTGCGGCGCCTTCATGCCTTTCACAAAGGTCCAGGCACGTGTTTCTTTCTCACCGGTCGTCAAATAGGTCTGCAGACCGAGAAGAGAATAGACTCCTTTGATCAGGCGGGAGACACCGCTGTCCGTCACGCCCAGATCCTTTAGATACTCTTGGGCTTCCGCAGGGGGCAGATCGATCAGTTCACTTTCGATATTGGCGCTGATCACGACCGCGCTCGCGGCATGGGCATGGCGCACATACTCGCGCACCTTGCCTACCAGCGCGTGGTTGTCGGGGTCATTGGAGGCCGAGGCCAGTTCGTCCTCGGAAACGTTGCAAGCGTAGATGCAGGGCTTCGCGCTCAGCAGGAAGAAGCTCTTAAGCAATTTTGCCTCTTCCTCTTCCAATTCCAGGATAACGGCGGGCTTCAGTTGATCCAGATGAGGGATAAGCTTGTCGCACAGAGCGAGTTCCGCCTGGGCTTCCTTGTTGCCCCGCTTGGCCTCCTTTTCCACCCGGTTACGGCGTTTGGACACGGCGTCCATATCCGCGAGAATGAGCTCCGTATTGATGACTTCAATGTCGCGCACGGGCTCGATGCTGCCGTCCACGTGGTGAATGTCGGAACTTTCAAAGCAGCGCACCACGTGCACGATGGCATCCACCTCACGGATGTGGCTGAGGAACTGATTGCCGAGGCCTTCCCCCTTGCTGGCGCCCTTCACCAAGCCCGCGATGTCGACGAATTCGATGGCCGCGTGGATCAGCTTCTGGGAGTGCGAAATCTTGCTGAGCACATCCAATCGCTCATCCGGCACCATGACGACGCCCAGATTCGGATCAATCGTGCAAAAAGGATAGTTCGCGGCTTCCGCCTTCCGGGTGCGGGTGACCGCATTGAAGAGGGTGGATTTGCCGACGTTGGGGAGACCGACGATGCCTGCGCGTAACATGGGGCGCAGAGCCTAGCAGCAACTGAGCGCCGTGCGAGAAGAATTGCAGCCTCCCGTGCCGCGCCCTAGTATGGCACCGTGCACCTCCACACCCTCACCACGTACCTGAACGACGTCCTCCGGATCAAGGAAATCGCGGACTACCCGGGCGCGCTCAATGGCCTCCAAGCGGAAAATTTCTCCGGCCAGGTGACCAAAATCGCGGCAGCGGTGGATGCTCATCTGCCTGTGGTCCAGCAAGCGGTCCTCAAAGGCTGCGATTTTTTACTGGTACATCATGGCATGTTCTGGAACGGCCCGCATCCGCTAGTGGGTAGCCAGTTCGCCAAAATCCAAACCTGCGTGCAGGGAAATCTGGCGGTGTACAGTGCCCATCTGCCACTGGACGGGCACACTGTTTTTGGCAACAGCATGCTACTAGCGAAGGCCCTGGAAGACTCGGATCGGTGGGAGCCCTTCTTCCCCTACAAAAATTTCGACATTGGCGTGCGCGCCGAAATCCACTTAAACCGTGACGAATTGGTCAGTCGGCTGGCCGACGTACTGGGAAGTCCCGTCCACCTCTGCCCGGGCGGTCCCGAAACCACCGGGCACATCGGTGTGGTCACGGGCGGCGCAGGATCTGAAATCGCTTCGATGAAAGAAGCGGGCATCGACACTTTCATCACCGGCGAAGGCCCCCACTGGAGCTATACTTTAGCGGAGGAACTGGGTATCAACGTCCTGTATGGTGGCCATTACGCAACGGAGACCTTTGGAGTGAAGGCGCTGGCGGCGCACCTAAGCGAACAATTTGAGGTGCCTTGGGAATTCATTGATCATCCGACGGGCTTGTAAGGGGCGTTTGTTGCACACATGATGGGGATCAGATAGGTCAGTCTGCCGCCGCGAATTCCGCCCCCATGCGCCTTTTCCTTTCCAACCCTGCAGGACTTTGGGCGCTGCTGGCTATCCCGGTCATCTTCCTGATCCATTTCCTTCAGGAAAAATCACGCCGTGTGCGCGTGAGCACCCTCTTCCTTCTGGAGCGGGTGCAGCCGGAAAGCCGGGCCGGCGCGAGGATTGAGCGCTTGCGTAACTCCGCGCAGCTTTGGTGGCAATGTCTGGCAGCACTGCTCTTTGCGTGGCTGCTTTCCGCGCCTCGTTGGATAAAGGAGGATTCGCGTCAGACGGTCGTGGTGGTGATGGACAGCTCCGCTTCGATGGCGGCTTTCAAGGAGCAGACTCAGACGATGCTATCCCAAAAGCTGGCGGCTTGGCGGAAGAGCGCCGCGCATACCGACTGGCACCTGCTGGAATCCAATCCCCGCAAACCCGCCTTGTATGCTGGCGACCAGTTGCCGGAACTCCTGGCAACCCTTGAGAAGTGGCGGCCCACCATGGGCACGCATCGACCTGACGGCGTGCTCGCGACAGCCCGTGCTCTGGTGAAGAAACATGGCTTGGTCATTTTCGTGACCGATTGCGATATGGAAGTCCCGCCTGATGTGGGCCTCCTCTCGGCCGCGGAGGTCATCAGCAATGCAGGGTTCGCTGGAGTGGAAGTCGGCCTGACGAATGAAAAGAACGCGGCTGCCTCAGGAATGAAATGGCGGACACTGGTTAAGAACTGGGGCGCTGATTCAGTGCAGCGGGAATGGTGGATCGAGGACGGTAACTGGCCAAAGGAGGAAGTGACGCGGCATCCCATCCAGCTTCAGCCGGGACAAACGCTAATCCTTTCCGGCGAACTGCCGCCATCCATGGATCGCGCAACACTTGTGCTGACCTCCGATCAATTCACGTGGGACGACCGGGTACCGCTGCAAAAGCCCTCGCCCAAAACGCTGCTGGTGGATGTCCGCATGGGTGGATCGAGTGGGGATCTACTCCGGAAAATGATCGGCACCCTGGAGCATGTGAAACTCAGCTCGGGCGGTAGCACTGGAACTGCATCTGTCACGCCGTCTGCCGGTCTGACCATCACGGAGATTGGCACAGCAGTAGACGGTGACGCCATCCTCCTTGCCGGTGGCGTGGAGAACGAAAGACAACTTGATGCCGCGTGGACCGTTGCAGAAGATCATCCGCTCACCCGTGAGCTGAATTGGATGGGTCTTCTCACACCGCCTCCGGTCGATCTGGTAGTGACGGAAGGCGACGAGCCACTGCTGTGGAAGGGTGCCAGACCTCTGGCCTTGCTGCGCAATCGCATGGGTGAAGCTGGGCTGAAGTCCAAACAACTGCTGCTAGGCTGGAATCTGCCGGCGTCCACAGCGGCGAGGGATCCCGCCATGCTGGTGCTTCTTTTCCGATTCGTGGAGCAGATCCGGCAAAATCAAAAAATGCCGTGGGCAGGAAATTTTGAAACGAGCCAGAAGCTGGAGGTTGCGGGCGCCGCTACTCGACGTGCAGGCGGTGAGTCCGTGCCAAACGATGGCCGCGTAATGGCAGAGCCAGGGCATTTCGAGTTGCTCGATCAAGGTGGCGGCGAACTGGTTCGCGGTGCAGCCGCATTCGCGGACACTCGTGAGTCTGACTTTGCTGAGGCCAAGTCATTGGATACCGTCGAGACCCGGCAAACAGCAGCCGCGCTGCAACAAAGCGAGGCTGATCCGTACTCCGCGCTTTGGCTGATTCTGGCGATGGCATGCCTTGTCGCTTCCTGGGCTTGGCGAAACGGTAAAAAAGCTGTTCAACCCCAACGAACACTTCGGTCCGCCGTAGTGCGTTGATGCCTACCGTCTGATTCAAAAACCTCCCCTTTCCGAGTTCATGCGTTTCGCTTCTCCCGAGTGGTTCATCCTGATCCCCGCCTTGGCGGTGGCAGGGTGGTATTGGCGGGGATGGCGGCTGGAGAAACCGCTGCGACTCTTGTGTCTGTTGCTGCTGGTCTTATGGCTCGCCCAACCCCAAATCCTGCGTCAGTCCGATGGCCTTGATCTTTGGGTCCTGGTGGATCGCTCGGAGTCAGCCGACTCGGTGCTGCCCCCGAAACTGGCGGAGTGGGAGCTGATTCTAGACAAGTCGAAGGGCTCGCAGGATCGGCTTTTCTTCGTGGACTTCGCCGGAGAGGCCGTGAAGCGCGGGGCGCAAATTCGCAGCGGAGCAGACGCACAGCAATACGCTGGCCCGCGCAGTGCCACGCGCTTAAAATCCGCTGCGGATTTCACTTTGTCGCAGACGGAGGCGGATCGCGCTTCGCGACTTTTGGTATTTACTGACGGCTTCAGCACCGAGCCTCTCGAAGATCTGTCGGATCGACTCAATGCCCAAGCCACGCCGCTGGATTACCGTCTCGCTTTAACGGATACGACTTCAGATTTTCGGCTCGCTGCGCTCTCCCTTCCGCGCCGTGTGCAACCGATTGAGGCCTTCCTCGCCGAGGTGACCGTGATGGGAAGCCGGGATGCGAAGGTGCAAGTGGAACTGCTACGAAATGGGCAGAGCATCGGGGTAAGAGACGTCGTGGTCACGGAGGGCCTCGGGCGGCTGCGTTTCACCGACCGCCTGAGTCAGCCGGGGGCTTTCCAATACGAGGCCCGGCTCATTGCCGAAGGGGATAGCCTTCCAGGAAACAACAGCGCCTCACAATGGGTGGAGGTGCAAGGCGGTCCCCGCATCCTTTTGGTGACCAACTACGAACAGGATCCTTTGGCCGAGGTGCTGAAAGCGCAGGGCTTTGATGTGCAGATGCAGACCGAGCCAGGCAAAGCCTCCATCGGGGATCTGAGCGCGGCGAAGGCCGTGGTGCTGAACAACGTCCCAGCCTACGAACTGAACGGCGACTTCCTGCGCGGCATGGATTTCTTTGTGAACCACCAAGGCGGCGGACTGGCCATGGTGGGCGGAAAGTTTAGCTTTGCAGCAGGCGGCTATTTTGGATCACCCATCGAGCCGCTTCTGCCAGTCAGCATGGAATTGAAACAGGAGCACCGGAAGCTGGCCGTGGCGCTCGCCATTGTGATGGATCGCTCCGGCAGCATGGCCATGACAGCACCGGGAACTTCCGTGCAAAAAATGGATCTGGCGAATGAGGGGGCAGCACGCGGCATCGGCTTGTTGGGCGACAACGACTTCGTCACTATCTTTGCGGTGGATAGCGCGGCGCATAGTGTGGCGCCGCTGATGCCAGTGGGTGCGAACCGCGGGAAGCTGCAAAATCTGACTCGCCGGGTGCAAAGCTCCGGCGGCGGCATCTTTGTTTACCAAGGACTGAAGGCAGCGTGGGAAGAGCTGCAAAAAGCGAAAGTCGGCCAGCGTCATATCATCCTTTTCGCCGACGCAGCCGATGCGGAGGAACCCGGGGAATATGTGAAACTACTGGCAGAGATGGCCAAAGAGAAATGCACGGTCAGCGTCATCGGTCTCGGGACGGACAAGGATCCGGATGCCGCCTTCCTCATGGATGTGGCGAAGCTGGGCGGCGGTCGCATATTCTTCAACGCCAATCCGAATGAGCTGCCGGCTCTGTTCGCTCAAGAGACGGTTGCTGTCGCACGCTCGGCCTTCATCGAAGAACCGGTGCCCGTGAAAGGCACACCGGGCAGCCTGGAGATGGCAGCAGCGATGGATTGGCTGCCGAAAGTGGACGGTTACAACCTGAGTTATCTGCGGCCCAACGCCACTCAGGCAGCGGTGAGCGGAGATGAATACGAGGCACCTCTGGTAGCATTTTGGCAGCGGGGTGCGGGACGGGCGGCTTCCGTATCGTTCCCACTTGGCGGCAACTTCTCCCAGTCGGTCAGAGCGTGGCCCGGCTATGGTGGCTTCGCGCAGAGTCTCCTCCGTTGGCTCATGGGAGAAGAGGCACCTGCCGGTGCAGGGCTACGCACCCGGATGGATGGAAGCAAGCTGCGGGCAGAGCTGTTTTTTGATGAGAGCTGGAACGATCGGATCGCAGAAAAAGCGCCGGAACTGATCCTTTCTCAGGGGGCCGACGGGCAAGCCACTCCCACCGCATGGGAGCGGCTGGCGCCCGGCCATTTTCAGGCGGTCATTGATCTTGAGCCCGGCAAATTCGTCCGCGGAGCCGTAAAGATCGGCAAAACGGCCTTCCCCTTTGGGCCAGTGAACGCGGTGGTTAACCCCGAGTGGAGCTTCCCCAAGCAAAGAGTCGACGAACTCAAGACTGTGAGCGCGCGTAGTGGCGGGGAAGAACGAGTGGATCTGACCGACGTATGGAAGGCTCCGCGCCCACCCTCCTGGCAGGACATCCGCCAGTGGCTGCTGATCGCAATTATTATCGTCTTCCTACTGGAAGCCTGGCAGACTCGAGCGGGATGGGGAGCCAGTTGGTGGAAGAAGAACAAGACGGTGACTGCTTGAGTCTGCTCCCTCACAGAAGATCGCCCGCTTCCAACTTCGGAAGCGGCATGTTACTCGCCACGCGCCCACTGTAGAGTTCCACAGCGCGCTTGGCCACAATGTCCACGATGGCTGGCTGGAGAGTGCGAGTTGCCACGTTGGACACCGCCATGGATGCCCACATGACCGGGCTGTTGTAGCGCAACACCTGCCACACAGGGAGCAGTCGCTTGTACCATTTGTTCAGCTTTTGTACGGTCTCGTGTTTCCAGACTTCCTTGCCTTTTTCCCAAGTTCGCAGGGCGGTATGAGCGCTCACGTTCACCAACTTACCGATGGTGCGAGTTTGCAGGAAATCTGTGACATCCGAGGCGGCCAACTGAATGGCCTGCGTGAAATGGCTCAGGCCGGGAGCCAACAATGGCTGGGGTGACTCCGGGTGATATATGAGGGCAATCTCTTTGACCAAGCGGGGTATCTCCTCCACCAAGGGCGGTAGCCACTCAGGATTGGGATTGGTATGCCAGCGAAGACGGTTTTTGCAGGCATCGATCGCTGCGAGTGCGGCCTGATCTCGCTCACCCGGAGCCTGCGTGAACAGGTCGGAGGCCGAGGCGTGTTTGGCCGAACGCAAGTCGGCCAGGAAGCGCATGCCGAACCAGATGACGACGATCCCGCCGCCGCACACCAGCCCTGCCAGAAAAATCAGGATATTGCCCAGCATCTTGCGCCTCGGGGAATGGGTGGCCCAGCCCGGAATCGGCGCAAGCCATTTCTCCGGCCTTGTTCCGGGCGCTGGCTCTGCTATGGACTGAATTCGCACTCACTTCTCTCACTCATCATTTTATGTCAGCAGAACTGTTTTCACTCAAGGGCCGCACCGCCGTGGTTATCGGCGGCACAGGCGAACTATGCGGAGCCATCGCGGAAGGATTTGCCGCAGCAGGCGCCGAAGTGGTTCTGGTCGGCCGGGACGCCACCAAAGCGGAGACCCGCCTGGCAGCCATCACGGCCGGCGGCGGCAAAGGTTACTTTCTGCAGGCGGACGCGAGCAGCAAAGCACCGCTGGAAGGCGTGCTGGCAGAAGTCGTGAAACGCAATGGCGTGTGCGACATCCTGGTCAATGGCGCCGGGGTGAACTCCGCCACGCCCTTCCTCGACATCGCGGAAGACGAATATGACCGGATCATGAACATCAACACGAAGGCTGTCTTCCTGGCCTGCCAGATCTTTGGCCGTTACTTCGTGGAAAACAAGATTCCTGCCAGCATCATCAATCTCGGTTCCATGTCGGGTCTGGTGCCGCTGAGTCGAGTGTTTACGTATTCCCTGAGCAAGGCGGCGGTGCACAACCTTTCCAAAAACCTGGCGCGCGAGTGGGCGCCATTAGGTATCCGGGTTAACACGCTGGTGCCCGGCTTCTTCCCCGCTGAACAAAACAAGAAAGTGCTGGTGCCGGAACGCATCGCCAAGATCATGGCGCATACGCCGGCGGCCCGCTTTGGCGAGGCGAAGGAATTGGTGGGCGCGGCTCTGCTACTGGCCTCGAACGCAGCAGGTTCGTTTATCACCGGTCACGAGATGGTGGTGGACGGCGGCTACTCGGCCATGACCATTTAGCCCGGGGCTGACTCCGGGGATACGAGCCCATGCTCACGTCGGATTTCGACTTTCATCTGCCAGAGGAACTGATCGCCAGCGAACCTCTGGCAGATCGTAGTGCCTCCCGGCTGATGGTGGTGAACCGAGCCGAGGGAACGATTGAGCATAGGCGTTTTGCCGAATTGCCGAGTCTGTTGCGGCCAACGGATCTGTTGGTATTGAATAACAGCCGCGTGGTGCCCGCGCGGTTCTACGACAACACGCACAGCAAGGAATTGCTGAGGATTGAATCGATTACGCCGACTCGTTGGCGTTGCATGGTGAAGCCGGGCAAGAAGCTGAGGATTGGCAATTTTTTTCCCATTGGGGAAGCGACTGGCGAGGTCGTTGGCATTGAAGAAAATGGCGACCGAATCATCGAGTTTGATCGCCCTGTAGATGAAGGGTGTTACGGTCATCTGGCGCTGCCGCCGTATATGAAGCGGGAAGATCGCGAGGATGACCGGGAGCGATATCAGACCGTCTTTGCGGAACACGATGGATCATTGGCTGCGCCGACGGCAGGGCTGCACTTTACGCCGGAGATTTTGAAGAAGCTGCCCCATGTGTTTGTCACGCTGCATGTGGGGGTGGGGACGTTTCAACCGGTGAAGGCGGAGCGTCTGGAAGAGCATGTGATGCACGATGAGCAGTATTCCCTTGAGGAAAGCACCGCCGAGAAAATCCGGACAGCGGAACGGGTGGTCTCAGTCGGCACCACGGCGACAAGGGTGTTGGAGAGTGTCGCCGCCAAGCATGGTCAGGTCACCGCAGGGGAAGGCCGCACAAATATCTTCATCCATCCGCCTTATCAATTCCGCGTGGTGGACGTGCTGATTACGAACTTCCATCTGCCCAAGTCCACTTTGCTCATGCTGGTGAGCGCTTTCGCGGGCAGGGAATTGATTTTGCGCGCCTACGAGGAAGCCATTCAGCAACGGTATCGGTTTTACAGTTACGGCGATTGCATGTTGATACTGTGATTAACATGCGCACCGAGGCCGCCGACTGGTACGACACACCCCTATACTACGACATCATCTTTGATGCCGACACGAGTAAGGAGGCTGACTTCCTGGAGGCGGTGTATACGCGCTTCGGCGGTGGAGATGAGCCTCGTAAGAAGCTGCGCATTCTGGAGCCAGCGTGCGGATCAGGGAGATTGATAGCAGAACTAGCAGGCAGAGGGCATCTAGTACGAGGTTTTGACCTCAATGAGCAAATGCTTGCTTACACCGTGGAAAGGTTAAATGGAATCAAGCGGAATGCCCATGTGTGGCAGGACCGCCTGGAGAACTTCCACGTTTCAAGAGAAGGAGAGTATGATCTGGCTCACTGTCTGGTAAGTACCTTCAAGTATGTGCAGACGGAACACGGAGCGGTGAGTCATCTTCAGCATGTTGCCAAGTCGCTCCGCGAGGGCGGCATTTACGTGCTGGGATTGCATCTGACAGACTACCGCAACCAGAAACCAGAGCACGAGCGCTGGGTGGGCGAGCGCGGTGGCATCAAGGTGATTTGCAACACCCACACATGGCCGCCGGATCGTGAGGCTCGTACGGAGGCGCTGCGCACCCGTCTGCGCATCACGCGTGATGATCAAACGTGGATCCAGGAAACGAAGTGGACTTTCCGGACTTACAGCGTCGCTGAACTCAAGGATTTGTTAGCGCAGGCGCCCGAGTTCGAGTTGGTGGCGTGTTATAATTTTAATTATCTGATTGATGAGCCAGGTAGGCTTGCCAGGGATTCGTTTGATGTGGTGTTGGTGCTGAGGAAGCAGGCTGAAGTTGCATAGCTTCTCATTAGCCCTTTCTAGCGCTGCACCTTGGCGTCGCCGCCTTTGGCCAGTTTTTCCACTTCGATTAAGGTTGCCATGCTGGTATCGCCGGGGGTGCTCATGGCCAGGGCGCCGTGCGCTACGCCAAGGTCCAGGCAATACTGTTTGGGCAGGTCGTTCAGGAGGCCGTAGACGAGGCCGGCCACAAAGCTATCACCGCCGCCGATGCGATCGAAGATATCGAGGTCCACGTAATTGCGGGCGCGATAGAATTGGCCGTCCATCCAAGCCAGAGCGCCAAAGTCGTTCTTCGAAGCGGTGTGCACGCGGCGAAGGGTGGCGGCACAGGTGTGGATGTTGGGATAGCGCTCCAGCATTTTAGTCATGCTTTTTTGCAGAGCAGCGGCTTGAGCGGAGAAGGGATCGGACGGATCTTCGCTCTTTACGAAGCCGGCGGGTTCGTCATCGGTCAGCACGCCGATCATGACATTCACATAAGGCGCCAGGCGGTGGTTCAGTGCCTGCGCGGAAGGGAAGCCTCCTCTCTCCTGCCACAAAGAAGGACGGTAGTTCAGATCATAGGAAACCGTCACGCCATGGCGTTTGGCAGCCTCGCAGGCTTGGATGGTGAGTTCGGCGGTGGTTTCCGAAAGCCCCGCAAAGATGCCGCCCGTGTGCAGCCAGCGGCACTTACCGTCACCCAACAAGGCATCCCAGTCAAAGTCGCCGGGCTTGAGCAAGGAGGCAGCGCCGTGGCCGCGGTCCACACAGCCTTTGGCGCCGCGAATGCCGAAGCCGCGCTCGGTGAAATTAATGGCGTTGCGGACGCGGCGGCCGATGCCGTCATAGGGCATCCATTTGATCAAACGCCCATCCACGCCACTCTGCAGGATGAGGTTCTCCACGAGACGGCCAATTTCGTTGTCGGCCATACCAGTGAGCACGGCGGTTTGCATGCCAAAGCAACTGCGGAGACCGCGTGCGACGTTGTACTCCCCTCCCCCTTCCCATGCGGTGAACTGCCTGGCGGTGCGGACGCGGGCATTGCCCGGATCCAGTCTCAGAAGGACCTCGCCAAGCGCGAGCAAATCATAGGAGGGCGTAAATGCGGAAGACATGCGCCTCCATCAAACGCAGAACACCGGGCGCGGCAAGCAGCAAAGATCAGACTGGCACGGCGACTGGCGTGATCGGAGCATCGACCCAGCGGTCATGTTCCTTGATCAGATCCTGGAGGCGCTCAACCGCTTCAGCCTCGGGGATATTGAACTTCACGGCGGTCTTGCCGACGTAGAGATTGATCTTGCCGGGGGCGCCTCCCACGTAGCCAAAGTCGGCATCGGCCATTTCGCCGGGGCCATTCACGATGCAGCCCATGACGGCAATGCGCAGGCCTTTCAGGTGCCCAGTGGCCGCACGGATCTTTTGCGTTGTGGTTTGGAGATTGAAGAGTGTGCGGCCGCAGCTCGGACAGGCCACATAGTCGGTTTTGAAAATGCGAGCACCCGCGGCCTGGAGGATGTTGTAGCTCATCCTTAGCGACTGACCGGGGGCCTCTTCGCCCTTGACGATGACCGCATCGCCAATGCCATCGCAAAGGAGCGAGCCGATGTTGCTCGCCGCTGTCAGGAGCGTGGGCAGGAAGTCTGCCCCCTGCTCTGACGAGGGTGTCAGGGTATCCTTGAGAAGGATCGGATGATGGGCCTTAAGCTTCGCGGCCAGTAAACGGTAAGCGGTGACTGCGGAGAGATTCAGGCCGTCTTTTACTGCCACCAATAGGGGTGTGGCACTGGCATTGAGGTGAGCGATCTCCTCTTCATCGCGAGGGTCAACCTCCTGGACTCCACTGACTTCAATGACGGCTTCAGGCTGGTATTCACCAAGCTTGTCCAGCTTGTGGGCCAATGCATCCCACTTCCGCTGGGAAGTGAAAACGCGGACAGTTTCATGCCCGCCGAGCTTCGCACCAGCCACATCCATAACCGATGAAGTGCGGCGCACGTAGTCGAAAGGGTCATAACTCACAGGCGGAGGCGACGAAATGGGATCGTAGCTCGCAGGAGTGCCTTCGTTGTAGGGCTTGACGAGCGCCTGTGCGACGGGGATTTCGAAAACAGGGTCTTCAGTCAAGCTCACGCGAACCGTGTCGCCAATGCCATCGGCCAACAAGGAACCGATGCCGATGGCGCTCTTCACGCGGCCGTCTTCGCCGTCGCCGGCTTCGGTCACGCCGAGGTGGATGGGGTAATTCCAATCGCCACCCAGGGCATTCAGACGAGCCACGAGCAAACGGTAGGCCTCAATCATGACCTTGGGATTGCTCGCCTTCATGGAGAAGACGAACTGGTGATAATTCTGCTGCCGGGCAATGCGGGCAAATTCAAGCGCGCTTTCGACCATACCCAGCGGCGTATCGCCGTAGCGGTTCATGATCCGGTCGGAGAGGGAACCGTGGTTCGTGCCGATGCGCATGGCGCGGCTCTTTTCCTGACAGAGATGCACGAGGGGGATGAAAGCCTCCTCAATGCGCTGAAGTTCTTCGCCGTATTGGTCGTCGGTGTATTCCCGCACAGCGAACTTCTTCTTGTCCACGAAGTTGCCGGGATTGATGCGAACCTTTTCCACCCACTTGGCCGCTTCCATAGCCGCGTTGGGTTGGAAGTGGATGTCCGCTACCAACGGCACATTGCACCCGGCTGACAGAAGGCCGGCTTTGATGTGCTCCAGATTTTCCGCGATGATGCGGGTCTGCGCGGTGACCCGCACAATTTCACAACCAGCCTCGGCGAGTTCCAGAGACTCCTTTATACAGGCTTCAGCATCACGGGTGTCCGAGGTGAGCATGGACTGCACCCGGATGGGATGGCTGCCACCTACCCCGACGTGGCCGATCATCACTTCCCGCGTCTCGCGGCGCTGGTAGTGATAAAGATCAGCGCAGTAGCGCAACTGGTGCTCAGCGGAACGATCTGACATGCAGGAAAATTCTCTCTACTAAGGTGCGGGCGCTTTCCTTTCAGCTGGCGGCAGGAAGCGGGTTGACTCTTTGAGAGTATCCTTTTTCCCTCCGCTGCCAATCCAGTCCCCTGCGTCTTTGAAGGTGATGAAAACCATGAGACCAAGCAGCAGCAGCACACAGGCACTTTGAACTACTTCCAAGAGGCGCACATTGATGGGGCGGCGGCGGATCCATTCCAACGTAGCCATGACGATGTGGCCACCATCCAGGACTGGGAAAGGCAGCATGTTCATGATCGCCAGGTTTACGTTCAGCACCACGCTGAACCAAAGGATGAGGCGCCAGCCCTCGGGCAGCTCAAACAGGGTGTAATAGACACGCACGATGCCCACGAACCCACTAAGGTGGCTGACTCCAACATCGGAGCCTTTCGTGGTGATGGCGGTGATGGTATTTTTCATCACCTTCAGCGCATCGACGATTTGCTCTTTCGGTGTGGGATAGTCGAGTTTCCGTTCGCCCTGTCTGTCCCACACAATACCTACCATGGGGGCTCGTTCTTTTTCGTCGCGCTCATCCACGTCGGGCAATCTCGGGGAGACCTCAAGGGTCATCGGCTGCTTGTTTCGCTCGATACCGAGAATCAGCTTCTTGCCGACATTCTGTTGGACGTATTCCGCAAAGCCCGGACGGCTCAGGATGGGACGACCATCCACGGTCTTGATCAAATCGTTTTGCTTAAGGCCCGCCTCCTCAGCAGGACTGTAAGGCTGCACTGAGGCGACCATCGGAGTCTCAGCTCCCATGATGCCTGCCTCGCGCAGTTGGGGGCGGGTGAAGAGAGACTTCCACCAGCGAGGATCGGGATCCTCCGGTTTCTCCGCTTTCACCGGGACGACCATTTCTTTTCCGTCTCGCAGGATCTTGAAATCGATGTTTTCGCCGGTGCTGGCGATCACACCCCAAGTGACACTGTCCACCAAGCCGTTGAACCGGGTCACCGGCTTGTCATCCACAGCGAGGATAGTATCGCCAACCTTGAGTCCGTCGCGATCAGCGGCGCTATCCTTGAGGACATAGCCGATCTGGGTGGTGACCTGACTGCCGCCCTCCGGCTTGCCGACGTAATAAACGACCACGGCGAACAGACAGGCCAGCAGGAAGCTGAAAAGCGGACCGGCAAAGGCTACGATGATCTTGTCCCGGGGAGTGATAGGGGGCAGCATTTCCCTTGGCTCGTCGCCCTTTCCTTCGATTGCATCCATCGGGGCCATCTGGGGAAGGGCTACGAACCCGCCGGCGGGGATCCACCCGAGACCGTACTGCACACCATTGTAATTCTTTTTCCAGATCGGCTTCCCGAACCAGATTTGGAATTTCTCGACCTTTAGGCCGCACCAACGGGCGGCAAGGAAGTGTCCCCACTCGTGAACGAGGATCATGAGGTTAAACACCATCAGGATGAGGGCGAAAATGCCGATGTAGCGAATGAGGTCGAGTATGAAATCCATATAAGGAAATGCGGGCGATAAAATAGCACTTCTGAGCCGCAGGCGCAAATGTGCCGCCATTACGACACAACCAGCAGCAGAAGTGTTAGGATTTTGGCGGAAGGTTTTGAGAGGAATTTCCGGTGGGCTTGGGTGAGGGTATTTCGTGACCTTTTGCGCCGGGAGGGTAGTTCTGGGAGTCGCCTTGGAAGAGGCGGTGCATTTCCTCCAACTGCTGGCGGGCGGCGTCGATGTAGCGCTGGCTCTCACGGTGCTCCTTCCAGATCGGGGCCATGTCGCGGACGCTTTTCTCGTCCAGTTCCTGGACGCAATCGGCTGCCTCCTGCGCTTCTTCCGGCGACATACCGAGGAAAGTGAGCGCTTGGACAGCCATTTCGAGGGATGAGCCGACGGTCTCCCGGTAAATGTGCTCTACTTTTCGCTCAAGCAACTGGTAGGCATGAATGCGGTCTTTCGCTCGGGCCAGGATGGTCAGGTGCGGGAAATGTTTTTTGACCGTGTCCACGATCTCAAGGGCCTTCACGTCGTCGTCGATGGCCAGCACAAAGAGCTTCGCGTGGGCAGCGCCCGCCGCGGTGAGCAAGTCCAGGCGGGAAGCATCGCCGTAGTAGAGTTTAAAGCCGATCTGGCGGAGAAAATCCACTTGGTCTGAATCCAAATCCAGCACGGTGGAATTGATGCCATGATTGCGCAGCATGCGGCCGACCATGATGCCGAAACGGCCAAACCCGGCGATGATAACGGGACTCTCCTCGTCCGGAATGGCGTCCATGTCGCGTTTCTTGACCCGGCTCTTTCGACTGATGATCGGCACGAGGATCCGGTCATGGATGACCAGCAATAAGGGCGTGAGCGCCATGGAGACCGCGACCATGGCGGCGATCAGTTTGATTCGATCATCCGGCAAAGCGTCGACGGATCCGGCGATGGAGAGGAGCACAAAGCAGAATTCGCCTCCTTGGGCCAGAGCACAGGAGAAAAGGCTGATGTCCCGGCCGGGCATCTTCACAAATCGACCAAGCACTGCGAGAACCAGCATTTTGAGCAGGATCAAGGCAACGATGCCCAGAGCCACCTTACCCGGCTCCGCTGCGATGAGGATAAAGTCCAAGCTCGCACCCACGGAGATGAAGAAGACTCCGAGGAGAATGCCCTTGAACGGTTCAATATCGCTCTCCAGTTCATGGCGGTATTCGCTGTCTGCCAGCATGACACCCGCCAGGAAGGTGCCCAAGGCCGGGCTGAGTCCCACGCTTTGCATAAGCAAGGCAATGCCTACCACAAGCATCAGTGCGGTGGCGGTGAAGACCTCCCGCAGCTTTGCACTGGCGATGAAGCGGAAGATTGGCCTCAGCAAATACCGGCCACCACCGACGATCACCGCTACGGCTCCCAAGGTAAAGAGAGCCTGCTGCCAACCACTCAACTCGGGGCCGTGGCCAGTTCCGTGAGCTTGCGATTCAGTTGCGATGGCCACCGTGCCTAACAGCGGGAGGATGGCCAAGATGGGAATGACGGCGATGTCCTGAAACAAAAGGACAGCGAAGGAAGACCGGCCAGCTTCGGTCTTTAGTTCACCCCGCTCGGCCAAGGTTTGCAGGACGATGGCAGTGGAGGACATTGCCAGGATCAGCCCTGTGGCTAACGCCTGCTTCCAAGGCCAATCGACCGCCAAGAAAGCAAGATAGATGACAACGGCGGTACCCACCACTTGGGCGCCGCCCATGCCGAGGATCGGCCCGCGGAGACGCCAGAGAAGGGCGGGCTTCAACTCGAGACCGACCACAAACATCATCATGACGACCCCGAATTCGGCGAAGTGCATCACGCTGCCGCCGTCATGGCCGATCAGGCGCAGGACGAAGGGACCAATGACGATACCGGCGAGCAAGTACCCCAGCACGGATCCAATGCCGAAGCGTTTGGCCACTGGCACGGCAATCACCGAGGCCAGAAGGTAGATGAAAGCCTGCGCCAGAAAGGTGTCGAGATGCATGGGAAGATTGCGCTGATGAGGAGCCGTCTATGGAAATATGCCAATGAAGGAATATACGATAAGCCCAACTATGTAGTTAGGTATGGACGCGAGGCGCTGGAGATTTGGACGGGGAGGCAAGCGTGATCAATAGGGAGATCGAGGATAAAACGCGGAAGCATGGCGACAGAGAACCATCATAGCTCTGATTCCGTTATATTCACTCTTAGCGCGTGGGACTTGGACCAGAAGGCACCTGATCGCGGTTTCTCGGAAAGATAGCGGGCTCTCCCAGCTTTGAATTGCGGGTGATTCCTTCCTTTCCGCGAACCAAGCTCTTCATTGCCGGGTGTTTTCTGGGTGTCGGGACTTTGGTCATGGCTTGGCCGTTGGCTGCGGAAGAGATCAAAACGGTGAGACCTGGAGAAGCCCGCGCCATGATGGGGCAGGAGGTGTCCTTGGCCATGTATGTGCGGAGCACAGGCTACAACCGAAGCAATGGCGGCTACACCGAGCTTTATTCTCAAGTGAGCTGGGATCACCCGGAAAATTTCTTTGTTCGTGTCACCCCGGCGGCCCGCAAGCAATTCGCCAAGCTCGGCATCTATGACACAATGGAACATCTGGGATCCCGTAGCATCCAAGTGACTGGCAGAGTGGAAGAATTGACCATCGGTCAATTACGTTTCCCGGTGATCTACGTGCAGTCACTGGATCAACTGCAGGTTAGCCTCCCGGAGGAGTACCTCGTCGCTCCTGACACCTACGAGAAAATCACGACCGGCGAGTTTGAACTGCGGCTGTCCCCTCTCATCGCGAAGTCTCCTGAAACGCGCCAGCGGCTGATTGAATACTTCAGAGCGGAGAGCGCGAAGATCCAGACGGTCGTGCCAGAGGCGAGTTTCGCAGGGCTGCGCCACGCGGTATTCTGGGTGAACGCGAATGGTCTGAAACCTGGGGCCGCTTATCATCCGAATCCCGAGTACCTGAAGCGGGCAGGTGTGCCTACGGCCTATGCCCACTGTGTGGAGATTCAGCAGGCGGGCGACTTCCTGAAGCGGACCATTCCTACGCAACCATGGGTAGTCTTGCACGAACTGGCTCATAAATTTCATTTCGAAGTACTAGGCGAGAAGCGCGGCGATATCCGAGATGCCTACGCAGCGGCGAAAGCGAGTGGGGCCTACCTGAAAGTAAAGCATGCCAATGGCAAGGAAGGTCCGGCCTACGCCCTCGCCAATGACAAAGAATACTTCGCGGAACTGACGGAAGCTTACTTTGGGAAGAACGACTTTTATCCTTTCACAAAGGAAGAGCTGCGGAAACACGATCCACAAGGATTCGCGATGATCGAGGCCTGCTGGGGAGTGGGCACTCACAGAAACAAGCCATAACAGCTACCGGTTGCAATCGCTTCAGACCGAGGGAAAGACCGATACAGCCGGTACTGGGGTCTTGCGCGAAGTTTGGGCGGCCATCGCCCCTCCCCCATTCATCATGCCCAAGATCTCCGCCAGCCGTGGCCGCAGGAATAGCTACCCAGCCCTCGTGGGGATTGCCACCGTCGTTCTGATCGTGGGGACGCTCTACTTGGCGAGGGATTTTTTAATGCCTATCGCGCTGGCAACATTGCTGGCCTTCATGCTGAATCCGCTCGTGAGCAGGCTTTGCCGCTGGGGATTACCGCGAGTTCTGAGTGTCATCATCATGACGACACTGACGTTTGCCTTCCTGGGAACGATCGTCTGGCTTCTTGGCCGGCAAACCGCAGCCCTAGCCAACGAGCTGCCAAATTATACCTACAACATCAAGAAGCGTGTTCAGGCGGTGCAAAGTGTGGGCAGCGGTGGATTCATCGAAAAAATGCGCAAAATGGGGACGGACGTTGGAGTGCTGGAGTCTCCAGATTCGGCTCCAGAGCCCGGCAAACCGGAAAAAGCTGAAAATGACAAAGACTCAAAGCAAACCGTAGTCAGCCGGATGGAGGGTCTTGCGGCGTCAGCGCTGAATTTCATGGTCAACGGATTGGCGGCCGCTTTGGGCGTGAGCACGCTCGTGATCCTCTATGGCGTCTTCATGCTCCTGCGACATGAAGATATCAGCAAACGCATCACGCGACTCGCAGGATACAACCGGCTAACTGCGACGACTCGCGCGTTGGATGACGTGAGCGACCGAGTCAGCCACTACCTGCTAATGCAAGGTACGGTGAATAGCATCTACGGTGTGCTCGTGGGCGCGTCGCTGGCATTGATCGGCCTGCCCTACGCTTTGCTTTGGGGCGTGTTAGGCGCGCTGTTTCGTTACATCCCTTACATTGGGCCCATTCTGGTGGCGACGCTGCCCATTACATTTAGCTTGGCATTCTTCCCGGGATGGTCACAGCCCCTCATGGTCATCGGCGTAATCTTGACGCTGGAATTGATCACCAACATGATGTTGGAACCGGTGCTTTACGGGAAGAGCACAGGTGTCTCTGACTTTGCTTTGATCATCGCGATCGGTTTCTGGACATGGCTCTGGGGTGCAATCGGCCTGGTGCTGGCGACCCCTCTGACCGTATGCCTCGTTGTCTTCTGCAAGTACATACCGGCATTGCATTGGGTTGAGACGCTGATGGGAGATTCTCCAGAGCCGACGCCACATCTGGTCTTTTACCAGCGACTCATTTCTGAACGGACAGAGGAATTCTATGACGACTTTGAAGAGGTCTTTGAAGAAGAAGGCCTCAAGTCCGCCTTGGATAAACTCCTTCTCCCTGCCTTGGCTTTGATCCGGCAGGAAAGCCAATTTGGCCATCTGACACATGAGGAACAGGTCGCGGCATATACCGAACTACGGCACACCGTCGTTCAAGCTAAAGAACTCCAGCGGGACTCCATCAAGGAGAACGCGGAAGCTGGCGAGAGCGAGCCGGTTCCCGATGAGGCGAGCACGAAACCACGCGTGAAGATTTTTGCACGCGCTTTGCATGGTGAGGCGGACGCCCTTGCTTTGGAACTGCTAGGGGCCTGTCTGCCACCGGACATGGAATTGGAAGTCTCCCGTGAACCGCATTTGATCGGCGAACTAATCCAAGAATTGGAGACGAAAAAACCTTCCTTGGTATGCATCGGTGCGCTGCCGCCAGATGCGGAATCTTCGGCCGCTTTTCTGTGCCGCCGTATCCGTAGCCGTTTGCCGAACTTAAAGATTGTGGTCTGCGCCTGGAAGGGCGGCGAGGCAGAGTATGACACACGTCCGTTCCGAGAAGCCGGAGCCCATGCGGTGGCCACGACCCTGGCGGAAGCCGAGAGCATGATCGACAATCTGACCCATGCGTAAACACGCTTGTTTGTCAGGTAATACAGAGTGTGTGATCAATACCTGCGCAACGTTGTATCTAAAGGGAGGGATTTTTCATCCAATTCGGGATAATCCATGGTGTAATGCAGACCCCGGCTTTCATGCCGACGCACGGCACAATCCACGATGAGGGAAGCTGTTTCCACAAGATTGCGCAATTCCAGGACCTCGCCGGTCACACGGAAATTCCAGTAAAATTCCTGAACCTCCCGCTTCAAATTGCGGAGACGTGCGGCGGCTCGTTGCAGGCGTTTGCTGGTGCGGACGATGGACACATAGTCCCACATGAGGCGGCGAATCTCGTCCCAGTTGTGATAGATGACCACAAGCTCGTCGAGGTTCTGCGCATGACCGCTCTGCCAAGGCGGGATATGATAATGTTGTTGGCCTTCTTTGCCGACGGGCATCTTGTGTTGCAGCAGTTCCACGGCGCGGTGAGCGATCACCACACACTCCAACAAAGAATTGCTGGCAAGACGATTAGCGCCGTGCAGGCCCGTGCAGCCAACTTCCCCAACGGCGCAAAGGCCGCGGATGGTGGTGGCGCCATTTACGTCTGTGCGGACGCCTCCGCACTGATAGTGAGCCGCAGGCACGACGGGTATGGGCTCCTTCGTAATATCAATACCCACGCTCAGGCACGTTTGATAAATATTCGGAAAGTGAGCGATGATGAAGTCAGCGGGCTTTGAGGTAATGTCGAGGTAGACGCAGGGGCCACCAGTACGCTTGATCTCATGATCAATGGCCCGGGCGACGATATCACGGGGAGCAAGCGACCCGCGCGGATCATACTTCTGCATGAATTCCTTGCCGTCTTTGCCGACCAGCACTGCTCCTTCACCGCGCATGGCTTCTGTGATCAGGAACGAGCGCCGTTGCGGATGGTAAAGACAGGTGGGGTGGAACTGGATGAACTCCATGTTCGAGATGGCCGCGCCAGCACGCCATGCCATGGCGACTCCGTCACCTGTGGCAACTTTGGGGTTGGTTGTGTAGAGGTAGACTCGCCCGCAGCCACCTGTGGCCAGAAGGACGCGATCACTGCGCATGACGATGACGTCGCCGGACTCCTCGTTCAGGACATAAAGTCCCAGAACCCGATCTTCACTGACAAAGCCAAGCTTCGCCGTGGTGATGAGATCAATGGCATAATGATTTTCCAGCAGCGTGATGTTCTTTGCATTCCTGACTGCCGCCAGGAGTTTATCGGTGATCTCACGACCCGTGGCATCGTGGTGATGCAGGACGCGCCTTTGGGTATGGCCCCCTTCCCGGGTGAGATCGAATTCCAGATGGCCACCGGGTTCTTCGCGGCGGTCGAAGTCGACGCCCATGGCTACGAGTTCATCGATGCGCGTCGGGCCGTCCGTGATGATGGTTCGTACGGCATCCTCTTTGCACAAGCCCGCCCCGGCGATAAGCGTGTCGCTGACGTGCTGATCGATCGAGTCGACGGCGCTCTGCACACAGGCGACGCCGCCCTGAGCCCAGGACGAATTGGAATCGCTCGCAGCCTTTTTTGTGATGATCACCACACGACCATGGCGCGCCGCTTTTAAGGCGGCGGAAAGTCCACCGGCTCCACTACCAACGACGATGAAGTCGTACTCTGTCATGCGCGCCTTTCCACGTGAAGTGGGCAAGATGCAAGCGCGCTCCTTCGTTTGGCGGCTCGAGAGGCTATCCAGCCCGTAACCCTTACGCGCTGAGGGCCGTGTATTCCTGAGATTTCATGTCGAACTGTTCCATCTGCAATTCGATATTACCCAAGAGGTGGGCGAGCAAAGGATAGGCGCCAAAGGAGTCAAAGTCCTGTTCCACCAAAACCGACATGGTGAGAGGAACGGGAGGGCTTTCAAGAATTTCACCGGTGGCCCGGCGCCAGCACCAGAACAGCTGATCCTCTACCGAACGGGCGGGTTGGAATCCAGCATCCGAGAAGTGGCGCACGGTGCGCAACGCGGATTCAATGGCGGGGACGAGATATTCGTTCATGGATTACCTTTCCGGGTGTAGGTAAAGCGCGGAGGGTTTGTGACAGGAAGTTGCAAGCCTAAAAAAATTTATTTTCGCGTGTGCCAATTGCGCGCTCTATGGAGTGGCAGCATAAAGCGGCGGGTTATGCCCATAAATACAGGTTGATTGACCGCCTTTGCTAATGAGATTCATTTGCAAATTTGGCTTTTCTTTCTTAAATGCGGTTCGAAATCCAACTCGAAGCCTTATGAGCACCTCTATTCTTGTCCTCTACGGAAGCGTCACCGGAAATGCCGAATTCTGCGCTGAAAAACTGGCTCGCGAGGCTCGCGACCGCGGCTTCAATAAAATCACGGTGGAGAGCATGGCCAGTGCTGATGCACCCATCCTCCAGGAGTTCGATACGATCCTGATCGTGACCAGCACCTATGGCGATGGCGAGCCCCCGGACGGTTGCGAATCCTTTTACGACGCCGTGGTCACGAAGGGTGGCGCCGATCTTGGCGGCCGCCGTTTTTCGGTCCTAGCTTTGGGAGACACTGCTTACGAGCAGTTTTGCAAATGCGGCAAGGATTTCGATCTGGCGCTGGAGCGTGATGGCGCCCAACGCATTCATGCGATGGTGGAATGCGACACGGACTACGACACCCCTTGTGAGGAGTGGATCGCCGGCGTCCTGGCTGCTCTCGGCGAGGCTGAGCCTGTGGCCGCCTAGCAGAGCCGGAGCATCCTTCATCTACTCCGCTTCTCCCTCTTCACACAGCACATGGACTTTGCCCCCAGAAGCACTCCGCGCGTGGCTTTCAGCTTCCGGCCGGGAACTTTCGACCTCAGACAACTGGCTCCTCAGCACTGCTTTCAGAGCGACGACTTTCAGGCGGCTGCGGTGGAACTACAGGCGCCGTGGCCAAAGCTGTTTAATTGGCTGGAGCGGCTGGGGACCATTCTCGCGACGGTGCAGTCCGGACCGGTCTGCATGGCAGACACTTGGGAAAAACCGGTGTTCTCCCAAGTGCCGGGCCAGGACATTCTCATGGAGCTTACCTCTGGGACGGAGATTCACTGTCAGCGTCTGCGCTCAGCGGTTGCGGCTGTGGAAGAGGCGGAGGACAAGCAGATCGCCAGCATCCAATTCTTCGATGACACCGGGGCGGGTTGCCTGAAGCTACTTTTGACCAACTGGTCCGAGTTGGAGATATTCGAGGAGATGATCTGCACGCTAGGGGTGGCGCACAAACCTCACCTGCGAAACGCGTTGCCGAGTTCCAGTTCCGGCTTGCCGCTGCGGGTGCTGGATGCAGCGACCGCCGACGCGGTCAGGCAATTCTGGCCGGGGTTGGCAAGAACTCTACCGGATCAATTTTTCCCAGGACTGGAAAATGTGCCTCGCAAGTCCGCGCTGGCCGCCGCCGGCTCCGCCTATGCCTGGCAAATCAGCCAAGCCTCTGTCCGATCGCTCATGGAAGAGATGTCGTTACGGCAGCCTCCCATGGTGGTGGCGCTGCGCAATAGGGTTTCCTTTCTACCGAGCTCCTTCCGGCCACAACGCTGGATCACCTGCCGGTGTGGCCAGACGTTCTTTGGCGAGTGCTCCCAGTTCACCCTGCGTCAATGCCAGGAGCACTGGGAGGCGTGGGTGGTGAGGTTTGCCACGGCCACTAATGAGGTGCTCTGTCTGGAGATCTTTGACAAGAATGGTCATTTCGCCGGAGCCATGGGGCTGCGGCCGGAGGCGACCGCGGCCGCCTTTGAATATTGGGCGAAGAGTTTGCGTGAAGAGGTGCGGAGGTAGAAGCGCCGTCTTGTCAGGATTACTTGTGCTGCAGTAGAAGCACAAGTTCCCTTCCCACGCGGCCGGGATATCCTGTTGAAGGAACCCATTGATCGATGACTTCGAGTCCGGCAATTGACCAAAGGTCAATTAGCTCTTCAGCACTGATGGCAAACGGAGGACCTTCTTCGCCAGGGGCCATTTCGGGATTGATGAAGAAGACGCCAGCAAGAGTGCCGTCCTTCTTCAGCATTGAGGCAAGACCTGCCGCATAGGCTTTTCTCAAGGTGGGATGCAGGGCACTGAGACAGGTGTGTTCCCACACAACATCGAAGCTCGCGATCAGGTCTGAGGGAGGATCCATGATATCCGCCTGCTGGAAATGAACCTTGCTGTCAGGTTGTTTTTCACGGGCTCGCTCCAAGGCAAGGGATGAAATATCTAAAGCAGTAACGGCATCGACTTTGGCTTCCAGCCATCTGGCGTCATAACCCAAGCCACAGCCGGGCACTGCCACGCGCCCCTTCCACAAGCCGGGGTACTTGGCGGTGAGTTCTTCCAAAACTGGGGTGGGTGCGCCCCGATCCCAAGGCGTGTCACCGGTTTCGTAACGCAAATTCCAATCGGTCATGATATTACTTTCGTTTTCTTAACTATGTTGGTTATTGTTGGCATCACATGCCACCGCGGGCCGCCATCAACAACGGAATCATCACGGTCGTGATCGTGTTTTTCATGTTCATACTGGGCATGCTCCTGAAGGCCCGGTATCGGCTAGGGTCAGAGGGCAAGGCTCAAACGACAGCGGCGGTGACAGTTCCCAAAGCCATCCCTGTGGCTATTCCCGTTGAGGTCAAAGTGAATGAGGCTCGGGCCTACAAGCAGGGCGACTGGTGGATCCTGCCAAAGCCGGAGTTTGTGGTGAACCGGGGGAATGAAGCGGATACGTTGCGCATTCGCACGGGCACGAAGGAAGATGTGTTTGTTTTGTATTTTGTCGATGCGCCGGAGTCTACTGCCACCCGCCTGCAACGATTGAAGGAGCAATCTGACTTCTTCCACGCAAGTTCCTCGAGCGAACTCGTCCGAACTGGGGAGAGTGCGCTGACATGGGTGAACGAAACCCTGACTGAGCACAATTTCACGGTCTATACCAAATGGGGCCGCGTGCCGAACACGGAGCGCTATTACGCTATGATCCTGGTAGAAACGGCTCCGGGCAAACAGGAAGATCTTGGAGAGATGCTGGTGCGGCGCGGTTTTGCGGCACTCTCCGGGCAACAGACCAAACCTTTGCCTGAAGGCATGCCGGAGTTGAAAACGTATCGAGCCAAGCTCGTCAAAGCAGCCCAGCAGGCGCAAGGGGAACGAGCGGGCGCATGGGCGCTGGCACCTGCACCTGCTGCGGCACCAGTCGCTCCCGAGGGAGGCTAGATCCGAGTCGAAGGGCGCTCTAGCGCAAGTTCAGGTGAGGAAGCTGCTCTTCCCACAGTTCCGTCATGCGATTGGCGGGAATTTCCACATCATCCCACGTCAACGGCTGATCTTTGGCGACCTTGCGCTTGATGATGGGGCGGTCCGGCGAGCCTTCAATGTCGAGAAGCCCCTGGGGCACCTGCTTGGAGGCATCCGCGGACTTGGCCTCACTGATCAACCCATAGACTTCATTGCTGCCAATGGCGTGTTGCACCAGGGTGCCTGGCACCAGGTCTTTCTTGGCATAAGCAAAGGTGTCCGTCACGCGACCCTGCCTCATGGTCAGGACTGCTTTGCCATAAAGAGCGGCCAAGGCAGCAGCACGTGGAGTTTCCAAGTGGCAGAGATGGTAAGGACGAAGGAATACGTAGTACGGGTGTTTGTTCGTGACCTTGTAGTAGTTAAGATAGCCCTGCTGGAAGGTGCTTTCGCACTTTCCGACGACATAGACACCGCCACCATGCTCCTTGGCACCGAGGACGTAGTCGACGCGCCCCTGGCCGTTGTATTTATCGAAGTCAAAAAGGTCCACTACGTCTTGCACTTTATTGGCGCGTGGCCCTTCCATGCCGGGAACAAATGGCGTAAGGCCGTATTCATTTGCGATGACGGACATCTCGATGTTCAGCTTGCTGCCATCCGTGTAGGCCAGGCATTGAACAGTGGAGAGCTTGAGCTGCTTTGCGATGGGTTCGATACCCTCGAGGGTCTGATGCCGGTCCAGGAAACCTTTCATGTTCCCAGCCTGCACGATCTCAAAGCCCCACATTTCGATTTCTTCCATCATGCGGGCCAGCACGCCGTGCTGATCCCCACCATCGCTGGTGACGATCACGCCATGCTTCGCGGCATGGGCCCGGAGCAGGTAACCGAGGAAGGCATCCACCTCCGCATTCATCAGGACGCAATGGGCCTTCCGCTCAATCGCGGCCAGACAATAGTCGTAAGCGGCGATGATGGAATTCGTGGCTTCCACAAAAACGTCGCAGGGAATTTTCTCATCACGAAGCGCAGCCAAGCCGTCCGTCGTCACGTGAGTTGGCTTACCATAAACTTCCGCGCCACGAAGAGCCGCTGCTTCGTTCTGATCCGCCACAAACGAGAGCCTCATCCCGGGCGTGCGTCCGATCTGGTAGGCGATGCCAAGACCCATAGCGCCTAATCCAATGAGGCCTACATGGATGGGACGTCCTTCTTTTTCCCGTTCTTTGAGTTCTTGCAGCATGTGTGGAAGGGCGATTCAACACCGTTCGGAGTGCGTGTCAAACGGTATGCCGGAAGGAGTCTGCCCGCGATTGAAGGCTTGAGGTATTAAGATTTTTTAATCGAATCTCAGACTGCGGTCGACAAATACGCGGTGCCAGAGTTCGAGGACGACCAATGACATAACCTGCTTACAATAAACGAATTCGCGGGTTTTTGTCATCTTTTCCCTCAAGTTGAAGACTTTAGCCGGATCAAAGTAGCCGCGTTTCTTAACTGCCGTCTCATTCAGGCACTCGTCGACCAGAGTCTTGAAGGCCGGTTGGTCCACAAAATACTCCACAGGTAGGTAGAACGGGATTTTCTTGCGACGAGCGATGTGCGCAGGAAAAACTTTATCCGCCAGCTTCCGCTCGATGAACTTGTCAGTGTTGCCGTTTATTTTCAGATGGGCCGGCAGCGTGAAGGCAAACTCGATGAGGCGGTGATCCAGGAAGGGAAGCCGGTATTCCAGGGAATGCGCCATGGTATTTTTGTCCTGGCGGATGAGAGCCCAGTCCTGAAGCCACTCGTCGTACTGAAGCTTGAGAAGCCGGTCCAAAAAAGGCCCTTTCTTGTCATCCTGACGTTCCATCCCCATCCAGGCATCGCTAACGCGATGCTTGAACTGGTCAGTATAGAGGTCACGGCGCTCATCCTGAGACCAGAGGGTGCGCAGAGCATTGAAGTTATGATTCAGATCGCGGGAGCCGTATTGCCGGAGGAAATCCACAATCCGCTTTTTCCCTTGGGAACCGAGGTCAGCGGGGAAGGTGAAAAACTTATTGAGTATACCCGGGGGAGTGGCGGCGAAGAGCGGAGCGGCGAGCCCTGTGATTCCAGGGAAGATGCTGCGCATCTTTTCCACTTTGGTGATGACCCCATGAAAGGAATACCCGGCAAAAGCTTCGTCTGCCCCCTCCCCGCCCAAGACCACTTTGAGATCCTTGCTAGCGCCCTGGGCCAATTTGTAAAAGGCAATCAGCAAAGCATCCCCTACAGGACGATCCATATGCCAGACGATCTTCGGCAGGAGCTCGAAATCCTCTGGTTTGCAGATGATTTCATGGTGTTTTGTCCCCAGAAAGGCGGCGGTTTCCCTCGCGGCGGGAGTCTCGTCTACCGGGGAATCAAAGCCGACCGAGTAGGTATTGATGTTTGACGAGTGTTTCGTCATCGCAGCGACCGTGAGGGAAGAGTCCACCCCAGCGCTCAAGTAGGCTCCCACGGGCACATCACTCCGCATGCAGAGCCGCACGCTGTCATGCCAGAGAGCCTCGAATGCCTCGAAGTATTCCTCGTCGCTCTTGTAGGTCGCAGTAGCTGCATCCAACAAAGAGATCGACCAGTAGCGCCGGATGAGCAGAGACTGATCGCGAAGCTTAAAGTGCAGGTAATGGCTGACCGGCAATTTGAAGATGTGCGCAAACATCGTCTGCGGCTCGGGAACGTTTCGCAGCGTGAGATAAGGATCGATTGCCGCGATGTTGGGTTCGGCAGTGACGTATGCGCTTTGCAGAATAGCCTTCGCTTCCGAAGCGAAAAGGAAGCGACCTTGGCGGTGATAATAATAGAGCGGCTTCTGCCCGCAGCGGTCCCGGGCGATGTAAAACTCCTGCTTCCGCACGTCATACAGGCAGAAAGCGAACATGCCGTTCATGCGTTGGAGCAGCCCTTCGAGGCCCCATTCTTCAAATCCGTGAACGATGCACTCCGTGTCACTATGCGTGCTGAACTGATGTCCTTTGTATTCCAGTTCTTCCCTCAGTTCGACGTAGTTGTACGTCTCTCCGTTGTAGACTACGGCGAGCGTTTTGTCCTCGTTGTAGACTGGTTGCCAGCCGCCCTCCAAATCGATGATGGAGAGCCGCCGCATGCCCATGCGGAAGGGCGCGTCATCCGGAGCACTGTACCAGCCTTCGCCATCGGGTCCCCGATGTTGGATGCACTTTCCCATACGATCGAGAAGACCGTCCTCTAAGAATCCCGCGAATCCGTATATGCCGCACATGGATGATGCTTTGCTGAATCGAAACTTGCTCCTGCTCAGGAGTATGCCGACGCTCGGCGACGCGACAAATGGAAACTCCATCAGCTGGGGAATCTAAACGACGTCTGAGGAAGCCCTAGTGCGGCAACTTTTCCCTCGCAAATTCACCCCATACCTGTTGTATTCAAAACAAAGACGGCAACTGTTAACCATCCCTGATTATGAGTGACGAATCCACCAATCCTTTTAACACCGCCGCCCCTTCCAGCGATCCCTTCGCTGCTGCCAAAGCTAGTGCGGTGAAAGCAGCCGAAGATCTCCGGGCCGCTGCTTCTGCCAAGGCACAAGAGTTTCGCAGTGTCGCCGAGCAGAAGGTCCAAGGTTTCCGCTCGACCGCAGAAGGTAAGGCCCATGAATTTCGCGACTACGCCGGCCAGGCTTGGACTGACGCCAGTTCGCAGGCCAAGGATTATGCAGCCGAGGCGGAACGTTTCGCCCGGGAAAAGCCTATCCAGGCGCTCCTGACGGCCTTTGGGGTCGGTTTCCTTGTGGGAGTCTTCCTTAAGAAGTAGCTTCTCGGTCTCCACTACCATCTTTTACAAGCGCATGGATCCAGCGGCGCCGGAAACTTACGTGCCGGGACACGGCAGCAAGCCCAGCTTGAACATTCCCCGGAGCCTGGCGGCGAGCTTGCTCAGCTACGTGGAGGCGCGAGGCGTCCTCCTCAGCTTGGAGGCGCAAGAGGCCCTTCGCATCCTCCTGAGTGTCGTCATTTTCGCGATTATCGGGGGTATACTGGCATTTTGTGGGTGGCTCTTTGTGGCCGGCTTCCTCACCGCCCTGCTCATTGACCAAACAGGGTGGGAGTGGCCTAAAGCGTTGGCGGTCATGGGAGGCGCGCATCTTTTGGGCGCGCTTATTTTCTTCGGTGGAGCTTATCTGCGGATCATGTCATCCCGGTGGTTCGCCGACACGATCAATGAGTTAAAGAAAGACCGCGCATGGCTGGCCGAGCAGACAAAAAAGAATTAAGGGATCAGGCACTTGCCAACTTGGCCGGAGCCAGGCTCTCCTTGCACGATGACGTGGCCCGCATGCGGACGCAGTGGAGCCCGAAAACGCTTATACAGCATAGCGTGGAACGTCATAAAACCGCGTATATTGTGGGTGCGGTAGTGGTAGGCTTGCTAGTGACGAAATTGCTCTTTTCCGGGGGCAGGGAAAATAGTCGTGACAGTTCTGTAAAAACCGCTAGAAAACGGACTCTGGCCTCCCTCATGTTGGCCGGGTTGTGGAGTGTGGCGCGGGGCCCTCTGATGGGAATTGCCCAGGAGCGGTTGCTCCCCGTCATCCTCCCCTACATCACCCAATATTTTTCTCCCCCTCCGCCTGATCGTCCTGCATGAGCCAACAAGTTGAAGAAGACGCCGTCGCCGTTGCCGTGGTGGCAGACGATGAACAACCTGCCGTCGCCACCCTCAACTCGGTGGACGAATACCTGCACCTGGCCCAGCAATATGACGCCTCCGACCTGCATCTTGCAACGGGATCTCCTCCAATGTGGCGCCGCTATGGTGTCTTGCAGCCGATTTGGAATGACGCCGCTATGGTCACGGCAGATGAAGCCCGCATACTGGCCTATTCTTTCCTGGGTGATAACCAGATTAAGATCCTGGAAAAGCGCGGAGATGTGGATTTCGCTTACTCCCCTGACTATGGAAGATTCCGTTGCTCCGTGGTTCAGCAGCGACTCGGCATCGACATGGTTTTTCGCGTCATCAGTGCGAAGATCAAAACGATTCAGGAACTGGGTCTGCCGGAGACAGCCCGCACGCTTACTCGTTATCACAATGGACTTGTGCTGGTGACCGGTCCTACCGGATCCGGGAAGTCCACGACCCTCGCTTCTCTGGTGGAAGAGGTGAACAAGGATCGTGAAGACCACATCATCACACTGGAAGATCCGATCGAATTTGTCTTTGAGCCCAAGGGTTGCCATGTCAATCAACGTGAGGTGGGGTCCCACACTCAGTCTTTCGCCGCTGCGCTCCGTGGGGCACTCCGTGAAGATCCGGACGTCATCATGGTTGGAGAAATGCGCGACCTGGAGACAATTTCGCTGGCGATTACCGCAGCGGAAACCGGTCACCTTGTACTAGGGACTCTGCATACTGGGAACGCTCCGCGCACGCTGGACCGTGTTCTGGACGTGTTCCCTAGCGACCAACGCGATCAGATCCGCATCATGGTGAGTGAATCTCTCCGCGGCATCCTTTCCCAGCAATTGATTCCCCGGCAGGACGGGAACGGACGCGTGATGGCGATGGAGCTTCTCGTAAACACGCCAGCTGTGGCCAACTGTATTCGTGAAGGAAAGACGTTCATGCTCCCAGGCATCATGCAAACCGGTAAAGCCGTGGGCATGATCACCATGGATGAATCGCTGCGGAACCTCTACAGCCAAGGCTTCATCAGTCGTGAAGAATGCCTGAGCCGTGCTGAAGACCAGCAGAGCATGAAAAAATTTGTCGAAACCTGATCATTTGCTGTTTCGCGCAGTCAAAGATCTTTGCCCTACCCTTCCTCCCGCTATCCCGCCCCATGGCCATCATTGACGACTATTTCCGTAAGCTGATTGAACTTGGTGGTTCTGACCTCCACCTCGCCCAAGGTCAACCGCCGAAAGTCCGGGTTCACGGCAGTATCAAGCCCATCACCAATGAGATTCTGAATGAATCTTACATGGAGAACATGATGCGCGAGATCTGCGAACCGCGCGCCTGGGAGCGTTACAAAGAGAAAGGCGACCTCGACTTCGCTTATGAAATGGATGACGACTCCCGTTTCCGTTGCAACTACCTGCGCCAAATTAGCGGCTACGGAGCGGTATTCCGGATTATTCCCACCAAAATCGCTTCTCTAGAGAAGCTGGGCATTCCGCCGGTGGTAAAAGAGTTTGGACATATGCGCAGCGGCCTGGTGCTGGTGACTGGCCCAACGGGCTCGGGCAAATCTACGACGCTGGCGGCGCTGATTGACTACATCAATATCAACTTCAACCGGCACATCATTACGATCGAGGAACCCATCGAATTTGTGCATCGGAACAAGAAGAGTATTCTGACCCAGCGGGAAGTTCCCATTCAGACTCCCACCTTCTCCGACGGCCTGCGGGCCGCACTGCGCGAAGATGCGGATATCGTGCTGGTGGGGGAAATGCGAGATCATGAAACTATCTCTCTGGCCCTGACTGCGGCGGAGACGGGTCTACTGGTCTTCGGCACCCTACACACGAACAATGCCCGCAAAACCTGCGACCGTATTGTGGACGTGTTCCCGGCAGATCAACAGTCACAGGTCCGCACCATGCTGGCCGCTTCGCTGCGCGGTGTCGTGGCGCAGCTTTTAGTGAAGAAGGCAGACGGCAAGGGCCGCGCTGCCGTTAATGAGATCATGATCTCCACTCCGGCCGTGGGCGCCATCATTCGTGAGGGTGCTACACAGAAGCTTTACGATGTCATCATCGGGGGCAAGGGTCTGGGAATGCAGTTCATGGATGAGGCCATCTGGGAAAAACTGCGGGATGGTTACATCAGCCCGATGGAAGCCTATATGAAGGCGATTGATAAGAATCGTTTCAAGGCCTTCCTTTCCGCCGAGGAATCTGGCGTGGCCGTGGCTTCGGGCGCTGAAGCGGACAAGTAAGCTGCATCGCGAGAGACTTCTCTCGCGGCTACAACGCTACCTGATATCTTGAACCGGCCAAGCTTGATGCCTGGCCGGTTTTTTCATGTCATTCCGGTATCCAGAGAATACCCACTGCGCTCACAGTGATGTTCTTTTTCACCGGCGTCATCTTGGCCGTTTCGAACACCAGCGTGTTGGGATCATATTGATCGATGATCTTCTGTTTGGCCTCGCTGAATTGCTGATCGAGTTCGCGAATCTTTGCTTCGATCTGCTCGGCTTCTTCTTCGGCATTGCCGACGTCTTTCGATTCACGCCAGACGGAACCGACTTTATTAATCGTGGTGGAGCTAACCAGACCGCCTCGGCTCTTGCGTCCAAACAACGAACCCAAAATGCCCGCGCCGACGGTCATGATGGTGGAGAGCTTGGCGGAACTGGCTTGCGATTTTTGGGTATCCACTTTTTGCATCGCCTTGTTGTATCGGTTCTTGAGCGTCTCCACCTGCTTGGCCATATCAGCGCGCAGTTCCTCCACCGCCTTGTCCCGCAGTTCGCGGGCAGTCTGTGTGACACGAATGCGAAAGTCCGCCACACTCTCACCGAAGTTGGAATAAGCATCCAGCAGCGGGCTATGGGTGATCTCCGCCTGATAGTTGGCGTAAACCCAATCCGCAAACGGACGGGATTGCGCTTTATAAACGCTCTCCTTCAGCATGGCGTTGGGCAACTCCGAGAAGGATGCGCCGTCAGCCGGAGCTTTGTCGAATTGCGATACCTCGGCGTTCCGCGGGATTTCCACAAAGGCATCCCAATTTACCTTGGCCTCGTCCGCGTCGATTTCATTGGCCACGGTGACAGTTGTTTTGCCGTTGAGCTTTTTCTTGGGATCGATGTAGAGAACCGTCGCGGAGCGGAGAAGCGCCGGTCGGTAAGTGCTTCCTGCGCTGCCACCTTTCTGGAAATACTCGACCGCGATGTCAGGCAGCTTCGGACGGATCTGGTTGCCGCTGCTTTCGCTCTCCTCACCATCACCGCCGGGTGGCAGGAAGCCAGCGTCTTCGCTATCCGTTGCCTCCTCCTCTGAGACAGCCGCTTTCCGTCCAACCTTTTTAGCGCCACCTGTGGACCGTTTTTTGGTGTCCGCAGCGAATTCACTTCGCTTGGGATCCATGAGTTCCTTGATCTGATTGCGGCTCAACGGTCCTCGCAAATAGGTCATGATCCATCTGACGTTGAAAACCACAGGCCCATCCTCGTGAACATTGTTCATGAGGAAGACGCGATTCCCCAAGGCTGAGAGAAGTTTCTCAATGTCTGCACGATTGAAGCCAGCGTTCTGAGAAGTGGCCGCTCCTTCGAGGCCGTCGAGCACGCGAGCCTTGTCGCGCTCGGTTTGCAATCGCCCGAGCCACCAAGTGCCGATGTTTGAAAGCGCCTTGTAATCCAAGTCCACGGGATTCTGGGTGGCCAACAAGATACCAAGACCAAAAGCGCGTGCCTGCTTCAGCAGGATCATCATGGGCTTCTTGCTAGGCGGGTTTGCCGTCGGTGGCAAGTAGCCGAAAATTTCATCCATGTAGAGGATGGCACGGAGGCTGGTGGTGCCGCTTTGGGCACGCATCCAGGAGAGTGTCTGGTTCAAGAGCAGGCTGACGAAGAACATGCGCTGTTCATCGCTGAGATGAGCAATGGAGAAGATGCTCACGCGAGGCTTACCCTCGGGCGAGTAGAGCATCTTCTGTATATCCAGCGGCACCCCTTCAAGCCATGCCGCAAAACTTGGGGATGCGATGAGGTTGTTGAGCTTCATCGCCAGATCCATGCGCTTCTTTTCAGACAGGAATTCATTCACGGCCACGACTCCAATCTTCTTGAAGGGCGGTTGCTGAACCATTTGCACGAGAGTCTCCAAAGTGACTCCCTGTCTCTTGGTCCAGCAGGTGCTGAAGATGTTTGAAAGCAGAATGTGCTCGGGAGATTGCACGGGGTCTCCTTCCACACCGGCCAGACTCAGCAAGCTGGTGGCAGTGCTCTCAACTCGCTCATTGAATATCTCTGTGTCCTCCAGCACCTCTGGAGTAGGCGCATCCAGTGAAGCGATAATGCTGACAGGAATTCCGGCGTTGCTGCCAGGGGTAAAGACATTGATGTCCGTCTTGCTTCTAAGGGCTTTGACACGATCCGCGCTTTGTCCCCAATCTCCGAGCCCCTTAGCCCACGTCTTCGCCTGCGCGTCGGCAAACTCCAGGACGGTCTGGCCTTTCTTACGCGCATCTTCTTCATTCACCCAAGGTTCGAATTCCTGGGCGCTGAGATTGGGAAAGGTAAGAAGGAAATTTGCGATATCACCCTTTGGGTCGATGGCGATCACCGGAATTCCATCCATGGCGGCTTCTTCCAGCAAGGCAAGGCAGAGACCGGTCTTGCCAGAGCCTGTCATGCCAAGCACCACTCCATGAGTCACGAGGTCCTTGGAATCATAGAGGACCAAGTCGTCCTGTAGCGCTTTTGTCTTGATGTCGTACCCACGCCCTAAATAAAAGGCGCCCGGGAGTTCGTAAGTTTCGGGTTTGATTTCCATGCGAAGAACCTGTGCCGGGTCGTATCGGCAAGTGATCAATGCTGGTTTATACACAAATGCGTCCTGACACAAGAAAAGGCGCGTGGAACTCCACGCGCCTTCAAAAATTTAGAACTGTAAAGGGACTGAGACAGCCCTTTTAAGAGATGCCTTACAGCGCCTGTAGTTTGCGCAGAATAGCATCCTTGGACTGGACCCCCACCACGACGTCCTTCTGCTCTCCGTCTTTGAAGAACACCAGCATCGGGATGGAACGCACATTGAATTGCGCAGCCAGGTTGGTGGCTTCATCCACATTAACTTTGCCCACTTTCACTTTGCCTTCCTGCTCTTTGGCAAGTTCTTCAAGGATAGGAGTCAACATCCGGCACGGGCCGCACCACTCCGCCCAAAAGTCCACGACGACAGGGACGCTGGAATTCTTCACCTCTTCGGTGAAGTTGTCTTCGGTCAGGGTTACAAGGTGCTCGCTAGCCATTTTGATTGATTGGATTGTTCAGTGTGGATTACGGATGCACCGTGGCAGGCGGACGCCAGGAATCAAATGGAAACGTACGGCTTCCTGGGCAGCGGGGTGAATGCCGAGCCTTTCCTAATCATCTAAAATGAAGAGGCGGCCAGAGGATTCACCACTGGCCGCCTAAAATACTGATTTTATCGAACGCTCTACCCGATGGAATTACGCGTCAGGATATTGACGGCCAGGATGGCAATCGAGAGAAGGAAAAGGACCCAGGCAAGAATAGGCATGTGCGTGACTCTGTTGAGGTAATAAAATGGTTATTCGTATTTGCTGGTGTACTTCTTCAGCTCATCACCGAACGACGAAGTGTAACCACCCGTTGAGGAAGCCTTTTCCCACTTGGGGACTTCCCTTGCCGGAACCATGATGGCGGTGGACTCACCTTTCAGAGCGGAAAACAAATTGAACTTGTCCGGCGCAATGGTGAGGAAGCTCATGAACACCAACACGACAGCTAACACGGAGCAGACCACCGCAAGTGGGGTAAGACCCGCTTCGGGATCCTTCTCTTCGTAGAGAGGAGCGTTATCCAGAGAAGGAGCGGTCTTTTTGACCGGCGCGCTCATCGGAGTAGAGATGGCCGAGCCTGCGGCAGCGCCGGCGCCAATCCCTTTGTTCATGGGAGCGGTGCCGCCTTTGGTGAGAACGGTAGTTGCTTTGGGGAGAGCTTGCGTGCCCCCAGCACCTTGATTCAAAGGTGCGGTTCCAGTGGCGCCAGGAGCCATCGGACGTGGTCCGGAAGGACCAGGGCCCTTTGCCAAAGGCACGGTAGGGGCGCCTGCTTCCATCTTGGGAGCGCTCGGAGGAGCACTCGGGGCCAAGGGACGTGGAGTCGGAGCGGCTGGCGCACCGGGAGGCCTAGGAGCAACTACGGCTCCAGGTGCTGGCGAGGCGCTGGGGGCACCGGGGGGACGTGGGGCAGCAGGCGCCGCAGGTGCACCTGCAGGGCGGGGAGCTGAGGGAGCGACGGGGCCCTTTGAGAGAGGCACGGTCGGAGACATGGGGGCCGAAGGTGGCGCGCCGGGGCGAGGTGGCGGTGCGGGAGCACCGGCAGGACGAGGAGGAGGAGTTGGGGCGCCGGGAGGGCGAGGAGCCCCAGGAGGAGTCGGGCGTGCGGGGGCAACCGGAGAGGCTGGCAGCGACACTGGAGAGGTGGCAGCATCCAATTTCACGTAGGCTGTTGCACGGGACGCAGGAGGCGCAATCGGCGCTGGAGGCAAATGCACCTGCGTGGTTTGAGCACGGGCAGCTGGAGGCGGCAATGGCGCGCTCGGAAGCTGAATCGGGGAAGTCGCCTTGCTGGCAACCCCACCTGTCGTAGGAATGACCACGGGAGACGTGGCGCGCGCCGAAGCACCCGCAGGGGTGGTCGAAGTCGTCATCGGTAACACCACTGGCGTGGTCGAAGGCCTGGCAGGTGGCGGAGAAATTGGGCCCGTAACTTCCTTAGGTTGAGTCAATCCCGCACCTGGCCGCGCCCGAAGCGTGATACGCACAGTTTCTTTTTTCAAGGGCACTCCGGCCGTTTTCCCTGATGGGTTCGGTGGAGGTGTAGGCTGGGTCTTATTGATCTCGCTCATGATCAAGGATGGAATTCAGGTCGTAAAAAGGGGGCTGGAAGAAGAAAATTCAATCGAGATTAGCGGGATTGGACAACTTGAGTCAATAGGTTTCCAAATTTTCCAGTAGGAACTTTTGCTTGCCACGCCCTGAGGGTGAAACCATCCTGAACGCCCTCATTCGCAAGCACATGAATATTCTCGTTACCGGCGGCGCCGGCTTCATCGGATCTCACACCGTCGAGTACCTTCTGGGTCAGGGCCATCGCGTCCATGTGCTGGACAATTTTAACGATTATTACGATCCGGCCATCAAAGCTGAGAACCTCAAGGCCGTGGCAGACCAAATCACTCTGCACCAGGGCGACCTGCGTGATCCCGCCTTTGTCGAGTCCGTGTTCGCGAGTTCAGACCTCAATGCCGTGATTCATCTGGCGGCTCGCGCCGGTGTCCGCCCCTCCATCGAGCAGCCAGAGCTTTACATCGATACCAACATCAAGGGCACCTTCTACCTGCTGGAGGCTTGCAAACGGCATGGCGTGAAGCGTTTTGTCTTTGCCAGCAGCAGCTCCGTTTACGGCGTGAACAAGAAGGTCCCGTTCGCTGAGGAGGATCCCATTCTGCAAACCATCTCGCCTTACGCCATGACGAAAATGGCTGGTGAGCAAATGTGCTCCAATTATGCCGCGCTTGCCGGCATCCGGACCACCTGTCTGCGATTTTTCACGGTTTACGGTCCCCGCCAGCGTCCGGACTTGGCCATCTCGAAGTTCACCCGGTTGATTTACGAAGGCCTGCCCATTGACCGCTACGGTGAAGGGAACACGGCGCGCGACTACACTTTCATCAGCGACATCGTTCAGGGGATCTACGCGGCGCTGTTGTTTGAAAACGGACCGTTGTGCAGCATCTTCAATCTTGGTGGCTCCCAGACGGTCACCCTGAACCAGATGATCAGCACGATCGAGTCAGCCTTGGGTAAAAAGGCCGTGATCAATGCGATGCCGGAACAACCGGGCGACGTGCCTTTCACGAGCGCCGATGTGACGAAGGCCACGCAGTTGCTGAATTTCCAACCCAAGACGCATATCGATACCGGGATTCCCGAGTTTGTGGCGTGGTGGCTGGAGATGCGAAAGCTGGGGCTCCGCTAGAAATTCGGAGTGATGCGTTTGGGGGCCAGGGAATGTGGCGAGTCATAACTCGCTAAGTTTCCACGTGATTAGGCGTTAATGCGGCATGCATTTCCCGCTGAGCATCGTCACCATTCTCGCCCTAGGGGCCTCCGCTTACGCTCAGTCGCTGCTTCAACCGGTGATCGTCGGCGACATGATACCGATCGCCTCGACCCCGCTGGAATCGCTCGTTACGAAAGAGCCCGTAAAGCAGATTGCCGAGCCCGAGCCGGGGCAGTTTTACCTTTTCTTTGAAAGCGAGCCCTCGACGCCCGCGAAGAAAACTTCTAACGCCAAACCTGCGCCAGCGTCTGTCACGCGAGTGTATCACTCGACGGATCGGCAGAACTTCGGCGAAGCGGAAAAAAATGCTGACGCACTTCGGCTCGTCGCAAAATTTCCGATGGTCGGAGCGAAAGTCGTGAAGCACGACGGCAAATGGTTCATCGCCGGCCGACGGCCAGGCTCGAGCGATATGAGTGTCGCGCCACTCGAGTGGAAGCCGATCGCGAAGCCAGCCACAGCGATTTCGCAAAAGCCGGGTGGCCATATCCGCGTCGCGCTCTACGACGACCCTGGCAGCTTTGGGAAAGGGGTCGCCAAGGTGAGCGAACAACTTGGACGCTGCGATGACATTGAGGTGACGGTCCTAAACTCTGACGGGATTCGCTCGGGCTTGAGCGGTTACGATGTGGTCATCTTCACGGGTGGTAGCGGCAGCGCACAGGCAAACAGCATCGGCTTGCTCGGGCGCGAACAGGTGCGGCGATTCGTCGAGGCGGGTGGCGGCTACATCGGCATCTGCGCCGGCGCGTACCTCGCGTGTGATGGATATGCCTGGGGGGTCAAGGTGCTTGATGCGAAGACACCCTCGCCTAAATGGCTGCGCGGTAAAGCGCGCCTGGATGTCGAGGCGATGCCAGAGGCACAAAAGACGCTCGGTCTCCCGCAAAAAAGCGTGATCGTGTACGCTAATGGCCCCGTCCTGGCGCCGGGCAACAATCCTGATATCCCCGACTACGAGCCGCTCGTGCTTTTCCGTTCTGAGACGGCGGAAAACGACAGTCCTGCAGGCTTGCAGATCAATTCGCCAGCTATGGTCCGCAGCGCCTTTGGCAAAGGACGGGTGATTGTAAGCAGTCCACATCCCGAGCAAACCGACGGGATGGAAAATTGGATCGAGCACGCCGTGCGAGCCGTTGCACCGGGGCCGTAGCCGCGCCGCAGAACGAGATCGAACGCGCGGAAAGCATCATTTATAGCTGAGGCTCAGCGCTACGAAGCGCTCCGCTGCTGCTTCCGGTAGACGGATGGGGCCATGCCGAACTCCCGGACAAACCCTCGCGTGAAGGCACTGAAACTGGTGTATCCCACCATGAGCGCGATATCACTAACGCTCTCGCGCGAGGTTTTTAGCAGGACGGCAGCCTTCTCCATGCGATGGCGGCGGAGGAACTCCGGAATGCTCATGCCCATCTGGGCCCCAAACATGCGGCTCAACTGGAAGGCGCCACAACCCACTTCTGCGGCCAGCATCTCCAGGGTTGGCGGGTTCTCCAGATCCCTTTCCAACAGGAAGACAGCACGTTTCACCCGCTCATTGTTAACGGAGGCCCCGTCCGCTCGGGCTTTGGCAGGAGTGTTGGGTGAAAAAAACGCCAACGACATCAGTTCCAACGCCTTCGCTTGATGCCAGACCGGCAAGCAAGCTTCATAAGCCGGCGGCTGGCAAAGCTGCTGCGCGAGACTCAGGATGCCCATGGATGCCTGCGAGATGGACAGATGAGAAGACGTCTCTTCCTTGCGAACAGCCTGGAGAGTGCCGCGTAAGCCGGACCCGCCTCCCAGCGCCGTGAGAGACTCCACCCGGACTTCCAAAACCAAGGCGCGCTGTCTGCCGAAGCCCCACCACTGCGTCCCCCCTGAGGCGGCGACGATGGCAAGCTGCTGCCCCGCTAATGCACGTTTTTCTTCCCCATTGATCAACAACGAGGCGCCGCCCAGATTGATGATGAGAACCAGCGTGTCCGGTTCCAACATATTGTCCAAGCGCGTTTCGCGGCTGGCTATGCCACTCAGCAACTGCAATCTGAATCCATCCCGGTCCAGATGACCATGAAGGAATTGGAAATTGGGATTCTGAGTAGGGGAGATCACAAAACGTCACGCAACTGAGACTCAGTTGCAATCACGGTCAAGCGCTAATAATTGCTTCGTTCTCATGCCAATGCTTATGTTAAGTGCCTTCCGGCCCCACCATGTTTGTCCCTTCCAACCGCCTTTTGCTTTATTTTGCTTTGGGCGGACTTCCCTTGTTCGCCTTGCTGGGTTTGGCTGGGGCTCCGGGTGTCGTCATTCTTGGTACTGCCCTTCTCATCCTGCTTACGGCCGCGCTGGATGCGCCAAGCGCTCCTGCCGCGCTTCGTATCGTCAAAGTGCATCTCACTCCTACGCTGCGAACTTCCAAAGGACGGGACGTGGAGTTGGATGCACTCGTCCAGGCTCCGGGCACTGGCCAGCGTCCCATCAAGCTCGGTCTGTCCATTCCCAAGGGTTTGACCTGTGAGCAGCCCATTTTGGAACTGCGCCGGAATGCTGAGATAGAAAACCTGGGAGGGCAATGGACGCTCCATGCCGAGGAGCGTGGTCACTATCTGCTGGACGCCGTCTATATGGAGACGTCTTCACGCCTTGGGCTTTGGCTGGGCCGTCGTGCTATTCCCGCGAAATCAGAGATCCGTGTGTATCCCGACCTACGGCATGAACGCCAGAGCTTGGCGGCACTCTTTTTCCGGCGAGGAGCGCTTGGTACACATCAGGTCCGGCAAGTTGGAAAAGGACGAGAGTTCGAGCAACTGCGTTCCTACGCTTCAGGTGACAGCTACGAGGATATCTATTGGAAAGGCACTGCCAAGCGACGCTTTCCCATCACCAAGATGTTCCAACTGGAGCGGACGCAGGAAGTCTATCTGGCGCTCGACTGTTCGCGCAGGAGCGGCCGGACGCTCGAAGCTCCGGGGAATGCTGAGGACGCTCCGTTTGTTGCCAAAACCCAGTTGGAACGATTCATCCAGTGCACCCTGCTTCTGGCCATGGCATGTGAGCAACAAGGCGACAAGGTAGGGCTCATCATCTTTTCCGATCATGTGCATCGACTCATCCCCGCGGGACGTGGGCAAAGCCATTATGGGGTTATCCGAGACCTGCTTTACACGCTGGAGCACCGCTCTGTGAGCCCGGATTTTGGAGACGTCTTTGTGCATATTGGCAATCGTCTGCGGCATCGCTCGCTGATGATTTTTCTCACGGATTTAGGCGAACCCTGGCTCGCGGAGTCGTTCATCGAGGGAGTGTCGCTGATCTCTAAACGCCACGTCGTGCTCACGCATTTGTTAGGTCAGCCGGAGATCCGCCCTCTCTTCTCAAAGGGAGACGCCATCGAATCCGATGACGATCTTTACGGGCGTCTGGCGGGCCAGATGTTGTGGGATGACTTCCAGGAAACGGCGCGCACGCTGAAGCAGCACAATGTGCATCTGACTTCCTCCCAGCAGGAAGATCTGGTGGCGGATGTGCTCAGCGAATACTTGCGTGTGAAGAAGCGCCAACTCATCTAACCAGAGGCCGCATTGTGATTGCAAATCTGAAGTCCTTCATCGAGCACGAGCGGCCCTATTGGGTCGAATTGGAGAGGGAGCTCGACAAGCTGCGAGAGAGCTCAACGAATCTCAAGGATCTCAAGGATCTCAAAAAGACCAGGCACTTGCTCGGTCTATTCCAGCGGGCAGCCTCCGCCTTGTCCCGACTAAAAAGCCAGGCGTATGATCCCGAGCTGATTTCTTACCTGGAGAACTTGGTGGGACATGGCTATGCGGAAATCCACTCCTCCACTCGTGATACACGGCGATTCCGTCCGTGGACGTGGCTGGTAGAGACTTTTCCGCAGACTTTCCGGCGGCAAATCTGGGGCTTCCACATGGCTGTGGCGCTGACGCTATTTGGAGCCATCGTAGGAGCGATCATCATCGCGGCCGATTTTGAAGGCCGGGAGGCCATCTATCCATTTCCTCACCTCATCGAACAGACGCCGAGTGAACGCGTGGCTGAAGAAGAAACTGCTACCAGCAAAGATCACTTGGCGGGACACAAGGCCACCTTTTCTGCGCAGCTAATGCAGAACAACATCGGTGTCTCTTTCAAGGCGCTGGCGTTCGGGATGACATGGGGAGTAGGCACCATCCTCATCCTTTTTTACAATGGGGTCATCCTGGGTGCCGTGGCCTTCGATTATTTTATGGATGGGCAGCTAGTGTTCCTTCTGGGTTGGTTGTTGCCGCATGGTTCATTTGAAATCCCGGCAATCTTCATCGCCGGTCAGGCGGGCCTTATCCTGGGCCGTGCCCTGATCGGATGGGGAACGGCGAACTCTATGCGGGAAAGATTCCGGATGGTCACTCCTGATGTGGCGACTCTGGCGGGAGGCGCCGCTGTCATGCTGGTCTGGGCCGGCATCGTCGAAGCATTCTTCTCACAGTATCATCACCCTGTGTTGCCTTATTCTGTAAAGATTGCCTTCGGAGCTGCGGAACTCGCGGCGCTATGGGCCTTTCTCATTTTTGCTGGCCGTCGCGCGGAACGCGTCAAACCATGAAGTCTTCCACGCTGCAGATCGCCATTCCCGAGGGCGTGACATTTTCTCTCCCGCTGGCCGGACCTGTGACGCGGGCAGTGGCTTATTTCATCGACGTCATGGCCATCGCTGCGCTTTTCAATATCATCGCTCCGATCCTTCGTCTCATGTCAGTGACGACTGGAGACTGGGGCGCTGGCGCAGTCCTTCTTATTCAATTTGTGATACTGGAGGGGGCTCGCATGGTTTGCGAACTATTGTGGCGCGGGCAGACACTGGGTAAAAAAGTTCTCGGCCTCAGGGTGATTGATGAGCGTGGTTTGAAGCTCCGGCCTTCGCAAGTCATTGTGCGGAATCTGCTGCGCGCCGTGGATGCGCTGCCATTCTTCTATGCGGTGGGCGGGACCGTGGCGTTATTCTCCCAGCGTTCGCAACGCCTGGGCGACCTTGCAGCGGGAACGGTGGTGATCCGTCGCGTTCCTATTTATCCGCCCGACGCCTCGTCACTGGAAGCGGGCAAATACAATTCCTTCCGCGATCATCCCCAACTCGAAATGCGGCTGCGGCAAAAGACCAGTCCAGAGGAAGCACAGATTGCGCTGCAACTTCTCAACCGCCGGGAAGAACTGGATCCCGAACCGCGCGTTAAACTCTTCGCCCTACTGGCCGAACGTTTCCGGGAAAAGGTCACGTTCCCCGAGGAGTCGGTGCATGGCCTGAGCGATGAACAATATGTGAGGAATGCGGCGGAGACGCTCTACCGGAAACGGTAAGTGCTCGCGGGCCGAAAGTCACTATCCACGAGGATGCCGAAACTATCGGCAACCTCTACAACGCGACTACGCGCATAGGTTAAGCCGTAAGACCAAACACTTCCCGGGCATCCGCCACTTCACCGGTCACCGCTGCTGCGGCTACCATAAGGGGAGACATAAGGATGGTGCGTCCGGTGATGCTACCTTGGCGGCCTTTGAAATTGCGGTTGCTGGAGCTCGCACAAAGTTGATCGCCGATCAGTTTGTCGGGGTTCATCGCGAGGCACATGGAACAACCAGCGGCACGCCATTCGAAGCCTGCGTCTGTGAAGACAACATCCAAGCCTTCCTGGCGGGCCAGCGCATCCACGATCTGGGAGCCTGGCACGGCGATGGCCTTCACATGGCCAGCCACGTGTTTGCCTTTGATGTATTTGGCGACTTCACGGAAATCGGAAAGGCGGCCATTGGTGCAGCTTCCCACGAAAGCCACGTCGATCCGGGTGCCTTTGATCGGCTGCCCGGCAGGGAGCTTCATGTACTCGAGCGCTTCCTTGATCGATTCCCGCTGGGTCTCAGAGGAAGCGCCTTCAGGAGTCGGCACGGTTTCCGTCACAGAGATGGCCTGATCCGGGCTCACGCCCCAAGTCACTGTAGGTGGAACGTCTTCGGCCTTGATGTTTACGACGTCGTCATAAACCGCGTCCGCATCGGAGGCTACGGCACGCCAGCCTTCGACGGCCTTGTCCCATTCCTCAGCCTTCGGCGAGTAGGGGCGGCCTTTGAGATACTCGAAGGTTTTCTCATCGGGATTCACATAACCGCAACGCGCGCCACCTTCGATGGACATATTGCAGACGGTCATGCGCTCTTCCATGGAGAACTCATCAAAGATATTGCCGCCGTATTCGTAGGCAAAGCCCTTGCCGCCGCCGGCGCCCAGGAGGCGGATGATGTGCAGAACGACATCTTTGGCGTACACGCCGGGATGAAGTTTACCCTCCACATTGATGCGGCGGACTTTCATGGGACTCAGCGCCATGGTCTGGGTGGCCAGAATGTCGCGCACTTGGGTGGTGCCGATTCCGAAAGCGATCGCGCCAAACGCGCCGTGCGTGGCGGTATGGGAGTCGCCGCAAGCAATGGTCGTGCCCGGCTGGGTGATTCCCTGCTCCGGCCCGACCACGTGAACGATGCCTTGCTTGCCGCTGGCGAGATTGAAATAAGTAATGCCGAAGTCATCAGCATTTTTCTGCAGTTCGGTGATCATGGCATCCGCCAAAGGATCGGCAAAAGGCTGCTCACGCTGATCGGTCGGCACGATGTGATCGACGGTCGCGAAGGTGCGGTGCGGGTAGGCCACCTTCAGCTTCAGGTCACGGACCATGCCGAAAGCCTGCGGGCTCGTCACTTCGTGAATGAGGTGGGTATCAATGAACAGTTGAGTTTGCCCGTTGGAGAGCTTGGCGACGGCGTGTGATTCCCAGACTTTAGCGAAGAGTGTTTTGCCCATGACGATGGATGCGATTGCAGGACTCGCAGCCTAGCACAGCCGCGCACGGAGCGCAAAGGCTACGTGAAATCCTCTGAATCAAGACTTAGGAAGAGGTTCGATCTTGAGATTGCGCAGCCTTCCCTCGGTCCCGTAAGTGGCAAACCCGAAGGGCATGCAGCGGTCAATATCTCCCGATCGCAGACTGAGCTGTCTCCCGGCGATGTTGGTGTTGATGATCGGCCGGCCATCCAGCCACACTTGGAGAGAGGCGCTCCGCACTTCGATCCGGATGGTGTACCAGCGGTTGTTGTCGAATTTCTGGCTGCTGCCTGTAGTGTTTTCCGAGGCGTCATACCCGTCGATGCAGGAAATTCCGACCTGCGACCCACCCCAACCACCCAGCACGAAGGTCACGCACCGGTCTGGCGCCTCCACCGGAAAGGTCACGCTGCCGAAGAAGTCATTCCCGATCACCCGCTTTGCTTCGTAGTTGATGGCGTAGTCCTTCAGGGGAAGGCCCTCGGCTTCCCAGGCAGGCAAAACCATGCCGGTCATGGGACGACCCGCCAGGAGACTGAAGCCATCGGTTTCTTTCCTCAATTCGCCCGAGGAAGGAATCTTGGCGTCCTGCCACTTAGATCGAAACGTCGTGTCAAAAAGGTCCCAACGTGTCTCTTTCGCTAGTTCGCGACCTTTCGGTCCGCAGCCCAGCATCACCACGCAACCGAGCACGACACCCACCGCACGAGCGGTTGTCAGCTTCCGGTCAGCGGCCTGGGTCATGGATTAAATTCTTACTGCGGCACAGACCATTTCCAGCACGCGCCAGAGCGCCTGACCGCCCAAGGTGCCTTCATGAAATCCGGTGGCCGGAATGGGCTGCCAGCCATCTCGATCATGGCTTGGCTCAGGTTGAGGCAAACCGGTCAGGGCGGGATCATACTGGTTGTCCTTGCCGCCCAGCTTGTAGATCACAAGATCCAACGAGGGCACCACATAGAGGCAGAAGCCGCCGGCGCCGGATTTGAAAAAGGCATCCTTCGGAGCGCCCGCCACATGCCCATCCGCGTTGTGCTCAAACTGAAGGCTGAAAGGCGTATGCGAATTGTAAGGGGACGCCGTCTGGCATTTCTTAATGTATTCCGCCGGGACGAGCTGCTCATTCTTCCACTTGCCACCGCGTACCAGGCAGTAGCCAAAGCGCAAAGCATCCGTGGCATGAAGGGCCGTGCTCCCTGCCCCGTTGGCATGCGGCATCAAAAAATCGCCCCGGTGCAGGCAATAACCCCAAGAGCCCCATCCCTGCGGCCCGGCCAGCCGCTTCTGGATATAATCTTGCAGCCCCATCCCGGCGACATTGCGCAGCACAATGCTCGCGATGTGCGGCGAAGGTGACGAATACGAATACCCCTGCCCGGGCGCGGTCCATAGCGGGACGTCGAGGGAGGATTTGTCCAGATCTTTGATGTTCTGCCCGGGCACGGGTTTCAGGGACTGAGGCTTCCCGTTTACATAGCCCTGCGGAGCTTGGCCCTCACCCCAGTAACCTCCGGTCATGCAAAGCAGTTGTCCTAGTGAGATTTCGGCCTTGCGAGGATCATTCAAGGGCAGCGCCTGGGGCAGGTATTTCTCGGTGAAGACCTTGGTGTCTAATCCCTCAGGCAATTTATCCTTGAACTCCTCCAGCATCACGCCGCAGGCAATGCTGGTGAAGGCTTTACCCGTGGACGCCATATCCGGATTCGCATTCCGGCTGGCACGTCCAAAGTAACGCTCAAAACAGAGGTAGCCCTTGTGGACGACCAGAAGACCGCCGTTGGGCGTGGAGCGCTGGGTAACTTCGTAGGCTGGCTCCAGCTTTTCGAGATCAATCCCCGCCAGTGCCCTGCCTTCCGCTGCATCTTTGACCTGTCGCCATCCTCCCTCGCTGTCTGGCGGCGGGAAATAATCGTCTGCCTGAAGTGAACCGACGACGGTGAAAAGAAAAATGAGGACAGCGGGAAGCGGGCGCATGGCAAGAGAATGCGACGAAGTGCATAATTTGGACAAAACCGGGCGAGCGGCAAAACTCTCCGACTCTGCTTAATCCAACTTCTTCATCCGAATGTTTTTGTACCAGACATCGTGTCCATGATCCTGGAAGCCGATGTGGCCTGTGCGGGCTTGGTCCTTCAGCGCGGTCTTGAACTTGTTTTTGCTGCCATCCGGGTTCTGCTCAGGTGTCGTCCAGTGATCCAGGCTTACGTCCTGCACGGTCTGGTCATTCAACACCACCTTAAGGATCGGCCCCTTGATCTCGACTCGCAGCTTGTTCCATTCGCCGGCAGGTTTTGCGGCATTCACATCAGGTGCCTTGGCGTCATAGAGAGCCCCGCAATCGTGAACCCCGGCTTGTTTGCCGAAGGAATCCATGACTTGGATCTCAAATCCCTTTTGCACAGGGTCCTTCGGGTCCGCCCGGAAAAAGAGACCGCTGTTGCAGCCGGGGCTAACCTTGAATTCCAACTCCAGGATGAAGTCCCCGTAGGTTTCCTTCGACCAGAGGTAGCTTGATTGCGGAGAACGGGCCAGCTCGCCTTTCTTCACGGTCCAGACGGCCGGATTGGCAGGTTCGACGACCCATCCATCCAGATTTTTCCCGTTGAACAAATCTACAAACCCCTCTTCGCCGCGGACCGGAGCCAAAGGAGCAAATCCAGCGAGACAGAACAACAATAACGTGCGTTTCATTCCGCAGTCTGGCTGCCGCCTCTACCCGTTGTCAAGCGGAGGCCGCCCCACGTGTGGAGACGGGGCGTTGGCTCAAAGTGTGCTGAGTGGGAATTTGTGCAAAAATTCCGCTTTCAAACGTGATGCGTCGGCGACCAAAACTCCTTGAGAAACGAATTATTCTTGGCGGCCCAACCCCCTCACAAGCCCGCCAACCTTCCGACAAATCGCTTGCCAGAGAGGGAGCCCACGTGTGACATTTACGACCAGGATCCCTTACTCATGGCTCGCGCTTCCAATCTGACCATCTGCTCCTTCTGCGGCAAAAGCCATGCGGAAGTGAAGAAGCTTATTGCCGGGCCAGGGGTGTATATTTGCGACAACTGCATTCAAGTCTGCAAAACGATTCTGGATAAAGAAACCACGACGGATCTGGATTCTCATCCGCCGCTGGTGGTGCCGAAACCGGCAGACATTCTTGCTTCGCTCGATCAACATGTGATCGGTCAGTCCTACGCTAAAAAAGTTTTAAGCGTGGCGGTGCATAATCATTACAAGCGCATCGTCAGTTTGCAGGCCAATACCGACCGCAAGACTGCGCCGATCGGCGACTTCAACGACGTCGACATCGAGAAGAGCAATGTACTGCTCGTAGGCCCGACGGGCTGCGGTAAGACCCTCCTCGCCAAATCCTTGGCTCGTCTGCTAAATGTTCCCTTCAGCATCGCAGATGCCACCACGCTGACCGAAGCCGGCTATGTGGGCGAAGATGTGGAGAACATCATTCTGCGTCTGCTTCAGGCTGCGGATTACGATGTGGCGCGCGCCGAAATGGGGATCATCTACATCGATGAAATTGATAAGATTGGCCGCAAAACGGAGAACGTCAGCATCACGCGTGATGTGAGTGGTGAAGGTGTGCAGCAAGCCCTTTTGAAGATCTTGGAAGGGACGGTCTGCAATGTGCCGCCTCAAGGCGGACGCAAGCATCCTCAGCAGGAGTACATCCAGGTAAATACGGAGAATATTCTGTTCATCGTTGGTGGTGCTTTTGTGGGACTGAACCAGTTCATGAAACGTCGTCGAGGCCATAAGATCATGGGCTTCGGCTCCGAGTTGGTTGCCCGTGCTGACCGCGAAGAAGACATGAAGAAGGACATCCAGCCCGAGGATCTCCTCGGCTTTGGTCTTATTCCTGAATTCATCGGGCGACTTCCTGTGATTGTTCCCATGGAGCAGCTCACGGAAGAAGAACTGGTCCGGGTGCTCACCGAACCGAAAAACGCCCTTATCAAACAGTATGCCAAGCTGCTGAGCATGGACGGCGTGGACCTTCAGGTGAACCGTGATGCGCTTATCGCCATGTCGCGTGAAGCGATCAAGCGCGGCACCGGCGCTCGTGCGCTTCGCAGCATTCTGGAACGCATCATGTTGGACGTCATGTATGACATTCCAAGCCGGCGCGATGTGCGTTCGGTCACGCTGACGGAAGCTGTCATTAAAGGTGACCGCCCTCCCCTTGTGCGCAAACGTGTGGACAAGAACGCCGCCTGATCGGTTGCGTTACTTACGCTGACTTCCCACTTATCCGCGTGTCTTCCAAAAGATGGCGCAGAAGGGATTCCATTGTAATCACTCCGACGGTCTGACCTCGACTGTTCGCGACGGCTGCCACCGGTTCGCCACGCTTCCGCAATGCCTGAAGGCAACGCAATGCCGATTCCGTATGATGCAGAGTCGCGATGGGCCGGATGAACTGGCGCACCAACCGATCTCCGCGCGGTTTTAACGGGAGATGCCCAAGATCCAGCCAGCCAAGCAGGTTGCCGTTCTCCGCCAGGACGGTGCGCCAGGCATGCTTTTGCCCACCACCCAACAAGAGGGCATTTTGCAGAGGCATGTCTGGTGGCAGGGCCGTCAGCTGGCGCATAGGAATAAGGATGTCTGCCGCCTGAAGTGATTGAAACGCCGTCACTTGCCGCATCAAGCGCATCGCCTCATCCGGGAGCAAACGCATGCCTTGAATGGAATCGGCCAGCGCCTTCAGCTTTTGAGGATGGCTCTCCGGTTCAGCGGGGGCGCCACCAAAACGTTGAATAAGGGTAGTCAGCTTTAACCAAGGCGTCGCCAGCTTATGCAGAATCGACAGGAACCCTGTGAAGAAGCGGCAGACTTTGAAAGGATAACGCCGGAACACCAGCTTAGGCAGAAACTCGATGAGGAAGAATAGAAAAGGTACGGCCAGACAACCGGCTGCCAGCCAGCCCCAACTCCCCAAAGCCCGAACACAGAGCGCCACAACGGCGGCAAAAACCAACCATTTGCAAATTTGCCCGAAAGAGCAAACGGCATGCATGACTTCGAGCCGCTTGTCCAAAAGCAGCAGTAAGCGGGCAGCCTTTTTATCCCCTTCCTCAGCATAATAGCGGGCACGGACCCGGCTCGTTGCCAGCAAGGCGCCTTCCAGTCCGGAAAGCAGGAATGCCAGTGGCAAACCTCCTGCGAGGATGAACCAGCCTGTGGTCATGATTGATCCTCCTCTACTCGCTCAGAGACACGCAATTCCAGTTGCTGCACACGAGCACGTGAGGTGCGTTTCACCTTGATGTCCAAGACTCCGATGCTGATGCGCTCCCCCGGCTTGGGCGGGTAACCGAATTTGTTCAACACCAGCCCGCCGATGGTGTCCACGCCGGCGTGGGGAAGAGTTACGTCCAATTCGCGCTCCACTTCATCCAACCGTGTGCTACCGCTCACGAGATAGCGACCGGGGCCGATGCCCTGAATGCCTTCGCCGCCATCCGGGGTTGGCGCTGCTTTGGCCAGGAGATGGTCCACAAAGTTCTGCCAAGTGATCATGCCCTCAAAACTGCCGTGCTCATCCACCACCACCAATGCCTGATTTGGGCCACGTAATTCTCCAGCCCACGCGTCCATGAGCGGCACTGTTTTTGGCATGAAAGCGGGCTTTTGCGTAATGGTAGTCCAGTGCGGGCGACCATCCAGTTTCCACTTCCTCACATTCAGCAGATAAGCGATGGCATCGATGTTCTCGTCATAAACGGCAACATAGGGATGCCTGGCGCTTTCCAGCATGTTCAGCGCCTCATCATCATGCGCGTCATGTGGCATGAGCGGCAGATCCACCCGTGGCGTCATGACGTCTTTAACTGCGATGCCTGGGAGCAACGCAATGGCTTGGAACAAGGCTGACTCAGCCGAACTGATCGCGCCTCTCTCTTCATCCATCTGGATCTGCGTCAGCAGCTCCTCGTGAGAAAGTGGGATAGGCTTGAGCAACAGTGGGTTGAACAGACGCGCCATCTTTTTGTGCAGCATGCGGATCGGCAAGATCACCGGAGCAGTCACCTTCCTCAGTCCCAGAAACACTGGCAGGAGTCGTTTGGCGGCCATTGCCGGCGTGCGGGCTGCCAAGGCCCTCGGCACCACTTCCACAATCAACCAAAGCAGGCCAAAGATCAGCAGCGCACTGAGCCACACATTCCAGCCCTCTTTTCGCATGGGCTCCATCACCAGATAGAGGCCGAGGATCGCCAGGAGAAAGTTGGCTCCAGAGCCAAAAAACATGACCTCGCGAACTGCCGCCAATGGATCGCGCAACCAAGCGGCGACACGGCTCCGGCGATCTTTGGCCAAAACCATCAGTGAGCCTTCCATTTCGCGCATGGCACAGAGCGCTGAGCCAAGGGCCGCCAGCAAAGCTGCCAAACCCGTCAGCAGAGCAAACAGGATCGCAGGAAGGATTACGGCAACGGGGCTCATTCAACTGACCACTTTTCTCAAAGTGGAACCAGGTTTCCAAAGCGCTGCGCCAGTTTCAGGCCAGCATTTATGCAAATGTCCCACTCTTTCCGCATCGCGCGGTCAGCCCTCCAGCGTGTGAATGAAGAGTCCGGACCGGAGTTTCGGCTCAAACCAGGTGCTCTTTGGAGGCATAATCTCACCCGCGTCCGCGATGTCCATCAATTGCTCGACGGTGGTGGGATACATAGAGAAAGCCACTGCTGCCTTGCCACTATCGACCAGTCGCTCCAACTCATCGGTGCCACGAATGCCGCCGATAAAATCAATGCGCTCACTGGTTCGTGGGTCATCGATGCCCAGCACCGGAGCGAGGCAGCGGCTCTGGAGAATCTCCACGTCGAGGGCCTGCACCGGAGAGGCGTTTGATAGCGCATGCCAATCCAACTGATACCACTGTCCTTTCAGATACATGCTGGCCTGTCCAGGGCGAGTTGGGGTCTTCAGGCCATTGGCCGTCACCGTGAAGATCGAGCTGATGACCTTCAGAAATCCGTCCGTCGAGTGGCCGTTTAAATCCTTCACGGCACGGTTATAAGGAAGAATCTTCAGTTCGCTGGCCGGGAAGAGCACGCAGAGGAACCAGTTGTAGTTTTCCGCGCCCGTGTGTTTGGCATTGCGCTCGCGACGCTCTTTGCCCACCCGCGCCGCACTGGCGCTGCGGTGATGCCCATCCGCTACATAGGACAGAGGCACGGAAGTAGAAAACAGCTTGGTAATCGCCTCACACGTAGTAGCGGGTAGCCGCCAGACTTGGTGACGAATGCCATCGGGAGCGGTGAAGTCGTAGACAGGGGCATCATTCCCCTCGTGCTTCTTTGTGAGCGCGGTCACGCCCGCCAGATCGCGATAGGTCAGAAAGATCGGACCGGTATTGGCGCTAAGCGTGTCCACCAGCCGGGTACGGTCGTCTTCCTTTACTTTCCGCGTTTTTTCATGCTTGCGGATGATGTCGTTTTCGTAGTCCTCAATGTTGCAGACGCCTACGAGGCCCGTTTGAGCATGCTCGCCCATCACCTGGCGGTAGAGGTAAAGGCAGGGTTCGCTCTCACGTACGAGAATGCCGTCGTCCTGTAATTTCTGAAAGTTTTCCGCTGCCTTTGCATAGACCTTGGAGTCGTAGGCATCCACGGCGTCCGGCAGATCGATCTCCGCGCGATCCACGTGGAGCAGGCTGTAAGGATTCCCCTTCGCCAGGGCTGCGGATTCTTCCCGGTTAACGACATCGTAAGGGACGGCAGCCACTTCGGCGGCGTGCTCTGGCGTAGGGACAAGTCCTTGAAAAGTGCGGAGGCGCATGGGATGGAATCGGCTAATGGGCGAACCTTAGCCTTGCCATTAACTGGAGGCTAAAGCAAGTGCTCCTGAGACCTCGCCGAGGAGCGATCACGTCACTTGCGTGCGAGCAAGCGGCTTCTATTTAGAAGCCCGGTGCGCTCACCGTGGCATTTTCCACCTCTTCGCGCTTCTTTCTGAGAATGGTATTCGCAATCTCCGAGACCATTTCCTCGAGTAAGAGCCGGAGGTGGCTTGACGGACGGTAATCACTCGGGGCAATATGTTTCACGCGCCCCGCCGGTCCGCTGAGCTGATAACATTTCCGGAAGCTGGTGCGTGTCTCATCCTCCTGATTGTAGACTGCAATCGCCTGCCCGCCGTAACGCTTCATGAGGGTAAAGCACGGCACATCCGTCGGGCCATCCCCGACATAGATCATGTTCTCAAACGGGATAGGCCGATGCTCCGCCGGCATATGATCGTTCACGTCCTGATGCGGCTCGAGAAGCCCCTTGTTGATGCGGAATAAATATTGCGTCTTGGTTGTGTGGCTGATCACGCGTTTGGGAAAGCTGATACGGCCTTCTTTGTCTGCGGCGAATTCACAACCAAAGACGGCTTTCACATGCGGACGCACCGCGCTGCCATCCAGCAACTCTTTCAAGCCCGAGGAGATGATGTAGTGCTCAATGCGGATGCCCAGAGCCACATGCTCCGGCTTTAACGTGGCGTGAATCTCCGGGAAAAAATCTGGTAAGCCGGGGAAAAATCGAAGCTTCGCTCCCAGTGCATGAAGTTCCGCATTGGTCGGCGGATCTGGGGTCAGGCAATCCAGCAGCGTTTTGAGATACGCCAACTCGGGATCATAGCCCTGCTCATCCACCAACGCGTCTGTCCGCTTCCAGAACTGGGCTCCATTGATACCAAAGTGCGGGAAGATTACCTCATCCGTCATGTACCCCGGACTCAGGGTCTGGTCGAAATCGTAAACGAGGCCAATGGTGCTTTGCGCGGCGGACATGAGTTAAAGACGTTACACCAGAGCTGCTAGCGCGTCAGGCAACTCCGTATAGCGGAACTGATATCCCAGATCCTGAGCAACTTTAGGCATGCATCGTTGACTCCCGAGCACCATGGCGGCGGCGTCCCGGAGCATCAACCTGAGCGCGAAAGCTGGAGCCGGAATAAAGGTCGAGGTCTTGAGCGCTGCGGCAATCTCATGCGTGAGTTGGGCATTGGTCACCGGATTCGGAGCACATAGATTCACCGGGCCTTGGTAAGCCGGCTTCTCTAATGCGGCCAGGATGATGCCGATCTCGTCGTCCAGATGAATCCACGGAATCCACTGGGTTCCGTCGCCCAAGCGGGATCCGAGCCTCGCCGAGAAGATACGGCGGAGCATTGGCCAAGCCCCGCCCTTCTGGCCCAGCACCATGCCGGTGCGCAATAACACGACGCGAATACCCAAAGCATGGGCACGTGAGGCGGCGGTCTCCCAACCTTCACAAACTTCCGCCAGGAAATCCCGGCCGCGGGGTGCGCTCTCCGTCAGCACCTGGTCGCCTGCATCTCCATAAGCCCCTGTTCCTGAGGCGCAGACAAACACGCCAGGAGGCGATTGGGCCACTTGCAGGCACTCGACAATGCGTTGCGTCACGGGCACCCGGCTGTCGTAGATACGCTTTTTCTTGGCTTTGGTCCAAAGACCGAACACGTTTTCTCCGGCCAGATGCACCAGCGCGTCGAGTCCGGAAGGGTCCAGCACCTGTTCATTGTCTGGTGAAAAAGGCCGAACCTCGCTGAATCCGGGCAGGCTGCGCTTGTTTCCGCGGGTGTAGGCAACCAGCTCGTGCCCACGTTTCGCTGCCGCTTTGGCAAGTGCTGTTCCGATGAATCCTGTAGCCCCTGTGATGCCGATGCGCATAGGCCACTCAAAAGCGTATCCGCCGGGTGACAAGGCAAAACACGCACTCATGCCGTGTTCCATCGTGACGGGAATGTCATTTTTCATTCGCGCCCTCGCATGGGACGGCTAAACACAACCTTTCTGTGATACTCGTACTTACCGCCGGCTTTGGTGATGGCCACAATACCGCTGCGCGGAACGTGGCCGAGGCTTTGCAACGCCTGGAGCCAGAGGAGGAGGCGAAGGTGGTAGATGTGTTCGACGAAGCTCATCCCTTTCTCTCGCCTGCCATGAAGTCGGGCTATCAGATGCTGATCACGCGAGCGCCGTGGCTTTGGGCGGCGATCTTCAGACATTCGTCCGGGGTTAAATTCGAGGGAGGTACGGTGGATGCGCTGAATGCTTTGCGCAAAGCTATCGCCCGCCTGCTGAAACGTTTTCGCCCGCGTGCGATCGTCTGCAGTTATCCCGTGTATGCCAAGCTCGTCCGTGACCTCGCTGAAAGCGGCGAATCGACTCCGCCGGTTTTCACGGTGATCACAGATTCGATCACGATCCATCCCATCTGGATGCTGGCCCCCAGTGACTGGTATTTCGTGGCCGACGAAGATTCCGAAAAGAGCCTCGTCAAACTCGGCGCGGACGCGACTCGTGTGCGAGTGACCGGATTCCCGGTGAGTTTGAGCTTTCTGGAGAAACCCACTCCAGAGGAGTGCGCCACGCCTAAAGGCAGCATCCTTTACCTGCCCTCTACGGGAGTGAACTACGTGTCGAAGACCCTAGACGCCTTGCGGCCTCTGGTAGCTGCCGGGGTCAAACTGACGATCCCCGTGGGCAAACATGCTTCGCGGCTGCATCTCGTCATCACGCATTACCTAGACTCGCTACCCGGCGCGGACATTGAAATCCTCGGCTGGACAAAGCGCATTCCCCGTCTTCTGCAAACCCATGATGTGGTGATTTGCAAGGCGGGCGGCGCCATTCTGCATGAGGCCCTGGCGGCCACCTGTCCGGCGATCATTGACTACGTCGTTCCTGGTCAGGAAGAAGGGAATGCCGAACTGCTCACAAAGCACGGCTGCGGTGTCACCACTCAGTCACCACGGCAAACGGGTCAGGAGGCTGCGCGGCTCTTGGCTGACGGGGCGAAAGTCGCAAAGGAAATGAAAGCCAGGATGGTATCTCTCAATGAAGCCGAATCGGCTCTTCGTATCGCTGGTCACATCCGGGAAGTATTAGGCAAATGAAAGCAGTCTTGTTCGATATCGGGAACGTTCTGGTAAGCTTCGACTTCACACTCGCGGCGCAGCGTCTGGCGGCGCAGAGTGATGCCACGGCGGAGGAGGTTCTGTCTCTGCTGACTCCTTTCAAGGATGACTTGGAGTCAGGCCGCATCCCCGATGAGGCTTTTGTGGAACAAGCCATGAGCCGCATCGGCTTCCGTGGTACACCGGAAGAATTCATTGAGATCTGGGGCGACATCTTTGCCGAGCACAATGACATGACAGCGCTCGTGGAGAAACTGGCGGCGGAGTACCCGCTGTATCTTCTCTCCAACACTTCCGGCCTGCACAAGAACTGGCTGTTCGAGAAGTTTCCGGTGTTCGCCCACTTCAAGGGAGGCACTTACTCGCACGAAGCGGGCTGCATGAAGCCTCACGATCCGATTTATCACAAGGTAATCGAGGCGCACCAATTGGATCCCGCCCAAACTTTTTATATTGATGACCTGCCAGATAATATCGAAGCAGGGAGACGCTGGGGGTTTGTCTGTCACCTCTACGATCCCAAACAACACGATGCGCTGGAAGTCGCTCTGCATGACTGGTTCTTCGGCAACGGCTGACAACCCTGGGGTTGATTCCCAGTAGTTTAGCTGCTACGGAGAACCCACATGTTTCACGAACTCATTACTTCTTGGTTTCACTGGGTTGAGCAGGGTGGCTACACCGCCGTAGTAGTGCTCATGGCCATGGAAAGCTCGATTTTCCCAGTGCCCAGCGAGGTCGTGATGCCGCCTGCCGCCTTTCTCGCGGCACAGGGCAAAATGAACATTTGGGGGGTCATTGCCGCAGGGACTTTTGGTTCGTGGCTGGGATCGGCCATCACTTATGCGATTTCCCGCTGGTTCGGCAGGCCTTTCATCTTCAAGTTTGGTAAGTATTTCTTCTGCCCGCCAGAGAAGATCGAACGTGCGGAACGCTTCCTGGCTCGCTACGAAGCCGGCGGCATTTTCTTCGCACGTCTTTTGCCGGTGGTGCGACACCTCATCTCCATCCCGGCTGGCATCGTCCGGATGCCGTTTGGCAAATTTAGCCTGATGACCATCGTAGGCTCGTTTATCTGGTGCGCGATTCTCTCGTGGTATGGATGGGGAGTGGCTGAGCGGAACCCTACTCTCATGCAGGATCCAGACGCTTTGATTCACACGATCAAGCATGAATCGCTTTGGGTGGTCGGCGGCATCGCAATCATCGGCGTTTTGTATTTCCTCATGCTGAAGCTTACGGCGACCAAGGTGGCCGAAAAAGAAGCTGTCGAGACGACCGAAGCGTAAGGCAGGTTGATTGGCTTGCCCTGTTTGCAAGGATTGCAACGGGTGGGGCGTTCGTGTTGGTCTAGCTTTTTCGCTATTCCGACTCCATGCCTGTCTCGCTGCTGCCAACCTCTCGCCGCCGTTTCCTCGCTGGATCGCTGGCCACAGCCTCTTCGGCTTTCCTGGGTAAACTGACGGGTGCTTTTGGTCAGGCGGGTGCTGAGTCCGCCACTTGGGCTTTTCTGTCGGATACCCACATCGCGGCAGATCGCTCTACAGTCTCGCGTGGGATCAACATGACGAAGAACTTGGAGGAAGCGATTCGCCAAGTGCTTGGATTGGCGGCTGGGACAAAGGGTGTGCTCGTTTGTGGTGACTGCGCCCACCTGACGGGGCAAGCTCCCGATTACGCAAACCTCGCCACCCTCATCCAACCACTCGGGAAAGCTCGGTTACCCGTCCATTTGCTCATGGGCAACCATGACGACCGCGTCACCTTTGCTCAAGTCTTGGCCACCCAGGCAGCGCAAGCCTCATCCGCCGTGCGAAGCCGCTATGCCACCGTGGTGGAAGATCCTCTGGCCAACTGGTATCTCCTGGATTCTCTGGACGGCACGAATAAGACCCCAGGGACACTGGGCACGGATCAACTCGGCTGGCTGGAGAAAGAACTCAAAGCGCGACCAAATGTGCCTGCACTCGTGATGGTGCATCACAACATCGTGGAGCCGAAGACCCTGACCTCGCTTCAAGACGGCGCTGAGCTCATGGCCATGCTTCGTGCTCAACGGCAGGTGAAAGCCGTATTTTACGGCCACTCGCATCGCTGGGAACTCGCCGTCGACCAAGCCAGCGGTATCCACATGGTAAACCTGCCTCCGACGGCGTACAACTTCAAGCCAGAGCACCCAATTGGCTGGGTGCGTGCGGTCGTGCGCAAAGACGGCGTCGACTTGAGCCTTCACGGAATCGTTCCCGGACTAGCGCCTTATAATGATTTGCGCGTCCTCAAATGGCGGGCCTGACGGTACATAAAAGCTGGAATTTCTGGCTCTGCGCCCAAAGAAGCGCTGGCCAAGGTCTACCCCAGCCGCTAGCATTTTTTTCCCTCTACATTTTTCCACTAACCAAACCAAACCAACAAAATCGCACCGATCATGGCCAAAACCACATTCAATCGCCGCAGCTTCCTGGCAGCCACTGCAGGAGCCGCAGGTGGCACCTTTGCCTTTCCTAACTTGCTGCTGCATGGGCAAAACACCGCGGGTAAGAAGCTGAATCTCGCTATCATCGGCGCGAACGGCAAAGGACAGTCCGACACGCAAGCCATCGCCCTGGACCACAATATTGTTGCCCTTGTGGACGTGGATAAAAAGCGTCTGGACGAAGCCGCCGCCAAGCATTCCAAGCTTTTTGTCGACGCCGGCATGGCTGCCCCTGGCACCCCGCCGAAGCTCTATCAAGACTTCCGCAAAATGTTGGATGAATGCCACAAGGAAATTGACGGCGTCATCATCAGCACGCCCGACCACACTCACTTTGTCGCCGCCATGTGGGCGCTGGGTTATGGCAAACACATCTGCGTGCAGAAGCCTCTTTGTAACACGATCTGGGAAGTGCGCGAACTGCATAAGGCCGCCAAAGCCGCTAAGGTCGTCACCCAGATGGGCAATCAGGGCCGCACCATGGAAGGCCAACGTCTCGCCAAGGAATGGATTGAGCAGGGCGCGATTGGAACGCTGAAAGGCATCAACCTCTGGACGAACCGTCCGATCTGGCCTCAAGGCCCGCTCAAAAAAGTACCTGCCACGGCTCCGGAAGGCCTCGATTGGGATCTCTGGCTCGCCAGCGAAGCCAATGAGCCGTATTTCGAATTCGAAATCCCTGACGGTCAGGACGGCAAGCGCGGCAACTCCGTGCATCCTTTCAACTGGCGCGGTTGGTGGCAATTCGGCTCCGGCGCTCTGGGTGACATGGGCTGCCACATCATGGACGCCACGTTCAGCATCCTCGGCCAGGCGATTCCGACCAAGATCGAAGTGGAATCCGGTGAGATCTCCGAGACCTGCGCTCCGACCTGGTCCAACCTCAAGTATCACTTCGCCCCTGGCAAGAACAACCCCGAGCCACTCGTGGTGACCTGGCAGGACGGCAAGAAAGATGGCAAGCCGAACAAGCCGGTGAAGCCAGAAATGCTGGCTGATCTCAAGGAAGACGGCTGGAACAAAGCCAGCAGCGGCATGATCTTCCAAGGCACCGACGCCGTCGTCTATGAAGGTGATGCCTATTGCGGCAGCCCTGCCATTTATCCAACCGCCAAGTTCATGGAAGCCAAGCAAGCCATGGTCGATGGCAAGATCAAGAAGACGGAAGCCCGCAGTCCGAAGCCGAACAACCCACAGGGTGAATGGGCCCATTGCATCGTCAACGGTGGCACGCCTAGCTCGAACTTCGACTACTCCTGCCCGCTGACGGAGTTTGTGCTTCTTGGCAACCTTGCCATCCGCTCTGGCCAGACCATCCAGTGGGATGCCGCAGCGATGAAGGTGACCAACGTGGAAGACGCCAACAAGTACATCAAGCGCGCCGCTTATCGCGACGGCTGGCTCAAGGCGTAATTCAATTGATCAATTTCCGGTTAACGCCGGAACGCAGAACTCCATCCGCGAAAGCGGGTGGAGTTTTTTTAGGGGCGCGTTTGGCAATACAACCCGCTGCGAAGACAAGTAATCCTGTCTCCCTTACTGAGCCATGACCGCCTTCAGGAACGGCGCTGTTCGGCTGCGCTTCACTTTCACGACTTCTTCAGGCGTGCCAGCGGCGACGAGTTCGCCACCGTGCTCTCCAGCTTCAGGTCCGATGTCGAGGATATAGTCCGCTTCCGCGATCACATTGAGTTCATGTTCGATCACGACCACGGTATTCCCCTCATCCACGAGGCGATGGAGAATTTCAATGAGCCGACGAACGTCTTGTGCGTGCAGGCCGATCGTGGGTTCTTCGATCAAATACAGATTTCGCTTGGTGGTCTGTAGCCCTTTCATCCGCTCCGTCACGGTGCGGCCCTGACCTGCCTTTAACTCTGTCACGAGCTTGAGCCGTTGGGCTTCGCCTCCGCTGAGCGTTGGGCTCGGCTGTCCGAGTTGCAGATATCCAAGACCGGTGTCGGCCAGCAACTGCAATGGTCGAGCGATTCTCGGCACGCTAGAAAAGAACTCTGCTGCCTCCGTGATACTGAGGCGCAACACTTCGCCGATGTTCTTCCCATTATAGGTGATCTCCAGCGTGGCGGCGTTGAAACGAAATCCATTGCAAATTTCGCAATGCACGCGTGTCGTCGGCAGGAAGTTCATCTCCACCTTGATCTCGCCATTCCCCTGACAGGCATCGCAGCGACCGCCCTCCGTATTGAAAGAGAATCGACCTGCTTCATAACCTCGCGCACGCGACGCTGGCAATTGCGCGAAGAGTTTACGGATGTCATCCAGCACACCCACGTAGGTAGCCGGACAGGAGCGCGACGTTTTCCCGATGGGAGACTGATCCACCTCATATACGGCTGCAATTTGTTCTGTGCCCGTGAGCACAGCACCGCTTGTCTTTTTGCGCTTTGCCCCTTTTCTCTTGTTGGGTTTGGATAGCGCCTCAACCACCGCCGGATGCAGGCACCCGCGGATCAAGGAACTCTTTCCGGATCCGCTCACGCCCGACACTGCCGTCAATCGTCCGATAGGGATGCTCACGCTCACATCCTTCAGATTGTGCCGGGTGGCGTTCTTCAGGTGAAGCCATTCCGAACTGGTCTTACCGGGAAGCTTCCGTCGCTTCCCATGCAACGGATGCGGCATCGGCGAGCGCATGGCCTGACCGGTGGTGCTGGTCTCGTGGCTCATGATCTCTGCAAGCGGACCCTGCGCTACGACTTGCCCGCCGAAACGGCCTGCGCCGGGCCCGAGATCGATGATCGTGTCCGCGCGCCGCATGGTATCATCGTCATGCTCAACCACGAGGAGGGAATTGCCCTTGTCGCGCAGTGCGGTCAGCGTATTCAGCAGGCGTTCGTTATCGCGTGAATGCAGACCGATGGTCGGTTCATCCAGCACATACAACACGCCACGCAAATTGGATCCCAACTGCGAGGCCAAGCGGATGCGTTGAGCTTCTCCGCCGCTGAGGGTATCCGCGCTGCGGTTGAGTTGCAGGTATCCCAGGCCGACCTCACTCATGAAGTGCAGCCGCTGCTGGATTTCTTTCAAGATGTCGCGTGCGATGATGTCCTGATGTCCACCAAAGCCAAACTGGCTGATGAGGTTATGGGCACGCTCGGCGGAGAGATGCGCCAAGTCTTCCAGTCGGAATTGCATCTGAGGACCCGTATCGCCTTTGACTACCTTCACAGCCTTTTTCAAGACTTTGCTGATATCCGAACCATCGCGCATCAACCCGGCAGGCTGATTGATCTTCACTGACCGTGCAATCGCATTGATGCGGCTGCCTGCGCAGGTTGGGCAAGGCTCCGTGGAATGTTCAGCGCTGTCAAAACGCCGTTCTTCTTCCAACTCAGCTTCCAACAAGGAGATGTCGTCACGTCGGTTATCCGATCCCGGCATCGCCGCGATGACGCCGAAGCCACGGCAGTCCCCACACCAGCCATGCGGGCTGTTAAACGAGAAAAGCCGGGGATCCAGCTCTTCGAAACTCATGCCGCACTGAGGGCAACTCATCTCTGTATTCATCACATGGATGGACTTGTCGGAGAGACGCACCTTGAGCGTGCCTTTGCCCAACTTCAGCGCCTGCTCGACCAAGGGTCGCAACGCCTCCATGGTCATGTTGCGAGAAGTCTGGGCGACCACCGCATCAATAGTGTGTTCTTTGAAGCGCTCCAGTTTCTTGAAGTTGGCCGTGTCCTTAAAGACGCCATCTACGAGCATCGTCTCGATCCCCTGCTTGGCCGCTGCTTCCGCGACATCGGTGTGAAAGCCCTTCCGCGCTTTCACGAGCGGCGCCAGGATGTGGCACAGGTTGGACTTTGCCAATTTGGCCACAGCCAGGGTGATAGCATTGATGCTCTGCACCTCCACTGGAACGTCGCAATCGGGACAATATTGAGTACCCACCTTGGAGAACAGCAATCGCAAGAAATGATAAACCTCGGTCACCGTGGACACCGTACTTTTGCCGCTACCCCGGCTGACCCGTTGCTCAATGGCGACCGTGGGTGGCACACCAGAAATCAGATCCACATCTGGCTTCTCCATCTGCTCCACAAAGGTCCGCGCAAAAACGGACATGCTGTCCAGGAAACGGCGTTGGCCCTCCGCAAATACCAAATCGAATGCGAGCGAAGACTTGCCAGAGCCGCTTAGTCCAGTGACGACAACCAGCTGCTCCCTCGGGATATCGACGGAGATGTTCTTGAGGTTGTGTTCCCGTGCGCCGCGCACCGAGATCACGGAATGATCCATATGATCACTCTTTCGCTCCTCACGCCGCTTGCCATAAGCGATTTCGCTTTCACGCAAAACCCCTCCGCCTTGCTCACTCCGTTCCAGCGCTTCAGTGAGGAATTTCCCTGTCCAGGATCTCTCGCAACGCGCCACCTCCTCCGGCGTCCCTTCCGCCACCAACTCACCGCCTTGCGCTCCGGCTTCCGGTCCGAGATCCAGAACCCAGTCCGCGCATTTGATGACTTCAATGTTGTGCTCAATGACCAGCAAGCTGTGGCCTTCATTCACCAAGCGTTGCAGCAGTTTGATGAGCAGCGCAATGTCATCGAAGTGCAAGCCAGTCGTAGGTTCATCCAGCAGAAACAGCGTTTTCTTGTCGGAAGTATTCGGCTCCAACAAATGCCCGATCAGTTTGAGCCGCTGAGCCTCGCCGCCGCTTAGGGTATTGAGTGGTTGGCCTAGTTTCAGATAACCAAGTCCTGCCTCACAGAGCAGACGAAAAGGCGCCACAATGCTGGCGGCTCGTTTGCTGTCCATGCCGCCGAAGAATGCAACAGCTTCCTCCACCGTCAGATCCAGGATTTCCGTAACGCTTTTGCCATGTAGCTTGTAGCGCAACGCATGAGGCTGATAACGCCTTCCTTCGCATTCCGGGCAACTCACATATAGATCGCTCAGGAATTGCATCTCAATCTTCTCAAAGCCATTGCCCATGCACCGCTGACAGCGGCCATCACCACTGTTGAAACTGAAAAAGCCGACCGTGCGATTGTCATCCTTCGCCTCTTCCGTCTGGGCAAACAGTTGCCGGATAGAGTCAAACGCGCCCACATACACCGCTGGGGTACTGCGGGGCGTGCGCGCCAGCGGACTTTGGTCCACCATGACAACCGCACCCACTTTGTCTCCGCCCAGAATGGCTTTCATCTTGCCGGGTTCGTCTTCCACCGTCTCACCACGCTGACGCAGCAGGTTACGATAGAGCACTTCATGAATGAGCGTGCTTTTGCCACTCCCGCTCACTCCCGTGACCGCGCAAAAGACACCAAGCGGAATGGTCACGTCCAGCTTCTTCAGATTATTCTGTCGCGCACCCTGGATGCGAATGGCATGACCCGACTTTGGTCGACGTCTTTTGTTGGGAACACGAATCATCTTCCGCCCAAAAAGATAGTCACCGGTAAGGGTACCGGTCTTCGCCTCCAACTCATGAAGTGGGCCGTGGAAAACCAAGTCTCCGCCTTGATCGCCACGACCCGGCCCGATCTCGATGAGGTTATCGGCCGCCCACATGACGGATTCCTCATGCTCGACGACCAGCAGGGTATTGCCCTTGTCACGAAGCCCTTCCATGACGCCGATCAATCGGCCAATGTCCCGCGGATGCAGACCGATGCTGGGCTCATCGAGGACGAAGAGAGTGCTCACTAGAGAGGCTCCGAGACACGTCGTTAGGTTCACGCGCTGCAGTTCTCCGCCGCTCAGTGTCCGCGTTTGCCGGTCCAGATTCAGATATCCCAATCCGGCGCGGTCCATGTAGCTGAGACGGCTAATGATCTCGTCCCGGAGCATACGTGCCGCGCGATCACTTTCCGGCACCGTCAGCCCGTCCATGAATGGCAGGAAATCGGTTACGGGCAGTTGCCACAGGTCATGAAGAGTCTTGCCGTCGATCCGGTAATGACTCGCCTCTGGCTTCAACCGGGAACCGTGGCAGTCCGGGCAGGTTGTATAGGCGCGGTAGCGGCTCAGGAAGATGCGCACATGCATCTTGTAGGAGCGGCTCTCCTGCCATTTAAAAAAGCCTCGCACGCCGTACCATTCGCCTTGGCGATGCGCCTCCTCGGGATCGGAGCGCTCACCTTCAATCAGCCATTTCCGATCCTCCTTGGAAAACTCGTCAAACGGAAGATTCAAATCCACGCCTCGCGCCTTCGCGCACTTCACCAAGTCGGCCTGGCAGTCCTTGTAGGTATCTCCGCCGAAGGCCTTCACCAGTCCCTGGTGAATGCTCAGACTTTCATCCGGCATCGCCTTTGTGATATCGAGCCCTAGCGTTCGTCCGAATCCCCGACAGGTGGGACACGCGCCAATCGGATTGTTGAAACTAAACAAGCCGGGCGTTGGCGCTGGCAGCTTCACATCACAGTCTGCGCAACGCCAGTCGGTGGAAAAGCTGAGCGTTGTGGCATTGGTCTTGTCATCCAGGCGAGCAGCACACGTGCCCTTCCCAAAACGCAGGGCCGCTTCCAGGGCCTCCGTCAAACGGGAGGTATTGGATGCTTCCAGGACGATGCGATCCTGGATGACCTGCACCACTGCTGGCAGCTTCCGCTTCCCGAAACTCTCGGGCTCATCCGTGCGGATCACCTCTCCAAACAAAAGAACACGCGTGTAGCCCTGGCTTTGCAGAAAGGCGAAAAAGTCTGGCGTCAATGTCTTGGCCGGGACCGGGATGCCGAAGAGGATCATCGCCTGCTGCCCCGCATGCTTCGTCATCAGTTCCTGCTGGATGCTCTGCGGCGTCTCTGGCCGCACAGGCCGTCCGCACTCCGGGCAGGCCGCTTCTGCCAGCCGCGGGAAAAGCATCTTCAGGTAGTCATTCAGTTCCGTAATCGTGCCCACCGTGGAGCGCGTGGAACGAATGTTATTCACCTGCTCAATGGCGATGGCCGGAGGGATGCCGTGGATGGCGTCCACCTTCGGCTTGTCCATGCGCTCGAAAAACTGCCGGGTATAAGGGGAGAAGGTCTCCACATATCTACGCTGGCCTTCCGCGTAGATGGTATCGAACGCCAGCGAGGACTTCCCGGAGCCGCTCGGACCGGTCACCACGGTCAGCTTTCCGAGGGGCAGATCCAGGTCGAAACCCTTCAGGTTATTTTGCCGCACCCCCCGGATTTGGATCACGTCGGACAGGGTGGCGGGGGCGGGCTTGCGGCGGGACATGCAAAAGAGAGAGAAGGCGGATGATACTCATACGAACGCCATCGGCAATGCTGCCGTCCCCAAATTTCATTTCACGGACGATTCACACCCATTTCACCACGCCTTCACCCTGAATTCACTTTGGGATGGGAAAAATGAGGCATGAAAATCATCTGCCTCGCCACGATTCTCTTTCTCTGCGGTGGCCTTCCCAGCCGTCCCGCCCAGTCCCAAGAGCCGCCGCCTTCCCTGATGCCCAAACTCGAAGGCGCGGAAGTACGCATCCCCTACACCGAACTGAAGCAACTCTGGGATGCCGCAGCCGCCACCTCCACCAAAGCGCCCTCGACGCCGCTCCCGGCAGGAGCCCTGCTGGCTGTGGCCTATCAAGCGGATCTCAGCGTTGGCCAGGTGGCTCTGGAAGCGGAATTCCGCGTGGAGAGCTTCACCGGGCAGTTTGAGCAAATCCGGCTCACCGGCGCGGACTGGGCCGTGGCTTCGGTCGAGCCAGCCGATGCCCGCATCACTGTGGCGGGCGATGATCTCGTCCTCCTGGCGAAAGACCCGGGTCAGCAGGTGGTGAAGGTGCGTTTCGCCAACCAACCTCTGCCCAGCACCGCGGATCAACCTCTCCTGCGGCTCCACACCGTTCCGAGTGCCGTCACAGCCCTTACCTTGAAAGGTGTTCCAGAAGGGCGAATCCTCAAGTCAGGGGCTTATCTCGTCACGCCAGCCAATGGCTCCGCCTACCTGCCTCTTTCGGCCAAAGGCGGCGAGGTCACGCTAACTTTGGGGATGCCAGCGAGACCCCCAAACCGCTCCCTCCCCCTGAGCCCAGCGAATGGACGCTGCAAAACGAAGTGCTCGTCTATGAGGATGAAAGCACTCTCCGCCATGAGGTGCATACACTGGCCGCAGCTTCGAACGGATCGGCTCTGGAGATCACCTTTTTCCTTCCGGCAAACACCCGCTCGCTTAAGGTCGAAGGCGATGGTCTCACTTCGGCCACGACAGGCCGCTCGGTGGATGGCCGCACCGAGGTGAAAGTCCGCTGGACGCAACGGGACATCATGGAGCGTGAACTGCGCCTCCACTATGCTCTGCCAAAGTTGCCTCTGGCTCTTGAATGGGAATTGCGTGCTCCAGAACTCCCTGACGCGGATCGGGTGAAAAGCCTTTACCTCTTCCCGGCTCAAGCAGGTGTCGAATTCAAGGGCGACCAACTGATCGGACCAGTCGCTTCTTCGAAACTGCCTCGATGGGTCCGGGAAGCCCGGAACGACTCTGAGTTCTTCACGATCTCCGCTGGCAGCGCAACCAAGGTCAGCAGCCAACTCCTGCCAAGACTGGAGACAGCCTCTTCCGTGATCACCAAAAGTTCATTCACCACGAAGGTGGTGGGTGACGGCGCCACGATGACGGATGCCACGCTTGAAATCGAGCATGACGCTTCGCTGCGCTGGTCACTCACTTTGCCAACGGGAGCTTCACTCCTAAAATGCTCCGTGGACGGAACTGCCGTTCAACCGATCAGCCGTGCCGACGGTGTCTTGGAGATTCCCCTCACGGCGTCCGGAAGCGGCAGCAAAGGCACGCTGAGCAAAGTGTCCTTTTCCTACACGGAAACCAAAGAAAAGCTTCAGGCCGTTGAAGGCGAAG